>DURK01000034.1 GCA_012837325.1 Clostridiales bacterium
CTGCGGTTCAGCCTGTGAATTTCATCTATAAAAAGAACATCCTGGTCGCCCAGGTTGGTCAATATGGCAGCCAGATCTCCTGCTTTTTCGATGGCCGGACCGGAGGTAACACGAATACCCGCCCCCAATTCATTGGCTATGATACTGGCAAGGGTGGTTTTTCCCAGCCCCGGCGGACCATATAGGAGCACATGATCCAGGGCTTCGCCTCTCTCCAGCGCAGCCTGAATAAAGATCAACATCTGATCCTTAACCTTTTCCTGACCGATATATTCGGCCATCCGTCTGGGTCTGAGGCTTAATTCGGTTTCCTGATCCTCTGACATTCTCCTGGATGCAATGATGCGGTCCTCCTGCTCCTGCAAATCCAACTCCTCCTATCTTCTACGGTTATCCAGTTTTTTAAGCGCCAGCCGGATCAAAGCGGAAACATCCTGTTCCTCCAGCCCTGACAAGGCCCGTTCCGCCTCCACAGCCGGATAACCCAACGCCTGCAATGCTTCCAAAGCCTCCATGCGCTCATTGCTCCAGAGCCTTCCGGAAGAAAAGCCGGTATCCGGAAGGCTGATTGCGTCCTTGTCGATCTTGTCCTTCAATTCCAGGATAATCCGGTCTGCTGTTTTCTTTCCGATTCCGGGTGCTGCACAAAGTGTATTGCGATCTCCGGTAACGATGGCAAGGGCCAGCTGGCTGACGGGGTGAGTGGACAACATGCCAAGTGCTGCCTTGGGGCCGACGCCGGACACCGTGATGAGCTTCTCAAAAAACTGTTTCTCCTCTTTTTCCAGAAAACCGTATAGATCCTGACAATCTTCCCGAAGATGCAGATAAGTAAAAAGCTTTACTCGACTCCCTTTTGATGGCATCCTTTGAATAATCGACCCGGGCACAAAGATGCGATAACCAATTCCGTTGACATCCACTACTGCCTGTTGGCTGTCCAATTCTTCCAATGTTCCGGATATATATGCATACATAGATTTCTCTCCTGTCTCAACGGCTTTCCAGTTTTCTGCCAAACTGAGCACTGTGCATATGACAAACAGCGACCGCCAGCGCATCAGCAGCATCATCAGGCTTTGGTATCTCTCTCAGATTCAACAGAAGCTTTACCATGCTCTGAACCTGTTGCTTGTCAGCCCGGCCATATCCCGCTACGGCTTGTTTTACCTGCAATGGAGTATACTCATACAGGTCGATGCCCTGCCTGGCACCCGCCACCACTGCTGCACCGCGGGCATGTCCGATAATCAAGGCTGTCTTTACATTTTTATTGAAAAACAACTCCTCATAGGCGATGGCATCGGGAGAGTATTGTCGAATCAGCTCTTCCACCGAATTGAATATGTGCAGCAGCCGTTGAGATGTTTCCATATCGGAAGGCGTCGTTACAACACCGTAATCCAAAACCTTCATCTTATTGTTGTTTTTATCGGACTCGATCACGCCATAGCCCGTAATTGCCATACCGGGATCAATGCCTAAAATGACCACCCAATCACCCTAATTCCGCGTAAACGCTCTGCCGTTTCATTTCTCTTTTTTTCTACTATAGTAATAGTATGCTTTTTCAGGAATGATGTCAATGATGTCAATGGACAAAGAGAGGTCGTTGGTCATGCTGGGAAGACAGCAGCAGCAACACCTCTCGGTCATCAAAGAAAGGTTCATGGGTAATACTTGATTCGAAAGACCATGATTGAAAGATAATTATTGCATATTTATGCATACTAATGTATAATTACTTTATTATAAACGAAGAAGGGTGAAAATGATGTCTGAAAAACAAAAGGTTGTGCTGGCTTACTCCGGAGGATTGGATACCTCCATCATTATACCCTGGCTCAAGGAAAACTACGATTACGAGGTGATTGCCGTAGCCGGGGATGTCGGCCAGGGAGAAGAGCTGGAGCCTCTTAAGGAAAAAGCAATCAAAACTGGAGCAAGCAAAATATATATAGAAGACCTGCAGGAGGAGTTCGTCAATGACTTTATCTATCCAACTCTGAAAGCAGGTGCGGTATATGAAAGGAAATATCTGCTGGGAACCTCCTTTGCACGCCCGGTCATTGCAAAGCGCCTGGTGGAAATCGCAGAAAAGGAAGGGGCCGTGGCCATTTGTCATGGTGCTACCGGCAAGGGCAATGACCAGGTGCGGTTTGAACTGACCATTAAGGCTCTGAACCCCGCCTTGAAAATCATAGCCCCCTGGCGAATCTGGGACATCAAGTCCAGAGACGACGAGATCGAATACGCGCAGGCCCGCGGGATCGACATCCCGGTTTCCAAGGAACACAATTACAGCATGGATCGAAATCTATGGCATCTCAGCCATGAAGGCAGTGACTTGGAGGACCCTTGGAATGAACCCAAGGACAGCATGCTCCAGATCTGCACTCCACCGTCCGAAGCACCGGATAAAGCGGAATATGTAGAAATCGACTTTGAAAAGGGGATTCCGGTCAAGTTGAACGGAACCGCTTATGACAGCGTTTCCCTCATCAAGCATTTGAATGAGATTGGTGCCAGAAACGGGGTGGGGGTTGCCGACATGGTGGAAAATCGTCTGGTAGGTATGAAGTCAAGAGGGGTTTATGAGACACCAGGCGGTACAATCCTTTACGCCGCTCATCAGGAGCTGGAGTCCATTACCCTTGATCGTGCCACGCTGCAATACAAGCAGGTGATTGCAGTAAAATTTGCTGAACTGGTATATGACGGAAACTGGTATACTCCCCTGCGCCAGGCCCTGTCTGCTTTTGTGGATGCAACACAGCAAACCGTTACCGGAAAGGTGCGCCTGAAGCTGTATAAAGGCAATGTCATTCCAGCCGGGGTGAAATCTCCCTATTCTCTTTATAGTGAAGAATTTGCCACCTTCGGTGAAGATGAGGTTTACAATCAGCAAGACGCGGAAGGATTCATCAACCTCTTCGGGCTGCCCCTCAAGATGCGGGCTTTGATGGAACAAAAGAAAGGATTGAAGCCATGAAATTGTGGGGAGGACGCTTTGAAAAGAAAACCTCTGCCCAGGTGGATGATTTTCATTCCTCCATCCATTTTGATTATCGAATGTATCGTCATGACATCCGGGGCAGCATCGCCCATGCACGCATGCTGGGCCGGCAGAATATTATCCCGGCTGAGCAGGCTGAGCTGATTTGCAGCACCTTGCAGCAGCTGCTGGAGGAGATTGATTCAGGTCAAATCCAGTTTAGTGTTGAAGCGGAAGACATTCATATGAATATCGAAACCCTGCTCATCGAACGCATCGGAGACGCCGGCAAAAAGCTTCATACCGGCAGGAGCAGAAACGACCAGGTTGCATTGGATACGCGCATGTATATGATGGAAGAAACAGAATGCCTGCTCCAGCTGCTTGGTGAACTGGAAGACGAACTGCTGAAAATTGCCGGTCAGAACATCGAAACCTGCATGCCTGGATACACTCATTTGCAAAAAGCACAGCCTGTCACCCTGGCACACCATCTCATGGCCTATTTTGAAATGTTCCGCCGGGACATGGAGCGATTGAAGGATTGCCAAAAACGGATCAATATTATGCCTCTTGGATCCGGAGCATTGGCTGGGACCACCTATGATCTGGATCGGCATTGGGTTGCCAAGGAACTGGGCTTTGCAGATATTACCCGCAACAGCCTGGATGCAGTCAGTGACAGGGATTTCATCATTGAAGCCTTGAGCTGCTGTTCCATGATTATGATGCATCTCAGCCGCTTTTGTGAGGAGCTCATATTGTGGTCTACGGATGAATTTCGCTTTATCGAAATGGATGATTCCTACAGCACCGGCAGCAGCATCATGCCCCAAAAGAAAAACCCCGATGTGGCGGAGCTGGTTCGCGGGAAAACCGGGCGTGTATATGGGAATCTGATGGCTCTGCTCACCGTTATGAAAGGTCTTCCCCTCGCCTACAACAAGGATATGCAGGAAGATAAGGAAGCCATGTTTGACAGTCTGGATACGGTAAAAAAATGTATTCAGGTCTTTACCGGAATGATATCCACTGTCAAATTCAATCAAGCTCAAATGGAACGGGGAGCTTTGTCCGGCTTTGCCAATGCAACCGATGCAGCAGACTATTTGGTGAAAAAGGGCCTGCCCTTCAGAAGTGCCCATGAAGTCATCGGCAGGCTGGTGCTGCATTGCATAAAGGAAGGAAAAGGGCTGCTGGACCTGACTCTTTCTGAGCTAAGGGAGCTCTCCCCTTTGTTTGAAGATGATGTCTATGATGCCTTGTCCTTGAACGCCTGTGTAAATGAGAGAAAGCTTCCCGGAGGGCCTGCAGCCAAGGCAGTAGCACAGGCGATTGATGAAGGCAGAGTCTGGTTAGAAGCCATGTTTTAATTTCGCCATATACCGTTTTCTGGATTTTTTGCATCATGTAGAAATCAATAATAAGAGGAAAAGGCGTTCTGCACTGTCGAGGCTCTACGCTATCGCGTCTGCCCTTCACCTAATATGACATATTTGATGGTCGTCAATTCTTTCAGGCCCATTGGCCCTCTTGCATGCAGCTTTTGTGTGCTGATGCCGATTTCCGCACCGAAGCCAAATTCAAAGCCATCGGTAAATCGAGTGGATGCATTGACATAAACGGCAGCTGCATCGACCTCCTGGCTGAATTTCTTTCCGTTAAGGTAGCTGCTGGTTACGATGGCTTCGGAATGCCTGGTTCCGTATTTAGAAATGTGGGAAATGGCCTCATCCACTCCGTCCACTACCTTAACCGCCATCACCAGATCCAGGTATTCCGTATACCAATCCTCCTGTGTTGCAGGAATCAGGTCTTCAACCAGCTGAATGGCTTGCGGACAGCCCCGCAGCTCCACTCCCTTTTCTCTCAGCTTATCAACAATAACTGGCAGCAACTCAGGGGCTGCTTTTTTATCGATCAACAATGTCTCTGCAGCATTGCACACTCCAGGGCGGTTGGTTTTGGCATTGACAACGATATCAACGGCCATTTCCGGATCACACTCACCGTCAACATAAACATGACAGTTTCC
>DURK01000035.1 GCA_012837325.1 Clostridiales bacterium
AATCTTTTGTGCATCTACAAGGCCGTCTACGGATACTGTAAAAGATGAATCAACCATGCTTACTGCCACTGCACCGGCAATGCTTAATACAGAACCGCCGGCACCGGACTGAGCTGCCACGCCATAATTGTGCTCAGCGTTATTAACAGTTGTCTCTTTTCCATCCTCATCAACTGTTGTCTCTTCTATTTCCTCCATTATGGATTTTATTTCAACATTGCCAGTTGCATATATTTCAGATTTATTGCCTATAACGGCATTATTCACTGTTTCTGCATGAAGTATTGCTGCAGCGGCACCAATACCCACCTTTGTACCCGGCTGTGCTGATGAACCATTGGTTGCAGATGAGTTTGCATTTGCAACTGCATCCTTATTTGTACGGGTTATTATTGATAGATCTCCGGTATATATCTTAACCGGCACTGTTTTGCCGATTGCTGATATTGTCTCGCTTTTAATTACATTAAGTGCAACGGAGGCAGCAAAAGCCAGGGTACCTTCTGTTGTTTCAGCCTTCTGTTCTTTTGCTGTATCAACAGTATCCTTGTCTGAAAGCCCCCGAGAGCTTCTGATAGAGCCTATCAAATTTGAAGCCTTTCCAAACAGATCAGTAATAGAGCCTTCTTTTTCCTGCTCATCATCATTGGTATCCTCCTGGCCGCCGTTAGTGCCTGCATATGCGGTTACCTCATTGGAGTTTACACCAACTGCTGTAACTGAAACTGTCTTTGCACGCTCACTTGCAGAACCTATGCTCCTGTCAAGTACAGCTTCTTCCAGCATGTCAAATATGCCTATTGCTACAGCTGCTCCAATCGCAACATTTTCTCCGCCGGCTTCTGCATTTGCTTCAGTCAGGGTAGTCCTTTTACCGGATGCACTTACCAGTACATCACCTGTTGTCATGATAACATTATTAAAAGGCTCAATTATTGCTCTTACATAGTTATCAGCCAAATTAACAGCAACTACTGGCACTATACATAAACCGCCTGCAGCTCCGGCTGCTGCTGAGGTATTGTTGCTGCCTTCACCGGAAGCCTTAACAGTCAGGTTCTTCACTTTGCCGTTTATTGCTGCCTTTCCTATTTGTGCAATTACATTATTGTCAAATATGGAAACAGCAATTCCGGAGCCTACACCTGTTTTGGAGCTTCCCGTATCATCCTGTTGTTCAGCCTTGCCTGATTTATCTTGTGCATTGTCCGCACCATTCCATAAATCGCCATCATCCTGAGAGCTGGCATCTGCCACTGTCTCAGTTCTGGACTTATCCGTTGCTTCTATATTAATATAGGAAGTATTTGCATCACCTATAATATTAACTACAGTATTATCTCCAATATAAGCCCTGGTATCTCCATTGAAGATGCCTATGGAAACAGCTCCGCCAAGACCAAAGTTTCCTTCATTATAGCCTGCTTTGGATCCTGTCGTTAATACATTTTCTATGGTATCGGCCTTGAGCTGGATTGCATTTGCATCTATCTTAGCGTATTCAATATAGGAGTAGTTCTTAAAGTTAACAATTCCAGCTGATACTCCTACACCAAGACCAAAGGAAGCACCCTGATTTTCTTCGCTGCTTCCACCATTTCCGCCTTCTTCATTGCCGGTGTTGTCTTCATTGCTGTTGCTTTCATCATTGCTTTCTTCATCGGCTTTTTCAGCTGCTGATGCATCTGCTATTACAATATTATTTGCTAACGCTTCAGCCAATACAGATATCTGATTGCTTATATTTATCTGGCCTGTTGATTTGATATAGGCCTGATTATCAGCATTAATTACCGCAACCGCAACAGCACCGACCAGCTGAGACGGTGATCCTTTTTGTGATCCATCTTCAGACTTGCCTTCAAACTCTTCTGATGTATCATTAAAAGTACCTTCTACTTCCCCGGTAGTCTCTGATCCTACTAGACTCTCATCATCATTTGTCGGCTTTTTAATGCTTGAAATAATGCTGAGTATATCTTTAAGGGAAAATCCCTGACTGCTATCGCTGTCGTCATCCTCACCATCACCGCTATCGTCATCATCACTTCCATTATCAGTAATGGTCTTAGTATTGCTGATTTGCTTTGAATGAATGGTAAGGTTCGACCCTTGCGCCGAAGCCTGGCCGTCTATTGATGCCTTTGTATTCTGGTTAACTATCGTAACGGCTGTAAAGCCTCCGCTGTTCTTATCACCTTTGCTTGCTGTATTTATAGCATCAATATAGCTCTCAGCCAGGATGGATATGTCTCCACCGGCTGTCAGCTTGCTGATATCTGTTACTGACAACCCCAGGTTGCTGGCAAGCACCATAATGGCCAATGAAATGGGAATGGGCTTATCAGTGGAAGCTTCTCCTGCAGCCTGAATGCTTGCATATGCATATAAAATTATATCTTGTACTGAGTTTATCTGAGAATTCCCCTTAATTGTTAAGTTTGAATTCAAGTCTGCAACAGTAACTGTTAATGGTATAACCCCTGAACCAGTTTTCAGCTTGATATCATTTGCAGTTTTTATAGATACATTTTTTGCAGATATCTTTGCTGTATCAAGTTCAACCTCTACAGAAACCTTTACTGCATTTACAACAGTCTTTAATTTCTCGTCAATCTTGTCTGCTACAGCATCAACTACAGTGTCTACTATATTCTCAGATTCGGAATTCTCGTCCTGTATTTCAATATCGTATACTGTACTTTCAGCCGGTCCGTTTTCCACTTCCTGTCCGTTACTAATATAGGATGTGGCATCTACTGTAAGGTTTCCAGTTATTTCAAAGTCTACATTTCGGAATACTACTTTAATATTTTGTGATTCATAGAATTTTGATGCTTCGGTAGGTGCTGCATTTACTGTAAGATTGTTTGCCTTTAATTTCAATGCCTGGTCGTTCTGGCCTGTTATATCAAAAAGTACCTTCTCTGCCTTTAATAGGATGTCTGTCCCGGTCAAGTCTATGGCCTGTCCGGCAGCAAGTCCGGTAGTAACTGTATCACTGCCTGCTCCACCTAAAATAACCAGATTGGTTAACCCATTGGACTTACCTGTCAGATTGAAATATATGTTGTCATCCCCGTCTTTGCCGTCTACTACTATCTTCATTTTATTAGATAACTTATATGTGTATGTACCATCGTCATTGGTAACGGTAATTTGGATTATTCCACCCTCCAGGCTAATAATCTCAATTACATCCTTATCTTCGCTTCCAATGACTGTATATAGATCTTCAGAGTTGCTGTCATTTATCTCGGTATCAGAAGTGACTCCTATAACAGCAGGATTGGTTTGAGGTGTCTCAACAACAACTTCAATTGTCAAACTATCTAATTCTTCATGCTTTATATATCCATCGGGCAGTTGCCAAACGGCTGTCAATACATATCGGCCGGCCTGTACACCATCAAAGCTTCCCAGCCAGTCTGTTATGTCAACCTTTGTTGTAGAATTGTCTTCATTATTTGATATATACAATACTGCCTTATTGGGCAGTTTGCTGCTGTTTTTCAGTAAATCCAAGTCAAAGATCTGCTCGTCTTCTAATAATGCTACCTCTGAGAACTCTTCATAACCAACTATTATACTGGTAGCTGAGTTATCCAGCAATTCCTGAGCCTGTTCGCTCAACTGCTCGGGTGCTTTCCCTGTTTCACCCTCGTCGAGATCAGACTCAATTGAAGATATTTCTGATAAAGCAGCCGTCTGATTCTCAGAAGGTACTGACTGCTCTGCATATGCTACAGTTGTATACGCTCCTATTAGAAGTGATATAACCATAGAGAGAACCGAAATCGAAACTGAACGGAAGAACCATCTTTTGAAACGAGTCAAGATAATCCACCTTCTCTTATTGGAATCCTCTTAGGAATGTATAATTCGACATATTTATTCTTACATAATATTACTTTGTTAAAGCTTTTTCAATAATTTTTTTAAAAAATTTTTTAAGATGAAAGAAAGCAGTATCCAGATAAGACATAAATGCTTAAGTTGACTAAAAACTTGCCATCCAAAAATAATGGTAAGCATTCCAAAATTGTGCTAATATATGTTTGTTCAATTTATTATTCTGCTTAGCATGGCTATGGAGGTGTTTAAATGAATATCTCTACCATAAAAGATGTACTCAAAAAAAGGAAACAAGTTCTCGCTTTAATTCTTGCAATCATAGTTATGCTTTCCATAGTTCTTGGATACCTGCCCGGTACATATATGTTTTCTAATAATAAAGTCACTAAAGACCCAGCCGATGAAAGTACGGCAACCCATAATGCTAATATTCTATTGGCCAGCAGCAAAGAAAAGTTTCTGAACCGCGACTTCCAAGGTGCTTTGGATGATATAAACAAAGCCATTGACTTAAAAGATGACATTGCTGAGTTATATTTGCTGAGGGGAAGCATATTTGCAAATACAAAGAAATATGACTTATCTATACAGGATTATACCCATGCACTTACACTAACCCCAGCGCTTACAGACATATATGAAATAAGAGGGCATCTCTACAACGAAAAAAAAGACTATGTAAATGCATTAACAGATTATGACAAAGTCTTGCAGTATAATCCTAGTAACGGCGAGGTATTGCTTGCCCGGGTTAATATCTTTATAAATCAGGAGCAGTATGAGTATGCACTAAAGGATGTAAACACTCTGCTTGAACTTGAGCCAGAAAACAGCACTTTCTATTCCCTTGCAGGAGATGTGTATTCTGCTATGGGATATTATGATAAAGCTGTAGATTATTATAGTTCCACTCTTGAACACTTATCAGATCCGGCGGATAGGAAAAACGTGTACCTGGCAATTGGCAGCTGTTCATTTAATATGGAACAGTATGAAAATGCCGTTGAATATTACTCAAAATATTTGGAATCAACCAGTAATAATGAAGAAGAAGTAGATAAGGGAAAGGCTTGCTTCAACAGGGGGGTATCTTATATTCAATTGTCTAAATATGAGGAAGCAGTCAACGACTTAACACTGGCAATTGAATTGGCCTATCAGCCTGAACTGTCGGCTTTTCAAAGAGGACTGGCATATTATATGATGGAAAGATACGAAGAAGCCATATCAGACTTGGAGAATTATACATCAACATATCCGGAAAATTCTGATCCGTGGATCTATCTGGCATTGTCATTTTATAATATAGAAGATTATGATAGTGCAATAACCTATTTTGAAAAATGCATCAATGCCAATATAATGCTTGGAGAAAGTAACTATTATCTAGCGACCATTTGTTTAAATAGGCAGCAATTTAAAAAAGCAGTAGAACATTATACTGCTTCTGCAGATTTGGACTATCAAACTGACTACTCAATATATAACAGAGGAGTAGCCTATCTGAATTTGAATAAAAAAGAACAGGCAAAGAAAGATTTTCAGCAGGTTGTAAAAATTACAAAAAATACAACCCTTAAAAAACATGCAAAGGATGCAATAAGCAAGCTGTCCTAATCCTTAATCATTGCAAGGTATCATAACCAATAAGCTGTATCCGGAACCACTCCGATACAGCTTATACTTTTTCACTAACATAAGTCACAATAACCGATGCTAACATTATGAGAATTTGGTGGAGGCGAGGGGAGTCGAACCCCTGTCCGAAGATATATCGATGAGAGCTTCTCCGAGTGCAGTCAGCATTTTGGCATTCCCTCCATCCGGCTCCTGCTGACAGGATCCGGACTTCAGTAGCTTCATAAATCCCACCTGCTGCAAAGCTTAGGCAGGCTGGTTCCCCGCTAAATTGGCGCCCGATTCCTATAGTGCGGGTGCTACAGGGCGGACGTCACAGCATTAAGCTGCGAATGCTAAATTATTATCGTTAGCGTTTGTGTTTAGTTTCCAGGTTTTTACGCGGCCCCGGAGTCCGCGACTCGCTTCTCGCACCTCTATCATCCCCGTCGAAACCAGTACGCCCCCATATAAACTTCCATCAAACTTTCTGGTGCTCCCGAAAGACACGGTCCATGTTGCGCTGTGCATCACGTTTTGCCTCATCATGGCGTTTGTCGTACAGCTTTTTCCCTTTGGCTGCTGCCAGCTGTACCTTGACCAAGCCTCGCGTTAAATAAATCTGAAGGGGTATCAGGGAATAACCCTTCTGCTGGATATAACCGATAAGCTTGTTGATTTCCCTTCGGTTCAGCAGAAGCTTGCGATCCCGCATGGGCTCGCTGTTGAAGATGTTACCTTTCTCGTAAGGACTTATATGCATATTATGCAAATAAACCTCACCTTGTTTCACATCAGCATAGCTGTCCTTCAGGTTTACCTTGCCAAGACGAATGGACTTTACCTCGGTGCCGGTCAGTACGATACCGGCTTCGTATGTTTCCTCGATAAAGTAGTCATGGTGTGCTTTTCTATTTTTGGCAATTACCTTGATACCATCGCTAGCCACGTAAAACAGCACCTACTTCGATAAAATAACCCTATTTGTGCTGATTGGACAAATAGGGCCGCATCAGTTATCCCGATGACACAATTAATAATAACATAGCTGCAGGGATATGTCAAACTGAATTCAAGCTCAGACAGCGTACCTACGCCAGGACAAAGTCTATATTTCTTGATGCAATATCAACGTTAGATACACGAATCTTGATGGTGTCACCCAATCGATAGACTTTCTTAGTTCTTTCACCAATCAGGCAATAATGCTTTTCATTATATACATAATAATCATCATCCAAAGCCGTCATGCGAACCAATCCTTCCACTGTATTGTTCAGTTCGACAAAGATTCCAAAGCTGGTAACGCCTGAAACAATCCCATCAAACTCCATACCGACCTTATCCATCATGTATTCAGCCTTCTTCAGGTTATCCGTTTCCCGCTCAGCCTCATCTGCCAATCTCTCTCTTTGAGAGCAATGATCCGACATTCCAGCCAGAACTTTTTCCAAATATTTTATTCTTTTGCTCTCCATACGACCATTTAAGAAATCCTTTACAATTCGGTGGATAATCAAATCGGGATAGCGTCGAATAGGCGAAGTAAAATGGGAATAAAATCTGGCAGCCAAGCCAAAATGCCCCATATTCACACTGCTGTATCTGGCCTTTTGCAGAGAGCGCAGCATGACCGAGCTGATGATGCTTTCCTCCCTGCTGCCCTTGATTTTGTCCAAGAGATTTTGCAGTGCTTTGGGGTGAACCTCCCCGCCAATTCCTTTCAGGTGATAACCGAAGTTATGAATGAACTCATTGAAGTCCAGCAGTTTTTCCACAGTCGGCTCTTCATGAATTCGATATACAAAAGGAACCTTATTCCAGGTCATATATTCGGAAACGGTTTCGTTGCAAACCAGCATAAACTCCTCTATGATGTGGTTAGATATTCCACGCTCATATGGGGCTACATCAATAGGCTTTCCTTTGAAATCCAGAACAATTCTGGTTTCATCCAAATCAAAATCAATGCTGCCCCTTCGCATTCTATTATCCCTCAGGATATTCGCAAGAACCTCCATGTTTCGGAAGTCATCAACATAGTCCTTATATCGTTCTGTCAGTTCGGGATCATTTTCTTCCAGTATTTTGGTTACATCCTCATAGATCATGCGCTGTCTTGAACGGATTATGCTTTCCTCAATTTGATGGTTTACTACTTTTCCTTTGTTGTCAATTTCCATGAAAACAGAGACAGCCAGCCTGTCTTCATTGGGATTAAGGCTGCAAATGCCATTGGAAAGCTCCTTTGGCAGCATGGGGATAACCCGGTCAACCAGATAAATGCTTGTTCCTCTTTCATAGGCTTCCCGGTCAATTACTCCATTTTCTTTCACGTAATGGCTGACATCTGCAATATGAACCCCCAAAAGTAAGTTGCCGTTTTGTTTCCTTTCAATGGAGATGGCGTCATCCAAATCCTTTGCATCTGCACCATCCATAGTGATAATGCGAAGATCGCGTAAATCTTTCCGCCTTTTAACTTCTTTCTCTGGTATGGTTTGCGGTACCTTTTTCGCTGCGTGGGATACTTCCTCTGGAAACTCTTCAGGCAGATTAAACTGACGGATAATGGAAAGAATATCGGTTCCAACGTCATCCTTGTGACCCAGCACTTCAACGATACGACCCTCCGGGTTTCTCCTTTTTTGAGGCCAGCGTACCATTTCAACCACGACTTTGAAGCCGTTTTTGACGCCTTTAATTTCGTCTTTGGGAATAAAAATATCCTGATTAATTCGCTTGTCATCGGGAATCACAAATCCAAAATTCTTGTCCTTTTCAAAAGTACCCACTATGGTTTTATTGGCTCTCTCCAATACCCGGATTACTTCTCCCTCCCTGGACAGGCCGTTGCCTTTTAACAGGCGGATCAGGATACGATCATTGTGCATTGCTCCATTCAGGCTTTCTGCGGGTATAAATACATCTTCTTCCTCCTTATCATGGATAAAGAAGCCGAAGCCCCTTGCATTCCCCTGCAGACGCCCGGTTAAGAATCCCAGATCTTCTGGGATGGCATATTTCTTTTTCTTGGTTCGAACCAACTGCCCTTCCTCTACCATTTGGTTCAGGATTGTATTAAGCTTGCTTTCCTCATCCGAAGTTAATTTCAACCGATCCATTAACTCATCTTCGTATAAGGGGGTTACATCAGCGGAAGACAGCAAATCAATTATTTTTTTCCTGACTTGCTCAACTTCCTGTTTCATTTCTATATTTGTTGCATTCATTTTTTTCCTCCAAATATCAGTCTGCAGATAACGCAGAAACAGTCATAACACTTATTATATTAACCACCTTGGTTAAATACTAAACAACCGGGAATATATCATGATCCGCCTGCATTTTCTTGTAAACATAAAAAAACGGCAGCAGGATAACATCCTACTGCCGTTAGTCTGTCTATTATAATAGAGATAGTACAATCGCTATGACGATAAAGGCACCAGCAGACACCTTTGTTAAAAACTCAAGCTTCCCTTCATAGCTTTTTGCCTTGTTTTTACCGAAAAAGGTTTCCGCTCCACCTGCTATACTACCCGATAAGCCTGCACTCTTACCTGATTGTAACAGTACAACGGCGATTAAAAACAATTCCGCAATTACGAGCACAATTGTTAAAATTACCTTAAATGTTCCCATACAAATCCCTCCTTATCTAGTCAACACAAGTATTTTAACATGTGGGACAAGGGAAAGCAAGGAAAAAGATTAAAGGATAATCTTGAGTATAAACAAAACGGCAAGAATATACATCAGCAAACCTACCTTTTTTGCTTTTCCAGATAATACCTTTAAGATAACCCAGGAGAGCATTCCGAATACAATGCCTTCAGCTATGCTATAGGCCAATGGCATAATAATAATGGTCAAAAACGCTGGTAATGCTTCCGTGTAATCGGTAAAGTCAACCTTAGCAATTGCAGTTACCATGAACAGTCCAACAACAATTAAAATTGGAGCGGTTGCAAAAGATGGGATAATGGTAAGAATCGGAGAAAACACCAAAGCTACTATAAATAGGATACCTGTGGTTAAAGCAGTTAAACCGGTTCGGCCGCCTTCAGCAACACCGGATGCACTTTCAACATAGCTTGTTACGGTAGAAGTACCCAGGCATGCTCCTGCAGTAGTACCAATTGCATCAGCTAATAGAGCTTGCTTTGCTCTGGGAAGGTGACCTTTTTCATCCAACAAATTGCCTTTACTTGCTACTCCGATCAATGTTCCAACTGTGTCAAAAATATCAACAAACAAGAATGAGAACATAATAACAATAAACTCAAATCCCAGTTTGAAAGCACCCTGGAAATCGAATTTCATGAATATTGAACCAATGGAAGGAGGAAGAGAAACAAAAGCTGATGGAATCAGGCTGTACATGCCGGCTGCTTCATCAACAACATATAATCCGGTTAATTGACATATGATTCCCAACACATAGGTCCCCAAAATGCCCCATAATAAAGCACCTTTTACATTCTTATGAACCATGTATACAGTTCCGATCAACCCTACGAGCGACA
>DURK01000036.1 GCA_012837325.1 Clostridiales bacterium
ACACCTGGAATAGCGCCCATGGTAACACCCAATAAACCGGAACGCAAAATGTTAAGCTTGTTTTTCCATAGTATGGATAGGCCTTCCTTGACTTTGAATTTTGTTATCGGTATGACATTTCTTTCTTCATGGGTAAAGGAGTCTACAATTTCCGGAAATCCGAAAAGACCGATCATAACCGGCAGAAGAGATATCCCTGCCTTCAGATCAAGATTTCCAAATGTAAACCTTGGCATGGAATTTACGGTATCCAGACCCACCTGAGCCAGCAGCAGCCCTATAAAGCCTGACATCCATCCCTTTAGAGGCCTGCCTCCCGAAGTCAGGTTTCCGCATATTACGATTCCAAACAATGCCAGCAGGAACATTTCCCATGCCCCAAATTTAAGAGCAATGCTTGTTATAAGCGGAGTAAAAAGTGCAACACATATCACGCCAATCAGTGTTCCAAAAAAGGAGGAACCATTGGCTACAAAGATTGAAAGGCCGCCCTTCCCTGATCTTGCCAAAGGATACCCGTCCACGGCAGTTGCAGCCGATGCCGGCGTACCGGGGATATTCAGAAGAATGGCTGACTGAGACCCTCCTGAAATGGAGCCGACATAGATACCCAACAGCACCATTACTGCCAGGGGACCGTCGAATGTATAGGTAAGGCCTGTAAGAAGCGCTACAGCCATGGTTGCAGTAAGGCCTGGCAGCATACCGAAGATCAGCCCCAACAGAACCGACAAGGTGAGGGCAATAATACCATAAGGTGTAAATGCTACCGCAAAGGCTTGGGTGATATACTCAATCATATAAAGAAGACCCCTTTCTTTTGCACAAGAATTTTTCAGAGTATGATGTTACCCATTATAAATCAATCCGTCTGCCTTCTTCAGCAGATGTATAAGCGGCATAAACAGCTTTTATGGACTCCTGTGCCAGGTTGAAGCCCGCTTCAGGGCTTCTGCCCGATGAAATACATTCCATAAAATCCTGCATTTCCGAATTAAAACCACGCTCAGACTCTTCATTGGCCATAATGGCCTGCCAGCCGGTTTTATCCTGAAGCTTCTCATTCATATATATATCTGAAAGTGCCCTGTCACCGGCAAAATATCCGATCATGCCGTTGTGAGGTGCAGCATTGCATTTTATAACGGCATCATTGGTATAAATCTCCATTTGATCTTTGGCTCCTCCGACCATCATATCCGCAGAGATAATAACAGCTTTTGTATCATCGGAGAAGGTTAGTATAGCAGATCCCAGATCTTCTACATCGACAGGCCTGGAATCGATATGTTCTTTTTCAGAATCCTTGAGGAGCCTGGTTACATTGCCCATGTCGGCAACAACACTCTTAATATGAATATCCCGACCATGAACCCTTCCCTCAAGCTGTTTTAAATAGATGGCACAGGAAAGCGGGTGACAGCCGTTTCGGATAAAGCTGCCTCCGCCGTTGAACTTCCACCACGCAGCGTGGTGGGCATGGGAGCCGCTGTGACTGGCCTCTCCTTTAATAAGCAGAATGGTGCTTGGCCTTTTTCTCAGTATTTCAGCGGCCTTCATAACGGAAGGGAAATACACCCAGTTTTCTGCATACATAAAAAGCTTCCCTGAAGCTTCAACGACTTTTTTCAGTTCTTCCATTTCAGAACAGACCATTTCATACATATGCCGTTTGCTCACATAGTTTCCGATGTCATCTCTTTCCCCCTCCACATGAAAGTAGCCTGCCAAGGGTTTCTCACAGATGACATGCTTGCCGGCATTTAATGCA
>DURK01000037.1 GCA_012837325.1 Clostridiales bacterium
AGGGTACCCAGGGTAATGACTCCTGTTGCTGCAAGGTAGGCACCGGCTACCATTACAATCCCGACCTGCAGTAATGCAAAGCCATCGGACAATGCCCAGTATGCAGCGAGAATCCGGATAAGCCGGTATGTCAAGTCCCTGTATTCCCTGTTTCTTTCTTCAAATTTCCAGGTCTCATGAGCCTGACGCCCAAAGGCGCGAACCACCCGTACACCTGTAAGGTTTTCCTGCAGGGTATTGGACAGGCGTCCCTCCGATTCATCCACCTTCAGGAAGGCCTTCTGAATCTTCATGAAGAAAATGAAGGAGAAACCAAAAATCAGCGGGATTACCACCATGGATATGAGGGTCATCCGCAGATCCAGGGACAGCATAATAAGCAGAGCTGCGGTCAGCATGAAAACAGCACGGCCTACTTCGACCAGCTGCATGGCAAGGAAACGGCGTATGGTCTCCACATCGGAGGTACAGCGCTGAATTAAGTCACCGGTTTCCGCCTTCACATGATAGTCATAGGTCAAATGCTGCAAGTGGCCGAATAATCTGTCCCTCAGGTTTTTTGCCGTGGACTCCGCCGCAGTGGCCGACCATTTTCCTCTCAGGTACACAAAGAGGAAGTTTGCCAGGTGCACCGCCACAAGAGCGAGACCCAGTACCCAAAGGTTGCTTCTTAAAAATTCCCGGCCTCCGGTGCGGTCAACCAGACTCTGCAGCATCTGAGGCAGCTCAGCCGGTTGGTCTCCAATAACGGAGTCCACTGTAAAGCGAACAATCAAGGTAGGTATCATGGAGATTACCGCAGAGATGCCGACACATAAAATCGCACCTGAATAGAGCAGCCGATTCCCCCGCATGTAGCGGAACAGCAGTTTTAATTTCTTCCACATAGATGTCACTTCCAATCTCTCTCTCAACAATAAAAGCCACAGGATGAGCATTCCCATGGCTTGTTAACACCTCATTCGATTGCAAAACTCATATCCTTTTGCGAACATCAGGATTATCGCCTGTTCGGTTTCCTTCGTTCGTTCTGTTTAGTAAAGGACGGGATTTGCATGGAAGCCATAGGTTTTGTGCCGTCCCATGGCTTTTCCTTTTCATCAGGCAAAAGCATTATCCTTCCTTGCGGAATTCGGAACGTACACATACATGATTGAATAACTGTATAAAATTGGACACAGCAATGCTGTCACTTTTATATATACCCTGTTTCACACGACTTGCATTGGAATATTGATGATGAACCCCTTGCTTCAAAGTCATCGATACGCTCCTCCTTCCTTTTACCCAATGGTATACTGAGCAAATTTCATACTCCTGTTTTTACAACTAAAAATAGTATACGTCTCCTGCACAAGAAATGCAAGCAGAATATCTGTGCCAAAATGGTTATAGCAATTCTTTCCGCCGCCTTCAAATCAGAGGGCTCTGCGCAGGGCAGGCAGTATTTTCAGGCTGGTTGCGGAGACGATGACTGCCTTGATCAGATCAAAAGCGATAAAGGGGGTGACTCCCCATGCTATGGCCTGTGCAATATCGATTTTGCTGTCCGGAGCAGCCAGATAGTTGGTAATGAAATACAGATAAAGTGCACCAATTATATAGGTAGACAAAAGTCCCGATAATACAGCAATGAATATCCGCCCAAACCCGGGCTTCGGCTCTCTCTCCACAATAAGCCCGATGAGGAAGGCACACGCTGCAAAGCCCAGTAAAAAACCGAAGCTGGGCTGCAGGATATAACCGATGCCCCCTCCTTTGGTGAAAACCGGCACCCCGATCAGGCCGATTGCAAGATAGAGCAATTGGGACAAGAGGGCATTTCTTGATCCCAGCAAGACACCTGCATAGGCACAGAATAAAAACTGCAGGGAAAAGGGAACAAAAGGGGTGGGAATGTTCAAAAAGCCTCCAACGGCTGTCAGTGCAGCGAAGAGGGCGATGAATACCAGGTCCTTTGTTTTCAAGGGAAATCCTCCTTTTCAGGCAGTGCGGCAGGATGGCCGGTACCGCTGAATCAATCAGATAAAACCATCTTAACCCGCTTGGATCTCATTGTCAACTATTATATATGCATAGGTTTACAATCGGCGATTTACAGTAACTGACAAGTTTCTGAAATACAACTTGCTTTTTCGATTTATTCTGATACAATAAGTATGGCAAAAAATATACATACTAAAGTTAAACTATAGAAGGAGTGATTGATTACAATGCCTCTTGTTACGTCTACAGAAATGTTTAAAAAGGCATATGAAGGCGGCTATGCCATCGGTGCATTCAATGTGAATAATATGGAAATTATCCAGGGTATTACCGAAGCAGCCAAAGAAGAGCAGGCGCCTTTGATTTTGCAGGTTTCCGCAGGTGCCAGAAAATATGCCAACCACACTTACCTGATGAAGCTGATTGAAGCAGCATTAGAAGAAACCAACCTTCCCATCGTTGTTCACCTGGATCACGGTGAAGATTTTGAAATTTGCAAATCCTGCATAGACGGCGGGTTCACTTCCGTCATGATAGATGGTTCCAAACATTCCTTTGAAGAGAATATCAGGCTCACCAAGCAGGTGGTTGACTATGCTCACGACAAAGGCGTGGTGGTAGAAGGAGAACTGGGCCGCCTGGCCGGCGTGGAGGATGACGTCAACGTCAGCGCAGAAGATGCCAGCTATACCAGACCCGAACAGGTACAGGAATTTGTGGAAAGAACAGGTGTTGACTCTCTGGCGATCGCCATCGGTACCAGCCACGGAGCATATAAGTTTGCAGGAGAACCCAAGCTGCGCTTTGATATCCTGGAGGAGATCGGCAGGCTGGTTCCCGGCTTCCCCATCGTACTCCATGGTGCATCTTCCGTTATACCCGAGTTTGTTGAACAGATCAACAAATATGGCGGCCAAATGCCCGGAGCACAGGGTGTTCCAGAGGACATGCTGAGAAGAGCTGCCTCTCTGTCAGTATGCAAAATCAACATCGACTCGGACCTGCGCCTGGCAATGACAGCCAGCATTCGCAAGCATTTTGCAGAAAACCCCGGAGACTTTGACCCCAGACAATACCTGAGACCCGCAAGAGCTGCCATTAAAGAACTGGTTCGCCATAAGCTGGTCAACGTGCTGGGCTGCAACAACAAAATCTGAGTGCACCAAGCAGCGAAACATTGTGTTACAAAAGATAAAAAGAGGCGTTTGCTCCCATAGCAGACGCCTCTTGATTTTTCCTGAGCCTGCAGTTTAAGCTGCCGCCTCAACAGAAAAAATATTACCTCATTGCTTCCCTCACTGCCGCTGCAAACTCCAGAACATCCTGCTCCTCTGTATCAAAGGAGGTCATCCAGCGGTATTCCTCCTGTTCCTCATTCCATGGATAGAAAAAATATTCTTGCATCAATCTTTCTGCTGCAGCCTTGGGCATGGATACGAACACGCCGTTGGCTTGCACCGGCTGGGTAATCCGCACACCAGGTATCCTTTCCGCCTCCTCTGCCAGCATGGCTGCCATGGCATTGGCTTTCTGTGCATTTTCCAGCCAAAGCTGATCGGAGAGCAAGGTCTCAAACTGCACGGCAATGTATCGCATTTTGGATGCCAGCTGTGTGCCCTGCTTTCGAATATATTGATAGGAATCCGCCAGCTGCCTGTTGAAGAACACAACAGCCTCACCAAACATCAATCCGTTTTTGGTTCCGCCAAAGGACAGGACATCAATACCTGTATCTGCCGTAGCGGCTTTCAGTGAAATGCCCAGGGAAGCGGCGGCGTTGCAAATTCTGGCCCCGTCCATATGAACCAGCATGCCTTTTGAATGGGCATAAGCTGCCAGCCTCTTTACCTCCTCCAGGCTGTATACCGTTCCCAGCTCAGTACTTTGGGTGATGGAAACAACCTTGGGCTGAGAATGATGCTGCACCCCCAAAACATGCAATAAGGGCTGTATTTGCTCCGGACGAAGCTTGCCATCCGATGTCTGCAGAGGGAGCAGCCTGCATCCGGCAAACCTCTCCACTGCACCGCATTCGTCAACATTGATATGGGCGGTTTCCGTGCAAACAACCGCTTGGTGGGGCTGGGTCATGGCAGCCAGGCCTGTGACATTGGCACCTGTACCATTAAATACAAAAAAGACCTCACTTTCCCGGCCGAAAACCTCTTTGAACTTTTTACGGGCAGATTGGGTGTATGCATCCTCCCCGTAGGACAACTCATGGGTATGGTTGACCTTCTGCAGGACCTCCATTACCCTGGGATGTACGATGCTGTTGTTGTCACTGGCAAAGCTTCTTTTGTATCGTTTCATGCTGCCTGCTCCTTTTTTTCATGGTCTGTCCATATTCTACAGGTTCGCAATTTCCTGGTAAAGCGGCTTTAACTGCGGGTACATGGATGAGTAAACGGTGTAGTATTTTAGATATTCATCATGCTGCTTTTCATCCGGTTGATACTGCCTTGCAAAGTCGGGCTGTACAGATGAGGTGAAATCTTTGAAGATTCCCACTCCAATCCCCGCTGCAATGGCGGCGCCCAATGAGGTTGCCACGCCGGGAGATTGGTGCACCCTCACAGGCATATTGAATACATTGCACAGCATCTCATTCCAGAGCCTGCTTTTTGCTCCCCCGCCTATTAGAATCATGTCATGAAAGCTCACCTTGTTTTCCCGAAACACATCCAGCACCGTTCTTAATGCATAGGCAATCCCTTCATAAACCGACCGGATCATATCGTTTCGGCTGTGATACAGGGTAAAGCCGACAAAGGCACCGCGTGTATTGGGATCCCACAAGGGAGTGCGTTCACCCATCAGATAGGGAAGAAAGAATAATCCGTTTGCCCCAACAGGTGATGAACGAGCCATGGATTCCATTTTATCGTAAATGCTCTGACCTGTATGCTCCCCGCATTCCAATGGATTCTCTGATCCGCTGCCCAGCATTTCAACAGCCCAGTTGTAGGATGCGGCTGCACTTTGAATGGTGCCGCAGGCAACCGTATCCCTTCCATTCAGATCAAAGAAGTTGAATGTCCTTGCTGTTTTATCCAGAACAGGATGCTCATTGAGTGTGGCAATCCATGCGCTGCTCCCAAAGTAATTATAGGCATCGCCCAAGTCCTTCACCCCGGAACCCCTTGTGGCACATGCACCATCTCCTCCGCCAACCGTTACTGGAGTCCCTTCCTTCAAGCCCAGCAAGTCAGCAGCCTGCCGGGTGAGGCCTCCTGCCACTTCATGAGAGCAATGCAGCTCGGGCAGCTTTTTTTGATCAATATCAAGGGTTTGCAGCAGGTCATATGCCCAATCCCGCTTAGTCAAATCCAGCATACAGGTAAGGGATGCATCGGAATAATCCGTAATACCCAGTCTTCCGGTCAGGCAATAGGATATGTAATCCTTGGAATTCACGAAATACCGGGTCCTTTTATAAATATCCGGATGATGCTCCTTCAGCCATATTACCTTTGGGAGCGTATAATGGGGATCCAGACGGTTTCCCGTTATGTTATAAAAGGAATGAAAATCGATCCGCTCCTCTATGAACTGACATTGGGGCCGGGTTCTGCTGTCCGAATGAATGATGTTATGATACAACACCCTGCCGTCTTCATCCAGTGGAATGCATCCATTCATATGGCCGGAAATACCGATTACCGCAACCTGTGCCGGATTGAGCCCTTTTTCAATCAGCTGCCTGGTACCGGTTATGACGCTTTGCCAGAAATCCTGCGGGTCTTGCTCTGCCCAGCCGGGCTTGGGGAAGATCGTCTCATAGGGTACAATGCTGGCCATGACCTCCTGGCCCAGACTGTTGAAAACGGTGCATTTGTTGCCGGTGGTGCCAATGTCATAGGTTAGAATGAGGTTGTGATCCATCTTTTTTATCCTCCATATATGAGTCAGGTCTAACTGTACGATTTTATCGTATAGCCGCTTTCTCTTTTCATTTATCCTATTGCCATTATATCACAATCCCTCTCGTTCACAATTTCAAACTATGTTGATTCCAAAACGAACTTGTTTTCTGTCAACTATATTTACATCATGCACCTTTTGGTTTTATTGTAACAGAAGTATTCGGATTGGATCATATCCAGCACGAAAGGGAAATTAAAAATCGAATCGGATTCGTATATGATGAAAGTCACTTAACATACCATAGCAAGAAGTCCCTGCCTGCCGCATGGCACTGAGATATACATGTTAAGTTAAAGTAAGTATAATGTAAACATAATGTTAACAACTTAAATGACAAAATAGAAGGTAATATGATATAATTCATTTGCTGTTATCACATTTAAGAAAGATAGATATCTATGAGTACAAAGACAAATATCAAACGTGTTGAAGAAAAATATCCTTTAAGCTTCTATCAATGCTCCAGAATCTATTCAGCATTAAGCGCCATGCTGCTGCCGGACAAGTATAACAACCCCGACAGCTACATGATTCGCTCTGTTTATTTTGACGATTATTCTGAATCGGCATACTATGACAAGATTAGTGGTGTGGACTACCGAATGAAGCTCCGTTTGCGCATTTATCCGCCCAACTTCGAAAATGTAAAGCTTGAGCTCAAAGAAAAGAAGGGCGGAATGCAGCGGAAGCACACCCTGCTGATCAGCCGATATGAAGCAGAAGCCCTGCTTCATAAGGACTATGATGCTGCATTGCAGAACAAGGATATTGAAAAAATTCTGTTTGAAAACAACATTTCGATCCATAGCATGAGGCCTGTTGTCATGAATCAATATAGGCGCAGTGCGTTTATGCATGCTATGAACAATACCCGTATAACAATAGACAGGGAAATTTTAAGCAGTGAAACCAACTTTGATTTGTTTGCGGAAAAGCCGGTTTTGTTTCCAGCTATGGATTATTATGAAGCATTGCTTGAGGTAAAGTACGATAGCTTCTTGCTTCAATGGATCAGTGAACTATTTTATTCATACGGCCTGAACAGAGAGGCATACAGCAAATATGTTTTTTCGCGCAGGCTGTTTGAAAACTATATTTCTTAATACATGATATAGGAGAGTTATTATGAGCGATTTTTTAGACTTGTTTTTCAGTGCAGGAACCACCATCAGACCCGCGATTGCTCTTTTGAATATGCTGGTGGCCTTCGGGTTGAGCCTCATTGTATACTTTGTATACAAGAAATCCTTCAGCGGAGTGGCTTACAGCAAGAAATTCAACATCACCCTGGTCATGCTGTCACTGATCACCACAATTGTCATGAACATCCTTGGAAACAGCCTGGCGCTTTCAATGGGTATGGTCGGTGCCCTGTCCATCGTCCGTTTCAGGACAGCAATTAAAGATCCCAGGGATACGGCATATATATTCTGGGCGATCACCATTGGACTGGGCTGTGGTTCCGGCAACTACTTCATGATCGGAATCGGAACGATCATAGTTGGTGCAGTCACCATCATACTGAGTAAAAACACAAGGAACGATGACAGTTACCTCCTGATCGTTCGCTGCAATGGGGATGCTGCGCCCATGGTAAGGCATAAAACAGAATCCCTGTATCAGATGCATAAACTGCGCGGGGAAACCATAACCAACGACTACACCGAGCTGGTTTATCAGGTCAAGTATAAAGCCGGTCAGAAAGGCAGCCGCAGAAATGAGATCATCAAGGGTTTGGAAGGGGTCTACACCGTTAATATGGTGGCCAGAAGCGGAGAAACCCTTGGTTAATTGTAAAATCAACTCCAACTTGTGCATTTAAGGAGAACAAAATGCTTGTAAAGTTTAAAAAAGGAACATCCCTCACTTTATCGGTGATTCTAATTGCAGCAATGCTGACCGGCCTGCTGGCAGCATGCTCCGTGTCAGATATCATCGAATCCGATCTTGTTATCAATGAGGTTGTAACATCCAACACCAACTCGCTTTCGGTGCCTGGCTTGGGCTCGCCGGATTGGGTGGAGATCTACAACAGAAGCAAAAACGACATCAATTTGAACGGCTATATCCTGCGCAACTCCAGCAAGCCCTCCACCTACTATGTCTTTCCGGACATCGTAATTCAGGCAGGTGAATACCTTGTGGTGTATGCCTGCTCCAAACCCAAGGAGGATGAGATCAGGATCTTGTGCACGGACTTCAACCTTTCAAAGGATGGGGTCGGCCTTGTCCTTTATGATTCCAATCTGAAGGTTCTGGACGAGGTAGAAGTTCCTGCCCTTGAGACAGACATGAGCTGGAGCAGAACAGAAAAAGGGTTCAAGTACTGCACGACGCCCACCCCAAGACATGAAAATTCAGGTACCATGCTGGACTCCCTGGACGAGCTCACCGCCGATCCCGGCACCCTCTCCCCGCCATCGGGGCTGCGCCTGAACGAGGTGACCACAGAATGGGTTGAAATATACAACGGCTCTCAGGATGTGGTGAATCTTTCTTCCTATTGCCTGTCGGACAATGCTTCAAACCTTGCCAAATGGCGTTTCCCCGACGTGGAGCTGTTACCGGACGAATACCTGCTTGTCGGCTTGGACAATGGAGTGGGTGATTACAGCGCCTCCTTCGGTATTTCCAGCACCGATGAAGCGGTCTATTTCTCAGCGGAATCCAATGTGATCGGATCCTTTCAGGTAAGCAATTTGTCCGACAACCTATCCATCGGGTTGGACTCATCAGGCAGCACAGCCTATTTTCCGGATGTCACGCCTGGCGGGAAAAACTCCGATGTCTGCTTTTACAGTCTGGAGACCTCACCTATGACGGATGACAACCCTGTGAGGATATCCGAGGTGCTGCTCCGAAATGCATATTCCCTGGTGGATGAATATGGCGACAGATCTCCCTGGGTAGAGCTGCATAATGATTCGGATCAAAGTGTGGATTTAAGCTTTTTCTATCTTTCCGATACCCCGGAAAACCTGACCAAATGGAGGCTGCCCAAGCAGCAGCTTGAACCGGGGGAATTTATCGTGATCTTCCTGAGCGGTCAGGACGCCGAGCTGCACACCAGCTTTCGGGTATCTTCAGAGGAACCGGTCATCCTGACGGATTTTACGACCAATCAGACTCAGGTTATCGATATCCCCAAGGAAAGCCGGCTGGATAACGTATCCTTCGGGGAGCAGGACGGCAGCTGGCTGTATTTCGGCCATCCAACACCTAATGCCGAAAATACCTCCCACGGCAGTATGAGCATCTCCTCAGTGGAACATCTGGACAGGTCAGGCGTCTGGATCAATGAGGTGTCTGCTGCAGCCAGGCCGAGGGCCAACGCACTGGGATTGGACGGAAGAAACTGGATCGAGCTCTACAATGGCGGAGACAGGGAGGTCAGCCTTGCAGGCTGGCACCTGGGAAAAAATCTGGATGACCCCTACCGGTGCGAGTTGTCTGGAAGCATTCCCCCCAAGTCCTACAAGGTGATCTATGCCAGTGATCGCAAGGATGAACCTGCCGGCACCCTGCCCATGAATGTAAGCATGAAAGGGGATCTGCTGGTGCTTTCCAATGCTTCGGGAAGCATAGTGGATGTTTTTCGTACCGGGGCTTTGCGTTACGGGCTGACAAGCGGCCGCGCCCAGGATGACTATTCTGGCGACCGGTATTTCTTTACCTCGGCAACTCCCATGGCCGCGAATTCCAATCCAATCCGCACCCACTCATCAACGCCTGTTTTTACTCAATTAGGCGGCTTTTATTCCGAGTCCTTTACCCTTGAGATTGCCGGTAAGGATATTTACTACACCACTGACGGCAGTATACCGGATCGATCTTCAACGCCTTATACAGGTCCTATTACAATAAGCGATACCACAGTTGTTTCCGCCATTTCCATGGAAGTCGACAAGGTTCCAAGCGACCCGGTGGTGACAACATTCCTGTTTGAGCAACCGCATACCATTCCAGTTGTTTGCGTATCAGCGAATCCGTCGGATTTTGCTGCGGTATACGCTCAGTCCAATAAGTTTGATCCCATTGTAGAAAGAGCCTGTTACATCGAATACTACGAGCCAAACGGAAAACTGGGCACCTCCTTCCCAGCGGGTATAAGGGTAGCAGGCGCCGGCACCCGCAGATATATGCAGCAAAAATCGTTAAACATTTATTTAAGAGCAGGCTATGGCCAATCGTCGGTCATCTATCCATTTTTTGAGGATTACCCCATTACGGAATTTGAAAGCTTAACCTTGAGAAACGGCGGACAGGACAACGATGACTCCACCAGCACATTCATGACGGATGCATACTGCTCCATGCTGGCAAAGAATTTTAACTCCGATTATGCTGAAACGAGATATGCAGTATTGTATGTCAACGGTAAATACTATGGAGTCTATGAGCTGAAGGAGAACACCAACGAGGATATGCTGGCTGCAAGGCACGGCGTGGATGTGGATGATATAAACATCATAAGAAGAAATTCCACGCCTTTACACGGGCATAATGCACAGTTTTTATGGGCACAGGAGTATGCCAGAAACTATGACCTGAACAATCCGGCAAACTACGAGGAGTTTTCCAAGCGAGTCGATGTGGATGCCTTTATAGACCATATTTTCCTGCAGGCCTATATAGGAAATGCCGATACATTCAACCAAAAATACTGGGCCACGGAGGATTATACCGTAAAAATACGGCCGATTCTCTTCGACCTGGACTTCGGCTACTTCAGCTACAACATCATATTTCATTATTTTTCAGGCGCAGGGGTTCCCAGCGCAAATGGTTCACTGACAAACATGTGGATTCCGACAGGGCTGAAGAAGAACGATGGCTGGCGGCACAGGCTCTATGAGCGCTGGGCAGAACACCTAACCGTTACACTGAATGACCGGCTGGAGCTTTTTGACGATCTTTACTCCCAGCTTGAACCGGAAATGCAGAGGCACTGCGATCGGTGGAATGTATACAGCTATCAGACATGGAAGAACAATGCAGCCTCCCTGCGTAAAACAATAGAAGGACGCAACGATGTATTTAAACGCAATATGCAAAATTACTTCGGTCTTTCCGATGCGGAAATGGCCAAGCTCTTCAACGAAGATTCCTATTAACTTCCGGAGTACCTGCTTCTAACAGGAGCTGGCTTATTCTCGCAGCCAGCATGGTGTTTCTCCCGGCTATTTGGTTATTTCGGATTGCCATGGCAGCGGCCTGTTTTGTGCCCACCATGGCAAATATCTTTTTTGCCCTTGTCAAACAGGTATAGAGCAGATTTCTTTGCAGCATCACATAATGCTGGGTGGACAAGGGTGCCACCACAATTGGGTACTCACTGCCCTGGCTTTTGTGCACGGTTACTGCATAGGCAAGAATGACTTCATCCAGCTCGGTATAGTCGTATTCAACCAGCCTGTCATCCATTGCAATGCTAACGGTGCGATCTTCCTGATTGATTGATTCAATCAGCCCGATGTCTCCATTGAACACGTTTTTATCGTAATTGTTTTTGATTTGCATCACCTTGTCACCAATATAAAAGGTGGTGCCGCCATATTTGACACAGGGGCCTTTCGATGTCAGCTTCTCCTGCAGCAACCGATTGATATTGTGTGCACCGGTGGATCCCCTCAGCATGGGGCAAAGCACCTGTATGTCACGAACTGGGTCCACCCGATAGTAGCCCGGCAGCCGCTCGGTTACAAGAGAAACAATGACTTGCGCGGCCTTTTCCGGGTCTTCCTCCTGTTGGAAGAAAAAATCCCTGTTTTTAGGACCGGAATATTGGAGGGCCTTCCCCTGATTGACCCGGTGTGCATTGGTGATGATCATGCTACCGCGGGCCTGACGGAAGATCCTGGTCAGTCTGACCACTTCCACTGCATTGGAATCGATGATATCCCTCAGCACATTGCCCGCACCCACAGAAGGCAGTTGATCCACATCCCCCACAAGGATGACCACTGCTTGATCAGGGACCGCCTTCAGAAGATTATACATGAGTATCAAATCAACCATGGAAACCTCGTCCAATATCAGCACATCGCATTGTAACGGGTTGTCCTCATTGATGGTATAACCCTTTGCCGGCTTGAATTCCAGCAGCCGGTGAATGGTCTTTGCCTCCATTCCCGTTACCTCAGACATGCGTTTGGCTGCCCTTCCGGTCGGTGCAGCCAATAGAATTTTTGCGCCCAGCAGCTGATAAAAGGAGATCATACCCAGAGTTGTGAAGGTTTTTCCGGTTCCGGGACCTCCGGTCAGTACGGTCAGCTTACTGCTGCCTGCCTTCCGTATGGCCTCCCGTTGAATTTCATCATACTGCACCCGGTTTTTTTGTTCTATGGACTGCAGCAGCTCATCCGCCTTGTTGTGAATAAAAATTGAATCGGTTTCCCGTATTTTCTTGAGCCTTCTGGCAACTCCGACCTCACTGTGGTAGAAAACAGGCAGGAACAAGGCATCCTCTCCATCGGGAATCAAAGAACCTTCCTTCAACATTTCCTCAACAGCCGATGCAACCCGCTCCGGTTCGATCTCCAGCAGCTTGTTAGTCTCTTCAATCAATTGATCACGGTGTGCAAAGCAGTGTCCATCATTGGATAATTGATTGAGTACGTAAAGAATCCCGGATCGGACTCTTTCATAGGAACGGACGTCATAGCCGAGGCTTTGTGCAATCCGGTCTGCTGTCCGAAATCCAATTCCCCAAATATCATCCGCCAGTCGATAGGGGTTTTCCTGCACCACCTTGATGCTGTCATTTCCGTATGCTTTATAAATCTTCACGCCATAGGCTGTGGATACACCATGGCTTTGAAGAAAAATCATGATATTTTTGACTTCCTTCTGTTCCTGCCATGCTTCTTTAATCATTTCAATTCGCTTGGGCCCGATGCCCTCCACCTGCAGCAACAGGTCAATTTGCTCTTCAATTACCCGAAGGGTATCCTCTTTGAAGGCCTTGACGATTCGTTTTGCGTTGACCGGACCGATGCCCTTGATCAGCCCGCTGCCTAAATACTTCTGGATTCCTGCAATCGTAGCTGGCAGCTTTTCTTCATAGGTAGAAACCACAAATTGCCGGCCGTATTTGGAGTCGACCTTCCATTCCCCTTTCAGGGACACAATTGCACCGACATTGACGGAAGGCAGGCTGCCCACAATGGTAATGAGGTCGAAATAACCCCTGCTTTTCAGCTTGGCTACTGTATACCCGTTTTCTTGATTTACATAGGTAATTCGTTCGATTACCCCGGAAATGCTTTGATTTGCCTGCATATTGCCTACAACCTTTACCATTGAAAATTTGCCCGTCCCCTGTTTGCTTCTTTGATTGAAATTCCTCCATTATGGAACCGCACTGATTTCTGCCTTCGACAAGATCTCCCGGTCAACCTGCTCGATGGTCTCCCAGGAGGGTGCCATGGCATACAATACAATGGTGGCCTGCAGTTCCTCAAAATACCTGACGTATACCCTGCCCTTCAGGTCAATGACTGGGAAATCCTCTTTGTAATGAAGCCTTCCCATCGGCTTGCCGTATTGGAGATAGCCCTGCTGAAACCCCCGGTACGCATGGACCGGACTGTTGGTTCGAATATTCGAATCCATCTGAACCCAGCTCTGGCAGCCTGCATAATCCACATTGTAATGCGTTGAGATTATTTCTTCCTGGAAAACCCTTTGCTGGCGAGGGCAGCCCAAAGAGGAAAGCACCAGGTGCTTCTGATCGTATTCCGGAACTTTGGCCAGCTCCTCGGTATGGACGGTTCCATCCTCTAAAAATCCAAATTTTCTGTTTTCCTCAGCCGGCTTCACAATGTAACCGCCATAGAAGCTGCTGTAGTAGGGTGATTCGGGGTTGTAATAGGAGGATGTGCCTTCCCTGAGCTGGAAGTGGCCAAAGCTGTAAAGTACTGTGAACTCAACCGATTCGCCCAGATAGCTGGATAACCCTCTGTTATCATTAAAGGTAATTACAAAGGGATACCAGTCTGCCTTGCTTGTGCTGCTGCCGCCTGGTATGTGAAATGTGATCCGGTTTTTGTTCAGCACGCTGTCTCTCTTGTGCATCCGGCTGTAAGGAAGCATGACAAGATAACTCCTGACAGACGCACAAATGGGTGAAAGCAGCAAGATAACAGCCAATATGAAAAGAAGGACTGCATTCAGCATCCGGTTTCTATTCTTCATCCTAAACCCCATTTCCTATTCCGTTTCCTGAACCCGCCTTCTTTGTTTCCTGCTCGTCCATCGAATGATGCCCGCTAAAAAAGCAGTCAACATACCGGAGACAAAGGTAATCAGCATGTCTACCGGTGTGACACGGGTAAAAGACAGCTGCTGAAAGAACTTTGAATACCCGAAGCGGTACAAAACTCCGTCCAGCATCTTATATTCACCATAGTACATGGAAGCGGTAATCAGAAAAGCGCAGGCGGCAGGCAGAACAAGAGAAATCATCCTGCTTTTGCCGGATAAGAAGCCTGCCAGGTATACTCCGAAGGTGACGCCCATCAACACGAAAAAGCAGCTGGTTAAAACAGAGGAATGAGGACTAAGGAAATCCACTGCCTCGCGGAAAGACGAAGGAATATTGGCGGTGATGCAGAATGCAATGAAAAGCACGGTAAGAAACACCTGCAGGCGGAATAGATTTCTTTTAACCCTGTCATTGGAGGACAGCACATTTTTATAATTGTAAATCATGCCGACTATAAACAGGATCAGTAAGAAAGAGATCAGAGCGGATTGAATTCGAAAGGTGCTGTCAAATAACTTCTGAAAGGCCTGGGTTGTTTCAGTGGTGCCGATACTGGATACCAGCTGCCATTGGAAAGCCGCCTGTGCTTTCGAGGTGTTAATTGTCATGCTCTCTATATACCATTCCATCCCGATAAAGAGTCCCATGCTCAACAAGGAGGCAGTCAGAACGGAAAACCGTTTTTGTCTTGAAATAAGCGGATACAGGAATACAGTTAACAGAATAGACGAGAAGGCCGCTGCATAGGGTATGACATATTGGGCAAAATCATCCGGTTGAATGCTTCCGCCCTGAAATTGAAGCACTGCAATTTTCACACCCATCGCTACAGGGTATGCAGATAGAATCAAGAGGAGCAATAAAGCTGTCCAATAAAATCGATTCACCGTTTTCTCCATTTTTCCTTGCCACACCTTCTATTCAGAAATAATCAGCGGTTTCGCCTTGTTCCTATTCATTATAACCAATCTGATCAGACACTTCCAGCATGTTTAACGGCTTTTCGAAATAAAACAGCCCCGGCTTTGAGCCGAGGCTGCATGGCACTTCTTCTTCATTCATCCATTCTTCCTGCAATCAAATCATCCAAGGTTTCAAAAACCCATTCAGGCTGCTTACGGTATACCAGAAATTCCGACTCCATATCACCATCCAGTACCAGGGAATAAAAATCAGCATCGTAAGGATACAGCTCCAAGGTTGCGTTCCTCTGCTTCCCTTTATTAAGGTGATAGGTGATTTTCAGCTCCGGTGTGCCTCCCGCAGCCGTGTGTTCCTTCTCAGCATCGACAACAATCCCGATTAATCTCTGATAGAATTTTTTGAAAGGATCCTCTTCCACCTGCTTCTCATCCAGGAAATAGGTTTCAACCTCTTCCTCCTCTTCGCCTTCTTCCTCCGGTTCCACAGTGGTTCGTATAATCCGCATGGTATGCCTTCTCCCTCTTCCTTCCAGGGTGATCCTGTCCACATCATCAATATTAACCATCAAAGCAAACTTATCCGAAAGCTCGAAGGGTTCCACATCCAGAAAGGCCATGGCAGTCTCCTCCATCAGGTAGACACCGTCGGAGTCGCCGGTTTTGAAATAAATCGTTCCATCATCCAGGCTGTGTCCAAAGGACAGATCCAGGGTAGTGGTTTCATCCTTGACCACAAAATGCAGCTTTGGTTGGTCCAAGCCGTATTGGCTGTAATCCTCCGGATGGTCTTCTACAAATTCCCTGATCTTCAAACCAGCCAGGCTTTCCAGCATTTCACCCAGCTTTCTGCTGTTTGCCCCTTTGTATCTTTTATAGGGCTTGGTCAAGGAATAGAGATTCACACCAAAGGTGAGCTCCTCATCCAACAAATTCTCGTTCATGCGAATCTCGATATCTTTTCTGCCCTCGGCTGAAAGATGCATATAGGTCAGATTCATCGTATCAATCTCAGGCAAATCTTTACTCCGGAACTCGGACCAGGAGGAGCTGAGCCGCTGTCCATGATGATTTGCCACCGTAAACACCCTGGGATCCCCCTCTTTCATCAGATACCAGGTTGAACCGGCTGCCGTTTTGTTTCCCAGGTGCAAGGTTACCCTTGTACCGTCCTCCAGCTGAGCAGTTCCGGTTGCGACAGGCTGATCCAGTCCGTAGATCGAAAGATCCTGTGGTTGTTCCTCCACCAGCATATCGGCATTCAAAGAAGAAAAGCTGCGAGCCAGATCCGTAACCTTCGATTGAGCCAGCTCTACCTCATATGGCTTTGCATTGACCCAGAATGTTTCAATCTGAGGCTGCTCGTTTTCATCGGATCCCGGCTCCTCCTGTTCCTCCACCTCCCGGGTGTGCTTTTCAAAAACCAGCTCTTCCGGTGTGTTCTCATTCCTCAAGGTTAATCGAATGACCTTTTCCAGGTCCAGCTGGGATATTTCAATGATAGGCTGTTTATCTGCCTGTTCATTGTTCTGAGGCCGATTGGCAAGATAAACATAGAGCCCGGCAAGCAGAACCACTGCTGCAAGCAGAGCGATCATGCTGCGCTTTCTCTTCATAGGTTACGCCTCCTCAGCCACACCGCCAGCCCCATAATCAGGCATCCCAGGGGAATAACGATCAATGCCAGGGCACTGTAAATGCGCAGCTGCGGAGTGGCAATGTTAAGCGGCTGCAAGGTCAGACTCTTTGGACGGATGCTGATGGATTCCTCCCGTTCGAAAATCCAGTTCAGGCTGTTCATAAACAGGTTGGTTGCGCCTTCCCAGCCGGTATTCAGGAATTCCGAGCTTCCGATTACCACCAGCCGGGTCAGGTTGGTCTCATTGTCAACCAGATTGTAAATGCTGTCCTCGATTGCCACAGCGGTTGCAAAGGGGCCGGTTAAGTCCTCTTCCTGCTTCTCAGGGCTGGTTTCCTCACTGGCCGCATGTCTGGCAAATGCCTTGCCTGAAGTTGTCAGCAGGGGCTCAATGGTAACCGTATTTCTTACCGTATCCGCTTCTTCAATTGCCTGCGCTATCGGCAGGAACAGCGGAAGGCTGTTGTCCTTGATGGGCTTGACGATGGCATGGTCGCCAACCACAGGCAGTAAATACAATGGATTGCCGCCGATGTAACTGCCCTGCTCCCCTTCAATGACCAGGGAATTGGTTAACTGGACGCCATATGACCGGAAAACGGACTGGAAGTTCGGCAAATCCTCTCTGAGCAGACTCATCAGGAAGATCGCCCGGCCCTGGTTTTCCAGATACTCCTTTAACACCTTTGTTTCATCTTCACTTAAATCCCGTACCGGGGCATTGATGATCAACAGATCGGCATCCTCCGGCACTGTACCCAGACCCAGCAGATTCAGGCTTTTCAGATCAAAATTTTCCAGTTCCATCTGATCTGTGATGCTGAAGTCCAAAGGTGCTTCTCCATGACCTTCCAATTGGTAGGCCACCGGCATTTCTGCTCCGCTGACATACAGGATGGCTGATGTCAGCCGCTGCTCCACTGCCAGTGACTCAATCTGAAGGCTGCCGGTAGAGCTTTGGGAAAAGTTGTACAAATCATATTGGCTGATAATGCGATATACATCCCCCCGCTCTACCACCAGGCTGCCGTCAGCCAGCTGTTCCCCATCCTTTGTAAACTTCTGAGCCGTGATGGGATCGCGCACCGGATCGATGTAATCCGTACTGATCCGATTGCTGTAAGAGGTATAGCGCTGCACGATCTCGCTGATGATCTGATCGGCAGAACCCTGCTCTCCGATAAAATGGATCATGATATCATCCTGCAGATTGTCCAGTACATCATGGGTCTGATCCGACAGGGAATACATCTTGTTCCATGTCAGATCCATGCGAACCGGAATCAGATCCGCTACCAGATTAACAATAATGAGGGCAGCGATCACAAAAATGGTCATCAAGGTGGCATAGCTGCCATATTTAAATTTCTTGCTCTTAAAAGACTGTAAAATTGTTGCTTTCTTGTTGTCGAATTTCATCCCTGTCCCCCCTTAGCTCCATCTCTTCTTTTCAAGCATCCGTACCGTCAGGTAAACAAAGACACTGGAGAAGGAAATATAATATACAATCGGGCTGATGCTGAATATGCCCAATGAAAAATCCTGATAACGGCTTAATAGAGAAAACCAGCTGAGCACCTTTGCGATCAGACCGCTGTAGATGGACGGCTTGATAAAATAGCCTGCTGCGACAGCCAGAACCCCCAAGAGGAAAATACCGCCGCTGATATACCAGTTGCGGGTAGCCGTATAAAAAACAAAAGCGATGGCTGCTGCCAGGATGGCTGCAAAGATCAGACCGGAGGTTTGGTCAGCAGGCAGACTGCTGATAATGGCATCAATAAACCAGAAGAGAAGAAGCACGGTAAAGGTTGCCACCGCAGCAATAACCTGGTTGTCTGTAAGGGATGATATGAACAGGCCCACAGCGATCAGAGCACTGCCAAACAGGAAAAATCCAATGTATCCTCCAAAAACCTCTCCCCAGTTAACGGTTCCCATGGTGCTTAAAATGAGCGGATAGATAAAGGTAATCATCAAGGTTAACAGCAAAACACTGACCGCCCCCAGGTATTTGCCGATTACGATCTTGGGCAGGCTGATGGGACTGGTCAGCAGAAGTTGATCGGTTTTCTGCTTTGCTTCCTCTGCCATCAGGCGCATGGTTAAAATCGGTACAATCAGCATAAAGACAAATGTGATATTGGAGAGTACGCTGTTGTATTGCGGACTCATTCGCATCAGATTGGTAAGTACAAAGAACAGACCGACAAAGAACAACAGGGAAGCCATAAAAATATAGCCTGTCATGGACTTAAAGTAGGTATTCAGCTCTTTCTTTAGTATTGCCAGCATATCAGCGTACCTCCTTTTCCTGGGTGGTGACCTGCAGGAAGATATCCTCCAGCGTCATATCCATGGATTTCATCATCAGGATCGGGTAAGACGCTCTGGCCATGGCATGGAATAATGGGCGGCGAAGATCCACATTGGGATCGGCCTCCACCATCACATCCACCGTTCCCGGTTCTCTTACGCCCAGGGATTCCAAATGGATGATTCCATGCAATTCCTGTATGGCTTTCAGCACGGATTTCTCCTGGCCGGCAATGCGCAGGTTCAGCCTGCTGCTGTTCCCCAACCCCCTGGACAGGTTATCCGGGGTGTCACTGGCTACGATTTTACCCTTGTTGATGATGATAACCCGTTCACAAACCGCACTGACTTCAGGCAGGATGTGGGAGCTTAAGATAATGGTGTGATCCTTTCCCAAATCCTTAATCAGATTGCGGATCTCAATGATCTGCTTCGGATCCAGCCCAACGGTGGGCTCGTCCAATATCAGGACTTCCGGGTTGCCCAAAAGGGACTGTGCCAGACCAACCCTCTGTTTATAGCCCTTGGACAGATTCTTGATCATTCTTCCCCTGACATCACCAATTTTTACCAAATCCATAATCTTTTCCATGTTCTTTTTTCTGTTAGCACCGGTTATGCCTTTGATATCGCTGACAAAATCAAGGTATTCACTGACGGTCATATCCCCATACAGCGGTGGAAACTCAGGCAGATAGCCGATCATTTTTTTGGCTTCCTCAGGCTGTTCCAGAATATCAATACCATTAATGAGGGCTTGTCCCTCCGTTGCGGAAATGTAACCGGTCAGGATATTCATGGTAGTGCTCTTGCCAGCACCATTGGGCCCGAGAAATCCCAGAATTTCCCCGGTTTCCACCGTAAAGCTGATGGAGTCAACGGCAAGATGCTGTCCGTATCTTTTGGTCAGATTTTCAACTTGAATCAAAAAGTATCCCCCCAATAACAGTTTCGTGAATGCTTCCATTTACAATTTATGTTAGTATGGCCTCTGGGCGAAATTATAGCAGAAGAATTTAAACAAACTGTGAATAATATATGAATAAAGTTTTCTCAAACCCGCTTCCATCTAACTCCCTGGGGAGTGTCCTCCAGGACAATTCCCTGCTTCTTCAGCTCATCCCGAATGCTGTCTGCCAGTGCCCAGTTCTTTTCCGCCCTGGCCTGTTCCCGCTTTTCAATCAGCTCTTCGATTTCTGCGTCCAGATTGCCCTTTTGCTTCTTCAGCAGCCCTAAAATACCGGTCAGACTGGTCAATGTATCCAGAGCAGCCCGGATGGTTTCAGCTGACTGCCCCCCTGTGAAATGCGTATTGATTTCACGTACCAGATCAAAGATGACGCCGATGGCATCTGCCGTATTGATGTCATCCTCCATGGCCTGTTCAAATTCCGCTGTAAATCGGGGCAGCTTTTCCAAAAACTGTTTTTCTGCTGCTTCAGCAGGACGATCCGGAGCATCCTCCAGCAGGGTTTCCAGATTGTTTTTTGCGTTGTAAAGGCGCTCCAGTGCGCTTTGCTCCTGTTCCAGCAATTCTCTGCTGAAATTAATGGGATTCCGGTAATGGGATGACAGCATAAACAGCCGGACGACCTCAAGATCAAACTCTCCTGCAATTTCCCTCACTGTGAAAAAGTTGCCCAGTGATTTGGACATCTTCAGATTATCGATATTAATGTACCCATTATGCAGCCAATAACGGGCAAATGGCTTGCCGGATGCACCTTCGCTCTGAGCAATTTCATTTTCATGATGGGGGAAGATGAGATCCTGCCCTCCTGAGTGAATATCGATGGTTTCACCCAGATATTTTGTTGACATGACAGAGCACTCAATGTGCCAGCCAGGCCTTCCCGGCCCCCAGGGACTGTCCCAGGCAGGTTCCCCCGGCTTTTGCCCCTTCCAGAGGACAAAGTCCATGGGATTCTTCTCGATGTCGCTGATATCAATGCGGGCGCCCAGCTCCAGATCTTCCAGGTTTTGACCGGATAATTTTCCATACTCCTCAAAGGCAGCTGTGTCATAATATACATCCCTTCCTGCCTGGTAAGCCAGACCCTTGTCCAGGAGCTGCTGAATGAAGCGAATAATGTCTTCGATATGCTCTGTGGCTTTGGGATGTACACTTGCCCGTCGAATGCCCAATGCATCCGCATCAATAAAATACTCTTCAATATACTTCTCAGCCAGCTCTTTTACCGTAACACCTTCCTCCTTGGCACGCAGAATCATCTTATCATCAATATCCGTAAAATTTTGGACAAAGGTAACCTTGTATCCCTTGTACTCCATGTATCTGCGGAATACATCAAATATGATAAAGGGCCGGGCATTGCCGATATGAAAGTAATTGTACACCGTCGGCCCGCAGGAATACATACGAACCTCCCCGGGATGAAGGGGCACAAATTCTTCCTTGGTTTTCGTCATCGTGTTATAAAGCTTCATTTTCTATCCTATCCTCCATTTCATCTACCTTTTGTTCCAGCTCCAACAAGCGAAAGGTCAGCCTGCGCAAAGCCTGGTTCATCGGATCCGGAAGGGACACGTGATCCAGATCAATTTGTGCGCTGTGCACTCTCTTGTTATCCTTTTTTACTACCCGTCCGGGTACGCCGACAACAGTGGAATTGGGCGGTACTTCTTGGAGCACCACCGCTCCCGCCCCGATCTTGGAGTTGTCCCCGACATGGAAGGGGCCCAGCAGCTTGGCACCGGCACTGATCACGACATTGTTCCCGATGGTTGGGTGGCGTTTGCCGGATTCCTTTCCCGTGCCGCCCAGGGTTGCACCCTGATAGATGGTGACATTGTCACCAATAACAGTGGTCTCCCCAATGACCACACCCATACCATGATCAATGAACAATCCTCTTCCGATCTGAACCCCGGGATGAATTTCAATTCCGGTCAGAAACCGGCTGAAATGAGACAATAGACGGGCTGCCAGCTTCAAGCGATGCCGGTACAGCCAATGGGCCGCCCGATGCAGCACCAGGGCATGAAAACCCGGATAGCACAAGACAACCTCCAGGGTATTGCGGGCAGCCGGATCACGATCCAACACCGCTTTGATATCTTCTCTTATATGCTTAAACACGTTAAATCCCCCCTGGTGTGGATACCTCCTGTATTAAAAAACCTCCTTCTCTGAACATATCAGAGACGGAGGTTCCGCGGTTCCACTCTGCTTGACATAAAAATGCCCGGCTTATGACGGATAACGGTGCAAACCGTCCTGCCCTACTGGATTCGGACAGGAAGCTCCCGGGTGCACTTCGGCATGATTCGAAAACCGGCGTACCTTTCAGCCTTCGGGTACCCCTCTCTGAGGTGGAATCATGCCTACTTTCCCGTTCATGGCATTTTCAGGTGTCAATATAAAATGATTATAATATAACGGGTAATCCGTGTCAACGAAGAACCCGGGCATTCAACCTCTCAGGATTTCAGCCAGCCATGCAAAGAAT
>DURK01000038.1 GCA_012837325.1 Clostridiales bacterium
AAACAACGGAAAACGTAAAACACTTAAACTGGTTGATGGGGTTGTTGACTCAGAAGGAAATTTTGTACAATACCATCCTGAACAAAATAAAGGAAGTACTGATACCCGTGTGATTTCACAAAAAACTGCAGAAACGTTGATCAGGTTTATGGGAGATGTGACTGAATACGGTACAGGCAAAAATGCAAGTTGTGCTTTAATAGGGGGGACGGCAGGCAAAACTGGAACGCCACAGGTTGCAGGTGATTTAAAAAGCTCCAACTATGCATGGTTCACAGGTTTTTTCCCAAAGGACAAACCCAGATATATCATTGTAGTTCTTAGTTTGGAAGAAGGTGGTGCTGCTGACATGGCCGCACCTGTCTTTCTAGATATAGCAAAGGGTATCTGGAAGGCTGCCAAATAACTTTGTCCTTTTTTGCATCAGCTCTGCACATTCAAAAGAATCATCTCATATATTAAAGGGCAGGTGATTCTTTGGAGGTGATGCCATGGAAGCTATAACTGATACCTTGTTTCTGCTGACAAAATGTCTGTTTCTTCTGGCACATGTTACAGGCAGCAATTCCTTTCCACAACCTTTGAATCCAGATGAGGAAGCATATCATTTAAAGCGATATGCACAAGGTCATGAAGAATCTCGCAATATATTGATTGAGCATAACTTAAGACTGGTTGCTCATATCGTAAAAAAATACAGCAACATTGGCAAGGAAGTGGATGATCTGATATCCATCGGCACAATTGGCCTTATCAAAGCAATTACTACCTTTAATGCGGAAAAAAAGACCCGGCTGGCTACCTATGCTGCCCGCTGTATTGAAAATGAAATTCTGATGACAATTCGGGCTTCCAGGAAGATAAAAGGTGAGGTTTCCCTCCAAGATCCCATAGGAGTAGATAAGGAAGGTAATGAAATCAGTTTGATCGATATCTTGGGTACCGATGCAGATATGGTTACTGATCAGGTGGAATTGAAGCTGCAGACCAAAAAAATGCGAAAAAAAATGCAGTCTGTTCTGAAAAAAAGAGAACAGATTGTTTTAGAGATGAGATATGGATTATCCAATGGAAAGACCAGGACCCAAAGGGAAATAGCTCAGTTGTTAGGAATATCCCGTTCTTATGTTTCACGGATTGAAAAAAAGGCGATTATGAAATTGGCAAAGGAGATGAATCCGGATTTCATCGTGTCAAATGACCAAGATCATAGCAGAGGGGATTGACCGGTTGCTATCTTTACATTTTTGTTTATTGTTTCATAATATTTGGAATATCTTCTGCACATGCACTTCCTACTCCATTGACAACACTCTGTGATTTCTATATATTATAATTATATATATTTAGCAAAGGGAGATTATATTGCGCAGCTTGTTAAAACCCAGGCAGACACATGCTTCTATTTTTGATATTGATTTACGGAGCTACTGGGATCGAGGGTATCAGAATATAATCATCGATGTGGACAACACCATTACAGCCTGGAATCACTATAAAATCACCCCCAAGCTGAAAGAATGGATATCAAAGGCCAAAGATACAGGTTTCCATATTTGTTTGTTATCCAATAGCAGTCAGTCCAAAATACGTGCGTTTGCTTTGGAATTAGGTGTTACGTATTCTCCAATTGGCGGCAAACCATTTGCACGTGGGTTTTATTGTGCATTGACCGAATTGGGTGCCACTGTGCAAGATACTTTGGTCATTGGCGACCAAATATTCACAGACATTTTGGGAGGCAATCGTGCTGGCATGTTCACTATACTGGTTGACCCCATTGACAAAAGAGAATTCATCGGAACCCGTCTAACCAGATTAATGGAACGGCTTGTTGCCGGAAGGAGGCCTGTATGCAAATCACTTCAGCAACCGAGGTAGTGGGGCTTATAGGGCATCCGATTAAGCACAGCCTGTCTCCAGTTCTCCATAATCATCTTTATCAATCTTTGGGTCTGGATATCGTTTACCATGCCTTTGATACAGCTTCCAGCCAGGTAGAAGCGGCAATATATGGGTTTCAGGCTCTTGGATTTATTGGTTTTAACGTTACCGTACCTTACAAGGAAACTGTTTTTCATTTATTGGATAGCTTGGATGAGGAAGCTCAGGCAATTGGTGCAGTCAATACAGTTAAAATTGAAAATGGCATTTTGAAAGGATACAACACCGATGGACAAGGGTTTATTCAACACCTGAAAAATTCAGGTTTTTCTCTGAGTGGAAAAAAAGTCGTCTTGCTTGGTGCTGGTGGTTCAGCTCGAGCCATAGGTATCTATATAGCCAAAGAGCAGCCTGCCGCCATTCAAATCGTCAATCGAACCTTCCAAAGGGCAAAAACCCTTTCCGCTCTCATCAATGATTATAAAGGCAGGGAGCTGGCAGAAGCATCGGTGGATATTTCTACTGATGCTGATTTCATTATCAATACCACCGCACTGGGCATGTGGCCGGATAAAGCAGGTAATCCGCTTCAAAATTATAAGCTGGAAAACTCCACTGTGGTTTGCGATATTGTCTATAATCCCAGACAAACCACTATGCTGCAATATGCAAAAGAACAGGGCTGCAAAACCTGTGATGGCATTGGGATGTTAATTGGACAAGGCATCAGATCGGCTGAAATTTGGCTGGGGCATTCGCTCCCACAGCATTCCTGGCAGATTATGAAAAAAGCTGCCGATAGGTTTATTTAATTGTATATATTCATATTATATGTAGAAAGTTCAAGGGGGTCATCAGGTTGGCAGGACAATTGATCGGGTTTTTAACTACATATTTGGCATCGTATTCTTTGGAAATATCCTCAGGGCTCCTGCTCTTACTATGGGCTGTACTTTTTATTTGTTATCCCGTTATGATATTAAAACCAGTAAATAAGGAACTGCAGTATTTTTTAGAATTTCTGTCGGGGTTAGAAAATTGGGACGAAGCCAATGAAGCAAGGCTGGAGAAATATATTACCAACACCAGGGACAAGTCATTTTTACAACCAATCTGGAAGGACTATATGGAAAATCATTCAGTTCAACCTGCTTGGGATGAATACTTCAATGAGCATTCTTTGATTGAAGTACCTGCCAAAAAAAGCCAGATCCTTTCCATCCCGTCTTTTTTGATAACCATTGGTTTGGCACTGTCCTTTTTCTGTTTTATACTCCAGTTTGCTGGAGTACAGCCAGGTTCCGATTTATCGCAAGTTTTATATCCTGCAATAGTTGAAGTTACTGTTGTAGCGCTGTTTGCTATACTTCTTTCCTATCTGTTTAACCGAATTATTCATTCTATGTTTAATAAAGCAGAAGCCAGTGTATATGAAATCAATAGAATGCTTCGGCGCAAGCTGTCTTTCGATCAGGACGATTTGCAATTGAATCACATAACATCTGCCTTGGACAATATGTCCAGTAGTCTATCCAATTATGCACAGTATTCAGCGGATATGCAGCGCAATGGCATGAATCAGTTAGTAGATATCTTCCTGGAAGAACTGCACAGTAAAATGAACCATCAACTGCTGGAATTAGGCGAGTCATTTCGTGAGCTTTCAATTTCTCAGAAAGAGTCACTATCTCTGGCAGAAGCATATATAGATGAACTATCCAAAGGGGTTGGCAATCAAAAGCAAATTAATGAAGTGTCTGAAACCATTATTTCCTCCATTGCACAATATCATGAACAATTATCGAGTTGCAGCCTAAGCCTGTCCAGCAGCTTTGAGAATTTAAATCTACTTTCCCAAACATTAAATGATGTCGTCACCATTAACAAGGATATACTAGACAACATCAAAGAGGAGCGACAGAGTCTGAAAGAGGAATATGGTGAATCAATCCAGGAGATATTTGATTTGATTCATAAGTATCAGAAAGATGTCAGTCATGAAGTGGAGCGGTCTTTGGAAAAGTTTTCTGATGTTTCCGAAAAAATGTTTAGCCGGTTGGAGGGGTCCGTGTTCAAATCCATTGATACCTGGACAAGTTCCAATAAAACTGTATTACATGAAATGGAGGAACGTTCCAAAAACTTGAACAGTGTTTCTACGGAAATTTCTCTTCGGCTCAGCGAGTTAAACGGCAGCTTGAAAGAGACCATGAAAGAATTTACACAAGCAATGGAAAGGGGAACCGAGAAAACCATTGCTGAATTTGACGGAGGTCTTGCAGAAATCACACAACGTTTGAGTCAAACCATTGCTGAAATCCGGGATTCTATTGATGATCTGCCGGTAATCATCGACTCAATGGGAAAACGACTGAGGTAGAATTTTGATATGAAAGAAGGGATAGGAGCATGCAGAATAATCATAAAATATGGAACGAACCCAACATTATTGCTGCGACATTTTTGTTCTTATTGATTCTTTCCCTTGTATTTCTATCCACGCTGCAACCGGTTAAGGGAGAAGGGGATCATAATGATTCCTCAGATGTTCTGACGTCAAATGAAATAAAAGAACTACAGGAACAATTGAAGTCATATGAATCCAGCCTGATCCGGAAAGAAGATGAGCTTGCTGAGCTGGAAATGCAATTGGCTGATCAAGAAGCATCTTTGAAAGATTTGGTAGAAGTCCGTACCAATATTATTCGTCAGCTGGTAGACAAATTCTCTCAATCCAATTTGATATTGGAAATTGACAATCAGACAGGGGCTATTCGTTTTAGTGACGGTATTTTCTTTGACCCTAGCGAAGCAGAAATTAAAAGCAATGGAGCAGAGTATTTGGAGGAGTTTATTCCTGCCTACTTTTCCATTTTGTTGAATGAAGAGAACCGAAATTACATTGCAGAGATCATTGTAGAGGGACATACAGATGATAAGGGCACTTATCTGACAAATTTGGAACTTTCTCAAAACAGAGCGTTGGCAGTGGTTCGATTTATTTTGCAGGAAGATTTTCCTAGTTTCGAATATAAGGATCGAATTCATAGTTATCTTACAGCCAATGGGAGGTCATTCAGTCAGCCCATCATGACAGGGGGAATTATTGACAGGGAGAAGTCACGAAGGGTGGAGTTTAAGTTTCGTTTAAAAGATGAAGAGACTATAAAAGAAATGCAGCAGATATTTGAAAGGACAAACACATAATGGATTATGCCTTTTTCGTTCCTGCTTTGAAATTTCAAACGTCCCTGAAAGCCATACGAAAGCAGCATCCCTTCGTTGAGGAAATAGCCTGGATGGATATGACGGACGAAGTGCAGGAATTGCTTGATCAAATTGAGTTACTACAGGGAAATAAATTATCAGATTATGCCATTAAGCTTCAAAACAGCCGATTGGAGCTGATTTTCCATGCATTGATACAGGATATTAGTGAGAATCAAAAGGAAAAGCTCCTATTCATTCTTTCTTTGCGGCTGAAGAAACGATTCTTTCATTATAATTGGATTATGTTGCAGGAGCATTACTCAAACCTGAACCTAATGGAGTCCTTTCATCTGCTCTCAGACTTCATGAAGAATAGATATCCGGAAGAGTTTATCAATTCTTTTGCCAGTCGGATGTCCTTTCCATGCTCGGAATTGGTTCAGCAAGCTCTTTCAGTTCTGAAATCGGAACAATGTACGCTGAATGACTTTTTCATACGATTTGGTTTTTTGAAGAAGAGTGCATTATCCAGAGCTTTGCTTGAGGAGTTTTTCGTCTCATGCAATCAAGATGGGTTTCTTGAGAATGCCCAGTTGTTTCTGGACTGGATCCGCACCACCGAAAACAAACCACTTCCTCAAATAAAACATTATTTGATGATCATGGATGTTTTCGCATATGAAGAAAAAATCAACCAATTGTTAATTGAGTTGTTTGACTTACCCGGACAAAGCCAGTTTTGGATGGATGTAGAGGAGGAGTATCAAACCAAGTTCCTGGAATGGACTAAGTTAAAAGATTTGGGAAAATATCTTGGCCCGCATACAGAAAAGTTCCTGTTCTGGAAAAATTATTATCAGTATATAGAACATGTTTCCTGTTATGCTGAGCTGGGAATTCTGTTTTTGTATCTTCCTGGACACGTAGTAATTGATTTTAAAAAAGACAAAGATCAATCTTTCCTATATAAAAAGGGTGCTTTTCAAGTTGCATACCGTGCTTTTGAGGCAGCAGGCGGTTTTCAAGGGAAAACCAATTGGGTAGTAGAATCGGAGAAAATTGAATCAATGAAGAGTTCTATTTTGGAAAACCGTGTTTCGGAAATATATGAACTGAACTATGAAGGACTGGGTAAGCTTTATATACGCGATTATCTAGAAACGATACTATAACCCATACCTTACATAATGAGATATAAACATCGAATAGGGGGACCCAAATGGTTAGCCGCAACAGAAAAGGCTTGGGCGAAATTCTACTGGATTCCGGCATACTTACTACCGACCAGCTGGAGGAAGCATTAAAGAAGCAAAAAGTTAACGGAAAAAAGCTGGGTGAATTACTCATCGATGAAGGCATTATTAATGAGCAACAGCTCATTGAAGCCTTAGAGTATCAACTTAAGATCCCTTATATTGATTTTACTGTTCAATCCATTGATCCGGAGATTCCAAGATTGATTAGTGAAAGTCTAGCAAGAAGGCATATGCTTATTCCTGTTGTTAAAGAAGGAAATCAATTGACAGTCGCTATGGTTGATCCTTTAAACCTATATGCCATTGATGATGTCAATATCGCCACCGGTTTAAACGTTAGGCCTGCACTTGCATTGCGAAATCATATACAAAATGCCATAGATCAGTATTATGGCAAAGAAAGTGCAGAACAAGCTGTAGAAGATTTTAAGAAGGAAATTGGTTTTGACCAGATAAGCGAAATTGAAGAAGAAATTCTTAATGAAGTAAACAATGCACCAGTAGTCAGATTGGTGGATTCCATTATACAGCATGCCATTCGAGCAAAAGCCAGTGATATCCATATTGAACCTTATGAGAATAATATACGGATACGCTTCCGTATCGACGGTGAACTGCAGGAAATTATGACTTCCTCAAAAACAACCCATTCCGCCATCGTAACTCGTATTAAAATTTTAGGCAGAATGGATATTGCTGAAAAAAGGATTCCGCAAGATGGGCGTGTAGAGATGCATGTAGACAACAAGGATATTGATCTGCGCATATCTGTACTTCCCACGGTATATGGGGAAAAAATTGTTCTTCGTCTTCTTGATCGAAGCAGCACCATCCTCACGAAAACCCAGCTGGGCTTTAGTGAAGAAAATATCAAGATGTTTAATAAATTGATTCAAAGTCCAAATGGTATTATTTTGGTAACTGGTCCAACCGGAAGCGGAAAAACAACCACCTTATATGCTGTACTGCAAGAATTGAATAAAATCAACAGAAATATTATCACCGTAGAAGATCCCGTGGAGTACAGGTTGAATGGAATCAATCAGGTACAAGTCAATCTTAAAGCGGGTTTGACATTTGCCAATGGTCTTCGGTCCATTCTCAGACAAGATCCGGATATTATAATGATTGGCGAAATTCGTGACTCGGAAACTGCAGAAATTGCAGTTCGTGCTGCAATTACCGGTCACCTTGTACTTAGCACCATGCATACCAATGATTCGGCGTCTACTGTCTCCCGGTTGGTCGACATGGGCATTGAACCATTCCTGGTATCTTCATCGGTCGTCGGTGTTGTAGCTCAGCGACTGGTCAAAAAGATATGCACCAATTGTAAAACAGAATACAAACCGACCTATTCGGAAATGGAACTTCTTAATCTAAATGATGATGATATGCTATATAGGGGAGAAGGATGCAGCCTATGTGGGAAAACCGGTTATAAGGGCAGGACTGCTATACACGAAGTGTTATTAATGACACGAGAACTACGTGAGATGGTTGATGATCATGCATCTATTGATGAAATAAGAAGTGCAGCAGCCAAATATGGTACTCTTTCCTTAAAAAGCAGCTGCAGTCAGCTGGTTCGCTCAGGCGTAACTACAACGGATGAAATGTTAAAGGTTACATATAGTTTGGAATAGGTTGGTGATTAGAATGATAAAAATGGATGATCTTCTTGTAGAAGCAGTACGTGCAAAAGCTTCCGACATTCATATTACGGTTGGTGTCCCTCCGATGCTGCGAATTAACGGAACTTTGCGCAGCTATGGTGACGTGCATCTGACAGCTGATGATACAGAGGATTGCAAAAATCAGATACTAGACGACAGCCACCGAGAGCAACTTGAGGAGCACGGTGAATGGGATTTATCTTTCTTTCTCCCTGGTGTGGCACGTTTTCGAGTTAATGCGTACAAACAAAGAGGGAGCTATGCCCTGGCAATCAGAGTGGTTAGCATTAACCCACCTACCTTAGATGAACTGGGGTTTCCCAGCAGTCTTAGTGATTTGGCTATGAAGCCAAGAGGGCTGATTCTGGTCACCGGGCCAACTGGAAGTGGTAAATCAACTACTCTTGCCGCTATGGTGAATTACATCAACCAAAATAGAAGCTGCCATATTATCACACTGGAGGACCCCATTGAGTATTTACACAAGCATAGAAAAAGCATTGTGAATCAAAGAGAAATTGGAAGTGACAGTCAAACCTTTTCCAGAGCTCTTCGAGCAGCACTCCGTGAAGATCCCGACGTAATCTTGGTAGGTGAGATGCGTGATACAGAAACCATTGCTACAGCAATAACAGCAGCTGAAACCGGCCATCTGGTCATGTCAACTCTTCATACCATGAGTGCTGACCAAACGGTAGACCGGATTATTGATTCCTTTCCTGCATATCAGCAGGCGCAGATTAAAACGCAGCTAGCAGCAGTACTGGAAGGGATTATTGCTCAGCAATTGCTTCCTTTGAAGAATAATCAGGGCAGGATCGCTGCATTGGAGATTTTGATTGCTAACAATGCCATCCGCAACCTAATCCGGGAAGGACGGACCCATCAGATTCAAACATCCATTCAAACCGGAATCAGGAACGGAATGCGTACCATGGATTATTCTCTTGCCGAATTGGTACGCAGAAATCTGATTACATCAGATATTGCTTTGGAACGTGCCATGGATATAGAAATGTTGAAGCAGCACATGAGAATGGCTTAATCAAAGCTGGAGAGGATAGAATGCTGTAGAAGGGAGAGTAACCATGCCGTTGTTTGAGTATAAAGCAATGAATCAGTCAGGTGAGAGTATAGGCGGGCGGTACAATGCCAAAAATCGCAACGAGATTATGCAAATGCTGCGCAGCAAAAACTATCACCCGATCCTGATAAAGGAAGTTGCGGAAGGAACGAATATCAGTACGTTAAGTGCGTTCAATAAGGTAAAGATCAAGGATATCGCAGTTTTTGCACGGCAATTTCATGCAATGCTGAATGCTGGAGTCACGATTATTCAATGCCTGAATATCTTGAGACTTCAAACCGAGAAGCCGGTATTCCGAGAGGTAATCGAGAAGGTCTATGAATCGGTTCAAAAAGGTTCAACCTTCTCCGAAGCGATGAAAGAGCATCGAAATGTATTTCCTGAGTTGTTCATCAACATGGTAGAAGCAGGGGAGGCAAGCGGGAATCTTGACGCAATCATGGACAGGATGGCCTTTCATTATGAAAAGGAAACCAAGATTCAGAATAAAATCCGCGGTGCAATGATTTATCCAATCATACTAGCTGTTGTATCGGTGGTCGTTGTAATATTTATGCTGGTTGCGATTCTGCCAACATTTTTAAGCATGTTTGAGGGCAGCGGTGTAACATTGCCCGGCCCAACGCGTTTCCTGCTTGGCGTCAGCAATGGAATCAGGCAATACTGGTATTTAATTCTATTCGTTATCATCGCATTGATCTACTTAATTCATAGGTATATCAATACAGAGGAAGGCAGAAGAAAATTCGATGGATTCAAATTAAAAATACCAGTCGTAAAGAATACGGTTATCAAAGTGTCTACATCCAGATTTACCCGCACTTTGTCTACCTTGCTGGCAAGTGGAATTCCTCTTCTGCCAGCAATGGATATCGTTTCTAAAATTGTAGGAAACCGAATTATCGCAGAGGGAATTCAGAGTGTTAAAGAAGACCTGCGAAAGGGTTATGACCTGGCAGGGCCTATTCATAGATTAAAATTATTTCCACCTATGGTGGACTCTATGATACGAATAGGAGAGGAATCCGGATCTTTGGATGATGTACTGAGAAGAACAGCAGACTTTTATGATGAAGAAGTAGATGTAGCAATACAAAAAATGACAGCTATGCTGGAACCTCTCATGCTCATTATCATGGCAGTCGTGATTGGTTTCCTCGTTATTGCCATGTATCTTCCTATGATTGATATGATGCAAACAATTTAAAGTAAAGGGGTGATCTTATTGAGTCAAAATCTGATTTGTCTGGATTTAGGCAGTCAAAACCTGCATATGGTTCACGGTACATATAACAAAGGCAACATCGTATTATATAATGCAGTAAACTTTCCTTTATCAGAAGGTGTATTCAGAGATGGAAAAATTGAAGATTTTGAAAGATTGAAAGAGTCTATTCGCACACTGATCTCCGATAATAAGATCAAGGAGAAGAACGCAGTTCTTACCATCCAGAGTACATCAATTATCACGAGAGATATCATGTTGCCTGCAATTGAACGACAACAATTGGACAACATGGTATCCTATGAGATTGAGCAATATTTACCCATTATAGCGACGGAGTACGTCATTGAATATTCAGTAGCGGGCGAAACAGTGGAAAATGGTGTGAATAAATATAAGGTACAAGTTGCTGCGATGCCAAAGAATATGGTTGATAATTTTCTGAACCTGATAAAGGAGCTGGGATTAAAGCCCATTGCACTTGATATTCACCCCAATACAGTTGCGAAGTTAATCTCTCAGAATACTGCTATCAATGGAAGGCCATTGGACAAAGAAAAGACT
>DURK01000039.1 GCA_012837325.1 Clostridiales bacterium
AAAACGGTATGTTCATTTGGCGGAAGGGGCATGGGGCAAAACTGTGGTGTTGCTGATCCCTCACAATGGACAAAGACCTTCGGTATCGATATCGATTCCAGAGATACCACACAGCTCATAGAAAGAGCGAAAAGCTTAAGCGAAGAGGAAGTGGAAGAATACAGACAATCATTGACTGCTTATTTTCATGAGCTTCCGGAAGACACTGCAGAAACCAGCAGATCTCTCAGATTATATCTGGCCATGAAGCAATTGAAGGAAGAATGGGGCTTTGATTATTATACAGTGCAATCCTTCCCAGGCCTTGGCGATGACTATTCCGCTACCTGCTTTATGCAAAGCATGATGCTGGAAGATCGTGTGCCTACCTCTCCTCTTTCGGATTTTAATTCTCTCCTGTCGGTCATTCTGCTCAATGCATTGAGTACAGATCCGGTTTATTATGGCGATCTGCAGCATATCAACAAGGCAAATAATGAAGTGAAGATCATTGCTGACGGAACCATTCCCCCGTCCCTTGCAGGAAAGTTAAGCGGCGGCAAGGCATCCTTTGCTACGCACGGCATTCCGACAGAGGGTTCAGCCGGAGGCCTTTCTGTAAGTCTGGTCGCGAAAGAAGGAAAAGGCGTTTTGGCGAGACTATACAGAAACGATGGTAAATTTGAGATGGTTCTGGCAAAATGCGACATGTTTGAACCATCCGAGGACGAGATCAAGGACAGACTCCTGGAATGTGGAATTCCGTTCTGGCCTCATGCTTTCTTAACGGTACAAGGCGATATCGAAACGCTGCTTCAGAACTGGAATAACGAATACGGCCTCATGGCTTACGGCGAAGAAATATATGATACCATTATCGACTTCTGTGAGTTAATGGATATCAAGGTTATTCTTCCATAAGAAAAGAGGATCAAGAGTTCCTCATCAAGTTATAGCATGGTCAGCATCCAGCAGACACAATACGGTGCAATACCAATACTTGGGCGAAATTGCTGTAATGCCTGTTGTGTCTCTGATGTAACCATTGCAGGCGTTATTATTTCAGGAAGACTGAATGCAGCCACACCGAAAGCCGGGACAGGTTTTGAACTGGATGCCGTAGCAGCATGCTTTATTGGCGGTGCTTCTACCACCGGCGGCAGCGGCACCGTGTTTGGCACCATCGTTGGAGCATTGATCATGGGTGTATTAAATAACGGGATGTCGATACTTGGCATTAGTGTAGACTGGCAGCAAGCCATAAAAGGTATCGTCTTGCTGTTTGCAGTTGCTTTTGACATCATCACAAAAAAGAGATCAAATAATTAGGTTGTTAATGGGGTGGAAACATGTTTAATCTCCAGTTGGTTCAGGATCGACGGGAAGCACAGAAAAGAATGGGGAGCCCTTATCAGCTGGCTGGCACCAGGCATTATCAGCTCTTAAATGGATACAGCGGGGGCACCAGGGCGATTGATGTAAAAACCGGGTCCGGGCTTGAGTATACAGTCGTTGCAGACAGAGGGCTGGATATATCTCTTGCATCCTATAAGGGAACAAACATCACTTATTTTACCAGGAATGAGGAAGTTCATCCCTCCTATTACGACAGCAGGGGGGCTGAATGGCTCAGAACCTTTTTTGCAGGCTTATTGACCACATGCGGTCCTACACACTTAGGGCCGCCGTGCGTAGATGAAGGAGAAGAATTAGGATTGCACGGAAGGTACAGCTCTATACCAGCTAAAAATGTATGCGATCTATCCAGCTTTGACAAGGGAGAGCTGAAAATAACCGGAATCATAGAGGATTGTGCTCCTTTTGCAAGCAAAATCCAGGTGGAACGAAGCATACAATCGCCCATCGGAGAATCTGTGATCCTGATTGAAGATACGATCCGAAATATCGGCAGCAAGGACTCTCCCTTAACCCTTCTTTATCACATTAATTTTGGTTACCCATTATTAAGTGAGCATTCAGAGGTATTTGTGCAGTCCACCCAATTTCATGCCTATGATGAGTATTCACAGCAGCACATTGATGAGATTTATTCGTTTAGGAAGCCCAGTGGCGACAATTTTGAAAAAAATTACTGGCATATTTTCGATCAAGAAAAGAAATCCGTATATGCAGTAATTATGAATCGAAGCTTAATGGATGGTTTGGGAGTCTATATAAAATTTGATTCTGAGATCTTACCTTACCTGACACACTGGAAGCTGGAAGACGAGTTGGATTATGTGCTTGCATTGGAACCATCGAATACATTTTGTTATTCCCGAAGCGAGCTGCGTGAAAAGGGATTTCTGCCTGTCATAAAGCCGCATGAAGAAATAAAGATGAAGGTGGAAATTGGGATATTGGATGGCAATCACAAGATAGATGAATTATTAAAAAGCATTGGTGGGATATAAATGGCATTATTGGGATTGGATATTGGCACCACCGGGACAAAAGCAACAATATTCAATGAAGATGGAAGCATCCTGTCCTATGCATATGGGGAATATGACATTTACAGCAACAGGGAAGGTCATTATGAAATCGATCCGCTGGTTGTATGGAATACGGCAAAGAATGTTATAAGCAAGGCAAACAAAAAGGCCGGCCATGTACACATTGACGCATTAAGCACCTCTTCATTGGGGGAAGCCTTTGTTATGCTTGATCAGTCAGGAAATGAGCTCGGCAACAGCCCGATCTATATGGATAAGCGCGGTGAGAGTGAATGTGCGGATCTGGTTCGTGCTCTCGGTGCCGGGGAGATTATGGGTATAACCGGGCACCCGCCGCATTCCATGTATTCCGTATGTAAGCTAATGTGGCAGCAAAGAAACAACCCTCAGCTTTACAGGAAAATAAGCAAAATCCTGTTTTATGGGGATTATATTCTGCACAAGCTGGGGGGCCAGTATGTTTCGGATTATTCCCTTGCAGCCAGAACAATGTGTTTTGACATAAAAAACAAAAAATGGTCGGAAAGGATCATTGAACAGGCCGGCCTGGATATGGATATCTTTCCTGAAACCAAAGTCACCGGAAGCATTGTTGGTGAAATCTCGCCTGCGGTTGCAGATGAGCTTGGGATTAACAAAGGAGTCAGGCTTGTCCTTGGCGGGCATGATCAGTTAATGGTAGCAGTGGGTACCGGGGTAACAAATGAGGGACAAGCTGTGAACGGCATAGGCACCGTAGATTGCATTACTCCGGTTTTTAAGGGTCCGAGAATAAACGGCAATATGTTAAAATCTTCCTATGCCAGCATACCCTATTTATTCGATGATATATATGTTACTTATGCTTTTAACATGACCGGCGGTTCCTTGCTTAAATGGTTCAGAGACACCTTTGCAAAAAAGGACAAGGAGATTGCTGAAAAGAGCAATCTTCAAATCTACAATATCCTGGACAAGGAGATTCCAAAGGAGCCAACCGACCTTTTTGTATTACCCCATTTTACCGGTTCACCCACACCCCAAATGGATATCCATGCAAAGGGAGCAATCGTCAATCTCACCTTGGCAACGCAGAGAGGTGAAATCTATAAGGCGTGCATGGAAGGCGAAGCCTTTGAGATGAAGCACAACATCCAAACCCTTGAAGAGAACAATATTTCCATTGACGAGCTGCGAACTGTGGGGGGCGGCTCCAGATCATCTGAATGGCTGCAGATCAGAGCCGACATATTCGGGAAAAAGGTTGTTGCAATGAACTATGAAGAAGCAGGTACACTGGGTACGGCAATCCTGGCGGGAGTCGCTACCGGATGTTACACATCCATACAGGAGGCTGCCAATGCATTAAACCAGGTAAAAACATGCTTTTACCCCGATGAGAAGGCCAACGAATATTACACTGAACGATACGAAAAATATAAACTGCTTTATGACTTGCTTAAGACTGTAAGATAACCGGAGCTGAGTCAACAATCCTTTGTGAGGGTTTTCTTCCTTGGGATGGTTGACTCATGATTTTTTTGGGCGGACTTAAGGTCTTAAGCTTTTTGCTGCTTTCCAGTGGTTGTACAGCCATGGAATAGGATCCTAATCAATAAGGTGTGTCCACAGCCCGTAATAATGGCTGCAATCAAAAAAAGGTTGACAGAATTGCGGGAAACCCTTATAATCCTTATAGGCCTTGTAGGATTCACAATACACAGGGGCGAGGCAAATTTAATACAATTTTGATATATTCACTATTTTTTTATGAAGCGTGATATGAGAATATAATATGAGCATTTGAGATTATTTATGTGATAGTCTTTTTTTACAACTTAAAGAAGTGAATATGATTTGCTGCTACTAATCAGCTGTAACAGACATATAAATATATTAGTCCCTTTCACCAGTAGCAGCATTTATTCAAACCTTTTCATCAGCAGTAGACACTTGCATTAAAACCTTTCATCCGTAGTTGCGCTTGCATTAAAACCTTCACCAGTAGTTGAAGCTCACGGCAGTAGGAAGGCCCAAAGGAACGAGAGCACCTGAACCATTAAAACGTGTACACTGTGGTTTGTTATCATGTTAGTTCTGGTGTGTTTGTTTATCAGGTCGATTTCAGGCTTGATGGAACAAAGGCATTGGCGATTCATCCCTGCATGCGATTTGCATAAGACTGTGATTCAAAGCTGATTTCTGGAGGAAGAAACATGAAGCAACTGATCATTTCAGGGCAGGATGGCAGCACAAAGGCCACGATACTGCCCGATTACGGCGGAATGGTGTCTTCATTGCGAGTCCGAGGCAACGAAATACTAAGAATGAAGCCTGAGATGCTGGGACTGGGAAACTGCCTGGCTGGTGGTATTCCTGTATTGTTTCCCTTCTGCGGCAAAACAAAAGATGACACCTACATCTTAAACGGTAAGACGTATACGATGCCCTTTCATGGTTTCATGAAGGATTCGACATTCTCGGTCGGCTCTGTAAAGCCCGATGAAGTTACTTTGTATTCGATGCCAGGTGAAGTGGTCAAGAAAGAAAATTATCCATTTGATTTTGTTTTAACCCTCAAATATCGCATTGAAGGGTCAACTCTTTTCATCCGTGCCATCATTGAAAACAACTCACAAGAGAATATGCCATTCTACATAGGCTGGCATCCTTATTTCAGGACAACTGACAAGAAGCAGACGTCCTTCACCTTTGATTTTAAGCATTATCAGAACTATCTGGACGGTTCCCTGGGAGAATGGAGAGATAACACAGTAGACCTCACCCAAACGCTGGATCATGTGTTTTGGGGTATTGGCAAACATGAAATGATCTTACAAAACCGTGCAGATGGTTACATAGCAAAGCTGATACCTGACGAGCTGCATCGGGTGGTTACCATATGCACAATTTTTGATGATTGTGCCTGTATTGAACCATGGACCGGCTCTCCCAATTCCATTAATACTGGAAAGTTTGTCAATTATGTTTCTCCCGGATCTTCGGTGGAGTGCGGCTTCAATCTCAACGTTGAAACGCTCTGAACAACGATTTTTTGCTGTGCAAAGTAAAAATGAACAATAATGAAAGGAGTTAAAAACGATGAAAAAGGTAAGGGTTGGTGTGATTGGTATCGGTTGGTTCGGTGAAATGCATATTTTTGCCTATAAAGGTGTGCCAAATGTGGAGGTTGCTGCATTATGCACCAGAACAAAGTCGCGGCTTGAAGAAATGGCTGCAAAGTATGACGTAAAAAAGACCTATACAGATTATCATGACCTTCTCAATGATCCTGAAATCGATGCTGTTTCAATTTGCACACATGCTCCTGATCATCTGGAACCCATGCTTGCAGCAATCAAATCCGGAAAGCATATTCTGCTTGAAAAGCCGATGGCACTTACGGTGGCCGAATGCGACAAAATGATCGAGGCAGCCAAAGACGCCAAGCAAAACATCATGGTTGGCCATATCTGCCGTTTTGAAAACAATTATGCCATGGCCAGACAGGAAGTGCTGGAGGGAAGGATTGGCGAGGTGCTTTCCATCTATGCAAGAAGGAACATCAATGGTGACCGCGCAGTGTCTCATCTTCATAAGCTTTCATCCGTTACGGGCGACTCCGTACATGATATCGACCTGATGAACTGGATTGTAGGAAAACCGGTTACCAAGGTATACACCATGGCGGTTAATTCAAGGGATCTGCCCAACTACGATGTTGGCTGGGTCAATTTGCATTATGGCGAAAATACCCTTGGAGTTTCCGAAAGCATCTGGAACCTGCCCTCAAAGACTCCTTATGCCATTGATGCAAGAATGGAGATTATCGGTACAGAAGGTGCGATCTATGTAAATGAAGCCGCTTCCCCCCTTGTGATTGATGACAAAAATGGCCGTTCAATCGGTGAAACGGTATATTGGCCCACGGTGCACGGAAACATCACAGGAGCGCTTCACAATGAACTGGCCTATTTTGTTGATTGCATCATCAAAGGCCGCAAGCCTGACATTATCACCCTTGAGGAGTCAAGGTATGTCATTGAAGTAATCAATGCCGCAGAACGGTCAGCGCAAACCGGTCAGATTGTGACACTGTAAGGTGCTGGAATGCTGTTTCTCCCAGGATAAGGAAAGAGAGGTTTTAGAATGGCTGAAGCGAGATTGAGAATCCCCAGACAAGAATTTGAACAACGTGTTAGAAAAATTCAAGAGATTATGAATGCCCATGACATAGACTTACTGGTTACTCATGCTTGTGAGTGTGAGTCGGCAAATGTTCGTTACTTAAGCGGATTCTGGGCGGTATTTGACTTTGCAGGCGTGCTGGTTCCCCGGGAAGGCAATCCCATACTGTTAACCGGTGGTCCGGAAAGCTATGATTTTGCAAAACAGTTTTCAGAAATTGAGGATGTCCGCATTCACCCAATGTATGTGGAAACCGCTGCCCCCGAGTGGGATAAACCGACAGAAGAAATTAATTTTGGCTCGATTGTGGAAGAATTCCACCAACATTTTCCGATCAAAACCATTGGTATAGCAGATTCCAACATCATTCCCTATCAAATCATGAAGGATCTACAAAAGGGTGCACCAGACGCGGAATATAAGGAAGCGCAATGGGTCATCAACAAGGTTCGGGAGATCAAAACAGAAAATGAAATCGCCCTGCTGAAGGAAGCTTACCGGATTACAGAGCAGGCTTTCATTGACAGCCTTGACACGATTAAGCCGGGTGTACGGGAATGGGAGTTTGAAGCAGCCTGGCGGGCATCTGCCTATAAAATGGGGGCAGAGGGCACCAGCTATCCGATTTGGATTACCTCGGGGGATACCACCTTCCAAAGCCTTTGCAGATCCTCCGACAAACTGATTGTCGACAATTCCATGGTGCAGATAACGGTAGGTGCCAAATACAACGGGTATTGCGGGAATTTCTGCAGAGCAGTTGTCCTTGGGGAGATTCCCAAACGCCACGAGTACATGATCAATGTTGCCAGGGAATGTGTAGACGAAACAGTAGAGCTGATCAAACCGGGTGTGTCCTTTGCCAGTGTTTATGACAAATTCCAGCAAAGGCTGGCAAAGAACGGATTCAGCGGTTTGAACCTGTATGGTCCTGCACATGGTACAGGAATGCAGGAAGTGGAATGTGCATGGGTTGATAACCGTACAGACAAGGTGTTCCAGTCTGGAATGGTGTTTAACGTGGATATTTGGATTGCAGATCACCAATACGGTGTTCGCATTGAGGATGGCCTTTACGTCACAGATTCAGGGGTAGAGTTATTTGCAAGCTACCCCCGTGAAATGATCCGGTTATAAGGGGAGAGGCACTTGAATGCAAAACAGATTGATCAGTTGGTAGAACAAAACAGCTCGCGCCTGATCGATATGCTGCGTGACTTGATTGATATTCCAACGGAAAATGCACCGCCGGACGGGTTTGAAAAGGAAGGCCAGGATTATGTCGCTGCCCTTTTCCGGGATATGGGGTTGACGATCGATCGCTTTGCCCCCGATGAGATTGAAGGTTACGATAAAAATCCGGCTTTCCTGCAGGGACAGAATTATGAGAGAGGCAGAAAAAATGTGGTTGGCATCTGGCAGGGCAAAGGCGGCGGGAAGTCCCTGCTGCTTTCCGGCCATATGGATGTTTCACCGAAAGAGCCGCTTCCATGGACCATTTGCGAACCCTTCCAAAGCATTGTGAAGGATGGGCGTGTTTACGGCCGGGGCTCTTCGGATATGAAGGGCGGGCTGGCTGCCGCCATCATGGCCGTTCAACTAATGAAACAGGCAGGGTTTTCACCCAAAGGTTCGGTGATCATTGAAAGCGTGGTGGACGAAGAGTACGCAAGTGGAAACGGTACGATAGCCTCGCGTTTTCGCGGCTACAACGCCGATTTCAATATCGTGATGGAGCCGTCCGGATTGGCCATTTGTCCTGCAAATGTAGGCAGTGTCATGGTGACCATTCTGATC
>DURK01000040.1 GCA_012837325.1 Clostridiales bacterium
AAGTCAAAGCACATTTAGCAAAATGAAGGAGCAGAGTCTCCGGATTCTGCTCTTTCATTGTATGCATATGGAAAGTCAAAAAATATTTCTAAAAAACCCATGAAAAAATTCTTATAATATGGTATTGTATATCAGGATTGATAAATCTTTTTTCTGTTTCTAAATTTGCTTTCCATATTTATAAAATACTTTCTATAATTCTTACAGGGAGGTAACCCATGGTGCTTGGCCCCGGTTTTGACAATAATAAATACCTCGAAGAACAAACTCAGGAAATACTAAAACGAGTGGAAATTTTTCACCAAAAGCTGTACCTGGAATTCGGCGGGAAGCTTTTTTTTGATTACCATGCTGCAAGGGTGCTGCCAGGATATGACCCCAATGCGAAAGTCAAGCTGCTTCACAAGCTGAAAGATCAAGCAGAAATCATACTCTGTATTTACGCAGGAGATATTGAAAGACGGAAAATACGGGCTGATTTCGGCATCACTTATGAAATGGATGCGCTGAAACTGATTGACAACCTACGCTCTTGGGATCTGGACATCGCAGGGGTGGTTATCACTCGCTACAATGATCAACCTGCAGCGAGAATGTTCAAAAACACTCTGGAGCTCCGCAACATCAAAGCTTATGTACATAGACCCACACCGGGCTACCCTACCGATGTCAATGCAATTTTAAGTGAAGAAGGCTTCGGCACAAATGCCTATATCGAAACAACCAAACCACTGGTTATCGTTACTGGTCCCGGGCCCGGCAGCGGAAAGCTGGCCACCTGCCTTTCTCAGCTTTATCATGACAGCCAGAGAAAAATTCAAAGTGGATATGCCAAATTTGAAACCTTTCCCATCTGGAACCTTCCTCTGAAGCATCCGGTCAACGTAGCCTATGAAGCTGCTACAGCTGACTTAAAGGATCTCAACGTCATTGATCCCTTCCATTTGGAGGCTTATGGAGAAACATCTGTAAATTACAATCGGGATGTAGAGATCTTTCCGGTGTTGAAACGAATCCTGGAAAGGGTTTCTTCTATGGAATCCATTTACAAATCTCCTACGGATATGGGCGTAAACCGTGCTGGTTTTGGTATCATTGATGACGAAATGGTTCGGGAAGCGTCCAAACAAGAAATCATTCGTCGTTATTTCTGGTACAAGTCGGAATATGCAAAAGGTTTGGAAGATAAGGACAGTTCTTCCCGGGTGGAATTGCTCATGGAAGACTTCAAACTGGTTCCGGAAAACCGCCGGGTGGTTTTGGCAGCAAGAGAAGTTATGAATGGCAAGCCCAAAAACGGTAAGGACAACAAATGCGGTGCCGCAATCGAATTGCATAATGGTGAGATCGCCACCGGTAAGCGTTCGGTACTGATGAACGCTACTTCCAGTGTTATTCTCAATGCCATAAAAACCGTTTCCGGCATTCCTGATAACATTCATTTGCTGTCTCCCAATATAATTGAATCCATTCAAAACTTAAAAAGGGAGATTTTAAATGAAAAAAACATTCGTCTCAGCCTGGAGGAAACTTTGATTTCTTTAGGCATCAGTGCTACCACCAATCCCACTGCGCAATTGGCTTTATCCAACTTGAAGAAATTATCCGGCTGTGAAATGCATGTCACCCATATTCTGTCTTCTACAGATGATCTAGCTTTGCGAAAATTGGGAATCAATGTTACCTGTGACCCCAATTTCCCCTCGGCTGACTTATATATCGGCTGAAGATGCGATTAAACACATTAGCAATTAAAGGAATTCCCCTTTAAAAAATCAGATAGGAATTCCTGATATTCCTCATAAGTAAACAGTGCATTCAACACTTCCAGCAGAGCGTTGGCAGACAGACGGGACGGCAGCTGCAGTTCCTGCAGCAGCTTTGCCCGCATGCGGCGGCTGTTGGGTTTTCCGGATAAGCCGTCCCGATATGCATCCTGCTTGGTGATGGTTCTTCTGTCTTTCCTATCAGTAAGCCTGCATTCAGCACTTAGCAAAGCCTGTCGAATGATCTCTTCCGATACTCCCTCCACACCCAGCAGGCCTTCTTTCCCAGGTATGGGCTTTCTCCCCTCTCTGCCGGGGACTTCCGGAATATACGCATGCTTGATTTGATTCTGTGGGATACAGGATTGAATATAACGGCGGATTAGAAAGCCAGCTCGATCGGAATCTGTAAGGATAATAATCCCCGTCTTTTCAGCCAGCTTACGAATCAGCGTCATTCGATTGCGGTCTCGGAACAAGGCAAAACCGTTGGTAGTGACGATGACTGCATCGACAAACTGCTCCAGTTTCATTTTATCATAGATACCCTCTACGATAATGGCTTCTCTTATTCTTAACATAAGTCTTTGATCATGCCCCGCAGCATTTCTTGTACTTCTTACCGCTTCCGCATGGGCAGGGCTCATTTCGACCAACCTTGGTGCTTCTGGCCATTTTAGACGATCTGTATTCCTGATTCAACTCTTTTCTTCGCTCCGCCGATAGAATGGAATCCCATTGGGGAAGATTATACAACCAATCGGCTTTGGCATTCAGCATATTGAAATACAGCTTTTCCGGTTTGATGATTGCTTGAACCTGTGTATCCAACTCCAGCTCCTCTATATTGAGTTGTTCTGTCAGACTGGTATTCATGCCGTCTAAGAAACCGGCAAACCAGACCGGATCCATTTCAAATGCTTGTGCCAGTTCCGCTACTCTTCCCTCTAAATTCCAGTTTTGACGAGCTAAAATGGTTGTATAACATTCCTTTTCCTTGTCAAAATATGATTCCCAAAAATCATTTACGTCCCTTTGGGACCGATGGCTATCCACCAACTCATTCCATCTCTGGTACAGACTCATAAAACTTCTCCTTTTCATCATTCTGATACTGAATTCGTTTTATATTATAGCATATTATGTGAAAGTGCTGAATGTTTTTCAAATTTATTATACTTTGGTACTTTAACTTGCTAAATAAATGTTGTATAATACACAGCAAGTATATTTTTTACTGATTCCTTAAGGGCATTTGTTAATTATTGATCAATGTTCATATTATTATTTTCATTATATAAGGAGGATTTCTTGATGAAAAGAGTCTATAACTTTTCTGCAGGCCCTGCGGTGCTTCCCCTGCCTGTACTTGAAAAAGCCAGAGAGCAGCTGGTCAACACCAATGACAGTGGGATGTCTGTTATGGAGATGAGCCACCGCTCAAGCATGTTCCTGGACATCATAAACGAAGCTGAAAAGCTCCTGCGTGAGTTGATGAATATACCAGGCAATTATAAGGTTTTGTTCCTGCAGGGCGGGGCATCCACTCAATTTGCCATGGTTCCCCTGAATCTATTTTCCGGAAGTAAAAAGGCAGACTTTGTCAATACCGGTGTTTGGTCAAAGAAGGCAATATCAGAGGCCTGCAAATATGGTACGATTAATGTAGTCGCTTCCTCTGAAGATACCACTTTCAGTTACATCCCTGAGTTGGATGAATCCAAGTTTTCAAAGGATGCTGACTACTTCCATATAACATTGAACAATACCATCTATGGAACCAGATATACCAAGCTTCCTGAAACCGGTAATGTTCCGCTGGTAACAGATGCGTCTTCCAATATTTTGTCACAGGTGATTCCTGTGTCTAAATTCGGTTTGATATACGCCGGTGCTCAGAAAAATATCGGTCCAGCCGGACTAACCATTGTCATTATCCGTGAAGACCTGATCGGAAAGGCAATGGATTTTACGCCTACCATGCTCAATTATAAAATTCATGCAGACAACGGCTCCATGTACAATACACCCCCCACCTTTGCCATCTATATGGCTATGCTGGTTTTCCGGTGGCTGAAGGATATGGGTGGTATTCCAGAAATGGAAAAACGAAATATTGAAAAAGCAGGGTTGCTTTATGACTTTCTTGACAATTCCAGTTTGTTCAAAGGAACCGTGGCACCAAAGGATCGTTCATTGATGAATGTGCCCTTTCTCCTTCCCTCCGATGAGTTGAATAAGAAATTCATTCAGGAAGCCAAAGCGGTTGGCTTGGTCAACCTGGCAGGCCATCGGTCTGTAGGCGGTATGCGGGCCAGCATCTACAATCCCATGCCGCTGGAGGGCGTAAAGGCACTTGTAGACTTTATGAAAAAATTTGAAATAGAGAACAAATAAGACAAGAAACAGAGGTTGTTGAAAATGTACAATATAAAGCTTCTAAATAATATTTCGGATATCATTTACACCAATTTACCCCAGGAAAAGTATCAAATAACAGAAAATCTTGAGAACGCCCATGGCGTTTTGGTTCGCTCAGCCAGCATGCATGGGCTTGAACTTCCTCCCTCTCTGTTGGGGATAGCCCGGGCAGGTGCAGGTGTCAACAACATCCCTCTGGACGACTGCACCGATAGAGGAATTGTGGTTTTCAATACACCGGGAGCCAATGCAAATGCTGTAAAGGAACTGGTTCTTGCTGCCCTGTTCCTATCTTCCAGGAAAATTTACCAAGGAATTGAATGGGTTCAATCCCTTCGAGGCAAAGGAAATGAAATCCCAAAGCTGATCGAAAAAGGGAAATCCCAGTTCACAGGCCCGGAAATCACCGGAAAAAAGCTTGGTGTCATCGGATTGGGTGCAATCGGTGCAATGGTAGCCAATGGAGCGCATTCCCTTGGCATGGACGTAACCGGCTATGACCCGTTTATCTCCGTTAAGGCAGCCTGGAGCCTTTCCCGGGCAGTTCACAGAGCAGAAAGCTTGGAAAATCTGCTTTCAAATTCCGATTATATCAGCATTCACATACC
>DURK01000041.1 GCA_012837325.1 Clostridiales bacterium
AGACCACTGGAGGTGCTCAATACAGACTCCAATGGCCTGGTAATCATTTGCTCTACTTTTCCCGGACTGGCACCCGGATAAGCTGTTATAACCACCACATAAGGCAGTTCCATGGCTGGAAGCAAATCCGTAGTCATATTGTTATAAGAAATGATACCTAATACGATAATCAAAATAACCGCAACAACGACTGTGTACGGTTTCCTTACACTATAATCAGCAAGCATATAATATCCCCCTGGCAGTATCTTTTTTTCAAGTAAACTTATGTACTCTAATAAGCAACCGACCGAACGGTCGGTCGGTACGTATATCATCATACCATTGTTATACGCGCCTGTAAAGTAAAGATTACCTAAGAAACAAAGTATTGAATGGTTATAAATAAAGAAATTCAAACCGACACCATATTGTGGTTTGGTCTGCATTCTACAGCATTTCTTTCTGGATAACCTTCAAACTGCTTAATATACTATTTACAATATATTGCTACCGCATCTCTAAGAAAGGCTGCACAGCCTGGAGCAATTTTCTCGTAGTACTCAGTAAAACGTGAATCATATACATACATCTGCGTCAATCCAATATGTGCTTCCTTCGTATACTTATCCCAGTAAAAGCACAACCATCGTCTATGCAGATCGCAAGCTTTTTGAGCCAATTCACTGCTTGGGTCTCCCTGTTCTACCGCCTTCTTAAGGGTTTCATTCAATTCTTCTGTCAATTTTTCCAGTTCGGCATACTGCTCTGAACTCATATGCAGAACTTTTTCATTGGAACGGTTTACTGCTTCTTCCCCGTATTTTTCACGGACTTCCTCACCATACAGCCGTTCATTATCATCAACCATCTTTTTAAGAAAACCCTCAAACTTTTCTTTGTCGCTCATAATCATTTCTCCTTTCATTGCTTTGATAGTCTTTTCTACGTTAGCAATCAGCAGCTCCAGCTGCTCTCTTCTCTCCAGCAAACCTGTTAAATGATTCTGCAGTGCAGAAAGGCCATCAAAATCCTTAGCTGAAAAAATCCTTCCTATTTCATCCAGAGACACTCCAAGCTCACGATAAAAAAGGATTTGCTGAAGCCTGTCAACTTCATTCCGCCCATATATACGATACCCATTGGAACTAATTCTTTTTGGCGAAAGCAGCCCAATCTCATCGTAATATCGCAGCGTTCTGGAGCTGACCCCAGCCAGTTTTGCTAACTTGTTGACAGTGTATTCCATGGTATCGCCTCCTGTAATGAATAGGTTAAACTATTACGTTGCGTCAATGTCAATGTAATTTTTATCTAAATGAATACTGAGCGAGATACGATGGGATATGAAAACAGTACAAATCTTTCATTGACTGAAGGGACGTGGACTAAAGCTGCTTTATTCTCCAACGCACAATGTCGGTGATGAGTTTATAATCAATCGGCTTGTTGAGCGGAAGCTGAATTGCACCTTTACTGGTTCTGTATCCTTTAAGCCGCTCTTTAAACTCAGCAATGGCTTCGCTGCCCGGGTACAACCCAATGTGCTTCTTGAAGGCTGCAAAATGGATAAGATTCTCGCCTTGCCAGAACGTTGGCATCTGCCAGGAGATTTTTTCTATGGCTTCCGGAGCAGCGGCTCGGATGGTTTCGCGGATGTTCTGCAATAGGGGTCGCAGATCTACCGGTTGTGCGGCAATATACTCATCAATGCTTGTCGGCTTTGCGCAAAAGTGAGCTTGTTCCATGTTTTTAAGCTCACGACCGCATTTCTCACATTTCCACATATCACTCACGCTTCATCACCAAAGGGTCTTGGTTTAATAGTACTTATTCTTCCAACTGTTACAATATTTCTTTTACGAGAAGGGTTGCTCATAGATGCAATCAGCTCTCCATACTTAGGCATTTCTTGAGAATTTGGTAAAACTGTATAGTCTTCATCAGCATAGAAACTAATTAAAGCTAAATCATATTCTTCACTTGCATACTCAACTTTGCCTTCAGGAAACTGTTTATAATAGCTTTCAAAACTTTGAAGTTTTCCACCTTTGCTCAAATAATCGTTCATGTCTAATTGGTCATACCCTAAAACAATAATCTGTGTTTTATCTACATCTTCCAGTTCTCTTATTACATGCTCAGCTGTAAGTGCATAGTACTTGTTTTCTTCTCTATGAATAATTACACCACTGGCACCAGCTGATACTGTTAATACGCTGCTATTCTCCTGATCACTATACTGCAGCTGGATGATCTTGATATTGGATGAAAGTGCATGTTGGTTTATTCTTTCAATAAGATCTTTATAAATCGATTGATACATAAACGATTTAATCGATGGTAGAAAGATCGTATTAAAGATAAAAATGAGTATTGCTATAAGCAATATGATTCTATATTTTTTCTTCATCTCATACCCTTCTTATGCAGTTGTTTGTTAAGTTCTAACCCAAAGCATTGACATATTATCCTATATAAATTCATAAATCAACTGGAAAGGATCCACGTAGTGAAAGAATTTTATGTCCTGATTGTAATCAGTATCTGCTTTGAACCTTGTTCCAGCGCCAGTAGATCATTGCTGCTACCCATGAACGGGGTATGATTTTACCGAAGAATGAAAGGGTTCGATTCAGTATGCCCGGAATATAAATGCTTTTTCCTGCCAGTACACGATCGATTGTGTTATGGGCAATGCTCTCTAAAGGATTTGTGGTTATACTTCCCCAGAAGCCTTGCGCTTTGATGCTGCTCATCGTCTCCTGTGTTGTTACCATACCTCCAGGACAAAGCGTCAGCACGCTAACACCCTTCCTCTTAAGTTCCTGACGCAATGAAGTTGCAAAATCCAGTAAAAATCGTTTTGATGCAGCGTACGTTGCTTTAAGGGGCATGGGAAACATAGATGCCAGACTGGAAACGAATACGATGGAAAATGGCTTTCCGGATCTGCGGCGGTTGATGGCAGCATGGGTAATACGCAGGGCAGCCGCACTGTTCAGCAAAACGATCTTCACAAGTTTTTCCCTGTCACGCTCCATAAATATCCCCTCAAAATCCAGGCCTGCTATGTTTAGGAGCATATCAAAGCAAATTCCATGCTGATCAATCATATCAAGCATTTTATCTACGCTTTCTGCATTTGTAAGATCGCAGACTGCAGTTGCAACCACAACATCAAATTGCCTTTCCAGACCTCGCTTTATGCAGAGTAAGCCATCCTCGTTTATATCCGTCAAAAACAGATTATATCCACGGCGTCCGCACTCATTTGCCAGTGCGCGTCCTAAACCGCCGGCTGCACCGGTAATCATAACATTCATATCATCTACACCTTCCCATATCGAATATCGCAAAGACGCTCGCTTAACTCGAACAGGCGGTTGGCATTTTCGCTTGTTACCTGTCTGCTGTAGTCCTTTTCTTTGCAAAGGCAGTAGTACAATCCTTTCGGCGGGATTTCCTGTTGACACAGAAATGCAAAAGTTTTGGCGGGAACATCAGGTGATACGCCATATCTCTTACGAAGTGACCAAATGAAATTGACAAGGCCGCCTGTTTCTTTATTGCCTATATCTGTATATACCAGACCCGGATCAACTACATACGCATGGATACCAGCTGTCGAATAGCGGTCATTCAGACCTTTGGCAAATAGAATATTGCATAGCTTCGACTGTTTATAGGCTGTTAGTGGATTATACCTGCGGAGCAGCATGATATTGTCCCAATTAACCTTAATTCCTTTGTGGGACTCGCTTCCTGTCATAATGACACGCCCTTGAGCTTTTCTCAAAGCCGGGAAAAGCTTATATGTCAGCAAAAACCCTGCAAGGTGATTGAGCGCAAATTGTTGTTCATAGCCTTCATCAGTAGTCATATACCAACTCCGTACACAGCCGGCGTTATTGATTAGAGCAAACAGTTCACCGTTACATTGATCATTAAGGTATTGATTGATTTCATCAGCAACCCGGACAACTTCCCGCTGCTGCAATAAGTCAGCCAGAAAAAAGGTGACTTTTGCTTTGGGGTTTCCGGCCAATATCTTTTCTTCAGCCTGCATGCTATTAGGCTCACTACGGGCAATACCGAGAACTTCAAACCCTTGTTGGGCTAAGATGTGTGCTGTTTCCAGTCCGATGCCGGAAGTAGCGCCGGTGATAACGATCGTTTTCATCTTTTTCCCTCCTGAATCAATTAACAGGTTAGTAGCCAAACCAGCCCCAAGCATGCCAAAACTCCAATGTTCCGGACATAATCATGGATATTATCATTCCAAGGACAAAGAAGGCGGTAAACATCGCCAGGGAAA
>DURK01000042.1 GCA_012837325.1 Clostridiales bacterium
ATTCGAGCACACATATAACAGGGATAATCACCGGCAATGTGATCTACGATGTCAAATATTCTTGATTCAAACATTTGAACAGGGATTCCCAGATATGTGCAGTTGTCGAGCAGCAGTTTCCGGTTGGATTCATGGAAACCGGGATCCATTGCAATGAATCTCAGTTCAAAATGGCTGACACCATGCCTTTGCATTTCCTGAAACAGTTTTGCCAAGAGCAGGCTGTCCTTTCCACCTGAAATCGCTACTGCTATCCTGTCCCCTTCTTCCACAAGCTTGAAGTTCCGAACTGCTTTGTTGAATTTTGCCCATAACTGACGACGATAGGTTTTAATGATGCTTCGTTCTATTTCCTGCAGGGGCTTTCTCTCTGAAAGCGGAATCAAGAGCTCACATCCACTTCCTGCTAATTTTCTCAATGGTTTCACCTCAAAGTTCATTCATACTTTTTGTTTTCAAAACGATATTGAGCCAGCAGCAAATCTACCATTCTACCATAGCTGCGTTCTCCATCCACTTGGTTATTTGCTTTCAGATAAGCGTCATTGGTTTTGGAAGTAGCCTCCCGTACCGGCCCATCATACTTTTCATGGTATCTGGCGTTTTCCGCCAAATCTCTTTTGACCCCCTCAGAAAGCCGATCATATAACTTGCGCCAGGATTCCTGATCCTGCCCATACACCGCATTCATGGAATAGTTTAATGCAGAAAGAGAGCCGGAATAACGAAAATCAACGTCAGGATGAAGACTACAGGTCAGGTAGGAAATATAGTTAGCCTCGTCTTCTCTTGCAAACCCAAGCTGATGGGCATACTCATGCATCATGGTGGAGGGCAGCATAGGCGAAGGTATTTTCATATTGACATTGGGTTCTGCAGTAAAGGGGCTGTAAATGCCCCAAATATTTGTGTAGGCAATAGCGGATGAAAACAACAAGGGCTTTGGCCTGCCGTATACCCCATCAAACCCAGGTATATACTCAGCGGCTGCCAGGTATCCTTCCCGTGCGCGATCGAATGCCCCTTTAAAGCCGCCGAAGGGCACCATGACGCCCTTCTCGTCTTCTTCTACCTTTTCCCGCAATCGATTTGTCTCATCCAGCAATGCTTCAGTCATTTCTACCAACTCATCCAGGGACGCTGGACGTATCTCCAGGCCCAAAATACTGGACAGGCTTTGACGATTATAATTTAAGCCCCACAAGGCAACAAAAGTGAAGTAAAGCAGGCTGACAGCCAGCAGGATATTTAACACACCGTTGCGGAACACAATCCAGCGCTTTCCCCTTGTTCGAATCAATCTGCTCATCCAAGCTATCAGCAGCGACACAGCCAGTATAATCAAAGCAGGGAGCAACAGCTCTGCTACGGAAAAAGGCAGCCATCCCCATAGATTCCCAACCAGCCAGGAAATGCCACGATAGATTCCACTGGAGTAAATCTTTTCTGTTAAAATGCTGTTGCTGCGTGATAAAGCATTGAGAAAATATCCAAATGGAAGCAGCAAAATCATTAGATACTTTTTAGAAATCTTCGTACTCATTTTCTTAACCTCAGAACTTGGAAACACCAAACTATACTTAATAATTATAGCATATCCTTTTTCCCTCGTATATTGCTTTCCTGGCAAACGAAACAGGAAAGAAGAAAAGCCCGGCATAACCGGGCTGTTTGGTCTCTTCAATCAAATGTCTTTCATTGGCTTTCACTCATGAAAGGTGGACTTATCTGATAATTCTTCGAGCGCAGTTGTAACGGCTGGGATAACTGCCGGAATTGATATCGCTGATAATCACTCCGGTTTTAGATGTGGAAGCGTGTATCATTTTACCGTTTCCAATATAAATACCCACGTGCCCGATGGTTTTGGTGCCTTTGTTGTTAAACAGCACCAAATCACCAGGAGCCAGATCACTCTTTGACACCGCTACTCCATTCAGGGCTTGATCTCTGGATCTGCGGTAGAGACTATAACCAAATTGTCTGTAAACATAGCTTGTTAGACCAGAGCAGTCGAAGGATTTGGGACCATTGCCGCCGCGAACATATCTACAGCCCAGGAACTTCATGGCATAGTCGGCAATATCCTGACCGGTAACCGAACCATTACTCGGCGCTGGTGCATCCTTGGTTGACCCCGAGGAGGAAGATGATGAGGAACTGGAGCTACCTCTGGATGGCTTAGGTGTTGGTTTTGGAGGCTCCTTGGTTCCTACTGCTAGAATTTCATCAACCGGTTCTTTTGTCATGGTTTGCTGTATTACTTCACGGCTTATTTCAACTCCATTTTCCCGAATGATACGAGCCTGGATTTCCTTTGTTCCCTTTTCACCTTCCTGGATTGTTTTCGTTTTTCCCTTCAGAAGGGTATTGTCATCCTGCTTTTTCTTTTCAAAAGGAACTTCCTCTTCATAGGTAATCACCTCTTTGGTAACAACATTTAACAACTTCTTTTCTGCTGAAAGAATGATGGTTTGACCAGGTTTGATCTTTTCGGGGTTGATATTAGGATTAAGTGAAATAATCTCGTCAATGGTCAAATCGTTTTCCATGGCCAGGTCCCATAAGGTATCATGATCCGATGCGATATGCTCCACTTTGGTATTAGAGCTTTGCTGCAGAAGAGTCAACGCCTCCTGCTCTTGTACCAGTTCATCAAAAGCGACCATGACGGGGTCAAAGCTGAGAATTTCGGAAAAGGTAACCTCTTCAAGCTGTGTATTATCCTGAGACTTCACTTCAGCTTCATAAGGCGCTTTTATGGTTTCAGCCAGATGCTCCGCCTCTTCAAGGGTTTGCACATAGCATATAGGCTGACCATTAATGTTGATTGAATATGCATTGATCTCAACTTCAATTGCGTTTCTCATTGCCTCAATGATCTGGGATTCACTGCTGTATATGCTGCTTGATTCACTTATTTCCTTAAAGTGTACCTCGGAGCGGATGTTGACATCATCCGGATACCTTTTGCTCAACTGCTGCATAGCAGTATCATAATATGTAAGACCTCTGGCTGCATACTTAACCACACCAACTCTTTGGTTGTTTACATACATTTCGTAGGAAGTAGGATTTTGCTGGCTGAGCATGGTAAAAGAAACCATGGATGAAGAGAGCAAAATGCATAACAGCAAAGAAATGACAACCTTTTTATATTTCATAATGGACCCCCCCAAGCTACCCATCCTGTTACATTTTTGTTTCAATTATGTTACATAATAAAATATATTCGACATACTTTCGAATATTCCTGCCTGAACAAGCTGTTTTTTAAAATTATTTTAATATTTTCTTAATATTTTCAAACAGACATCAATTATTACCCGATGAGGAGAGATTGTTAACTATAACAAATCTATCCCTTGCTCCATTTCCAGCCATTCACAATAATTATCCACGCAGGAGCAAGGGTCTTTATGATAGCAAGGCTCTATCTTTAATAACTCTAAAACCTCATTTTTAAATTTTTTATATTTTTCATTATGCTTGGCCCACCAAGCATACACAAAGCCAAACGCCAGTGTGGTAATCAACAGAGCCTTTAAAAATACTCTTTCCATAGAAGTAAGTAAACCAGCTGACTCAATACCATTTGAGAACAAGGAGGACCAGCTGTTCAAATATCGATCCATATTTCCGAGAAAGTAAACCCACAGCAAACCGGCAACAGCACCAACAGGTATCATAATTGCCATCCCTCTGCCCCGAAATTGATACGCCTTCAATAGCTTATCGGTCTTCCGATTCAAAACATAGCTTAGTGTCAACGGTTTGGGCATGGACTCTCCTCCTTAGATATGAATAAGAATAAAGCATGTACCGCTTGCTTTATTCCTATTCACCCTGCCTAGCATTTATTCAAAAGTTGATTTCATTATTTATGCAAGCTATAATACATGTATATACATTTTTATATGATATCTATCTGCATATGCGAATAAACTTCTTTTTTAAAGGATTAGATGAAAAATGGATTGCTTCATAGGAATTGACATCGGTTCTACAACTGTAAAAGTAGTTGTGTTGGATGAGAATAATGCCATACTGTACAAGCATTATGGGCGGCATTATGCACGGGTAAGGGAATCCACCATAGAGCTGATAGACAATTTAAAGTGCCTGCTTCAGGAAAGGCGTATGAAGGTGGCGATTACCGGTTCAGCTGGTCTGGGCTTGTCCAAGGATGCAGACATTGAGTTTGTACAGGAGGTTTTTGCAACCAGAATTGCAGTGGAAAGCATTCTAGATAAAATCGATGTAGTTATTGAACTGGGTGGCGAGGACGCAAAGATTCTTTTTCTGACCGGCGGATCGGAAGAACGGATGAATGGCAGCTGTGCAGGAGGAACCGGAGCCTTCATTGATCAAATGGCTTCTTTGTTGAATGTATCCTTGGAAGAGCTGGATTTGTTGAGCTTCAACCATAAAAAAATATACAACATTGCGTCTCGCTGCGGGGTATTTGCCAAATCAGACATCCAGCCCTTGCTGAACCAGGGGGCAAACAAAGCTGATGTCGCTGCCAGTATTTATCAGGCAGTTGTGGATCAAACCATTGCAGGGCTGGCACAAGGACGATCTATCAAGGGCAGAGTCGCATTCCTGGGAGGCCCCCTGACCTTTCTGAAAGGTCTTCAGGAACGCTTTTCCGAAACACTGAAACTGGATTCCGACCATGCTGTTTTTCCTGTAAATGCAGAGTATTTTGTGGCACTGGGTGCTGCACTATATAGCAGGAACCGCACTGACATGGAGTATCACCAGCTAATGAAAAAGCTGAAGCACGCGCAATCAATGAGAAATACCATTCAATCCCTGCCCCCTTTGTTCGAATCTCATGAACAATACAAGGCATTTTATACCAGGCATAACAGCGATAAAGTAAAACATGTTGACATCCACTCCTATGAAGGTGATGCCTATCTTGGCATCGATGCGGGGTCCACAACTATAAAGCTGGTCTTAATCACTCCTGATGGACATATTCTGTACTCCTTTTATCAGTCCAATTATGGTGAGCCGATCCCCCTTGTAAAAGAACATTTACAGAAGATCTATCAGCTTGGTGAAAACCGAATTCGGATCCGATGCGGGGCTTCTACAGGTTATGGAGAAGATCTGATAAGAAATGCTTTTCATTTGGATGGGAGCATTATTGAAACCGTTGCGCACTTTTTTGCTGCCAGGTTCTATGATCCGCAGGTCGACTTCATTCTAGACATCGGCGGTCAGGATATCAAATGTTTTCGAATTAAGAACAATGCAGTGGATTCCATTATGCTCAACGAGGCTTGCTCCTCCGGCTGCGGTTCTTTTATCGATACCTGTGCTCAGATACTGGGTTACAACATTGCTGATTTTGCGAAGCTTGGGCTTTTTGCAAAGCATCCTGTCAACCTGGGTTCCCGCTGCACCGTATTCATGAATTCTTCCATCAAGCAGGCTCAGAAGGATGGAGCGGATGTTGCCGACATCGCCGCTGGCTTGGCGATCAGTATAATAAAAAATGCATTGTATAAAGTAATCCGGGTTTCCTCTCCCAAGGAGCTGGGTAATCATATCGTCGTACAAGGTGGAACTTTCCTGAACGATTCCATATTACGCAGCTTTGAAATGGAAACCGGAAAAATGGTGACCCGCCCGCCGATTGCAGGCCTGATGGGTGCATTCGGTGCAGCTTTGTACGCGAAATCCCTGCTTAAAGCGTCCTCCTCCATCCTGACTTCAATGGAACTGGATACATTTACTCATTCATCAAGGGCAGCTCAATGCAACCAATGCACCAACAAATGTAAGCTGACAGTCAATGTCTTCAGTGGGAATGAAAAGTATATATCCGGCAATCGATGTGAAAGGGCCTTGGGCAAGGGAAAACAAGCCCGGCTTCCCAATGTTTATCGGTATAAACTGGAACGCCTGGCTGCTTATCAGCCCAAAAAAAATGCATCGCTTGGCAAAATCGGTATTCCTCTGGGGCTGAATATGTATGAAACCCTGCCTTTTTGGCATACACTGTTGTCTGAAGCTGGCTTTGAAGTCGTTCTATCCGGCTTTTCTACCAGAGAAATCTATACGAAAGGACAGCACACCATACCCTCTGATACGGTTTGCTATCCTGCCAAATTAATGCATGGACATATTGAACTGTTGTTGGAAAAAGGTGTACATACTATTTTCTATCCCTGCATGACCTATAACTTTGATGAGCTTTCCGGTGATAACCATTATAATTGTCCGGTGGTAGCCTATTACCCGGAGCTGCTCCAGGCAAACGTCTCTGCTCTTGAAGAAGTGCAATTTCTCTACCCATATTTCTCCTTGTCCAACCCAAGACAGTTTGGTAAAAGGGTAAGCAGCTATTTCAATACTGTTTTTGGTATCCCCAAAAACATTACCAGGAGGGCAGTTGACAAAGCATATAAAGAATACTACCATTACATGAACGATATCAGAGATTATGGCAGAAGGGCAATTCAGTTCGCTGAGAAACATGGAAAAACGATTATTGTGTTGGCTGGCCGGCCTTATCATATTGATCAGGAAATCAGCCATGGAATCGATGAGTTGGTCAATTCCCTGGGCTTGGTAGCCATATCTGAGGATTGTGTCAGCCATCTGGAGAAAAAGCACAGGGTGAATGTGCTGAATCAATGGACATATCATTCCAGGCTGTATGCAGCTGCCCGTTATGTAACGAAGCATAAAAACATGCAACTTGTGCAATTGGTTTCTTTTGGATGTGGATTGGATGCAATCACCACAGATGAGGTGCGTGAAATCTTAGAAGACGGACAAAAGCTTTATACACAAATCAAAATCGATGAAATCAACAATCTCGGTGCTGCAAAGATTCGTCTTCGCAGTCTGATTGCCGCCATTTCATTATAGGAGCTTATGTATGAGCAAATTGCAATATACAAGAGATAACAGACTTTTATTTACCAAGGAAATGAAAAAAGAATATACCATTCTGTGTCCTATGATGCTTCCTATCCATATGAAATTTTTACGGGATATTTTGATAAAACATGGCTATAAGGTAGAGCTGCTGGATACAACCCATACACAGATCGTAAACGAAGGCTTGCAAAATGTACATAACGATACATGCTATCCTGCTCTATTGGTGATCGGTCAACTGCTGGACGCAATAAAAAGCGGAAAATATGAGAGGGACAAGCTTGCTTTAATCATCACTCAGACCGGAGGAGGTTGTCGGGCATCCAACTATATTCACCTGCTGCGTAAAGCGCTGAAGAAGAATGATATGGGGGATATCCCTGTAATCTCCTTTAACCTGAATTTTATGGAGAAAAATCCAGGTTTCAAAATCACTCCGGGCTTACTGGTTGAGTTGGTATATGCAGTTCTATATGGAGATCTGCTGATGCTTCTGTCAAACCAGACCCGTCCCTATGAAATCAATCCAGACGAAGCAGACCGCCTCACCGATAAATGGGAGACCAAATTGAGCAGAGAGCTGAGTGGGAGAACGATTTTAAACAATAAAAAATTCAGACAAAGTATGGAGCAGATTGTCGCTGAGTTTGCTGACATCCCTGTGAAAAGGGTGGAAAAAATTAAGGTAGGGATCGTAGGAGAGATCTATATGAAGTATTCCCCCCTGGGTAACAACAATCTGGAAGCACTCCTGCAGCAAGAAGGTGTAGAAGTGGATGTTCCAGGCTTGATGGATTTCATTATCTATACCTGCGATAACGGAGCAACCGATGCCAGACTATACGGGATCAATAAAGGCGTTTCAATTTTAACCACTCTATTGAAGAAATACCTGGTAAAAATGCATAACATGCTTATCGATGCAGTGAAAACCCAAAGCTGCTTTCATGCTCCTTCCAGCTACGATCACATTAAATCGTTGGTACAAGGTTATATCGGAACAGGTGCCAAAATGGGTGAAGGCTGGCTGCTGACAGCTGAAATGATTGATTTGGTGAATTCCGGTGTGGATAATATAATTTGCACCCAGCCCTTTGGCTGCCTTCCCAATCATATTTCCGGAAAAGGCATGATACGAAAAATCAAAGGAAACTATCACAATGCGAATATCGTCGCCATAGACTATGATCCAGGGGCTACCCGCATCAATCAGGAAAACCGTATCAAGCTCATGCTGTCCGTTGCACGGTTGAACTTACTGAAGCGCAGCGCTAACGGTAAACCTTAATCATTCCTACATCAAGCTGTCATTCAGATCAATTAACAAGAGAGGGAAATCAAAGAGCTGCGTCTTTTACGCAGCTCTTCTTTAAGCTTGACTTATTACTTATTCGGTTCGTGATTTCTGTTATTAATTCTGTTCATCTGTTTCACCGGGCTGTGTTTCATTTTCCTGCTGCTCCAGCACCAGCTCTACCTGAGCAAACTCGGAAGCATTGATATTAACATTGGTTCCGGCTACATTATCAAGTTTGTTCCCGCTCTGTGATGCAAACAGATCGCCAACCTTATAAGATGCTGCTCCGTCATCACCTTGACCAGTATCAATTGTCAGATTGGTAAAGTGAACATTCTTTAACTGGGTATTGCGTCCCTCTGCGGCGAGCGCACCCACGGTTACAGGTATGCCGGAGTTGATATTCATTGTAACAGTCATGTTTTCAAAGTTGAGGTCTTCTATATAGGCACCATTCAGTGACTGGAACAGACCGATTGTTTTGCTCTTATCCGTATCGATCTTTCTGCTGTTCACTCGAACAGTAATATTCTTCAAGGTAAAGCCATTGCCGATAATTTGGCCGGAGTATTCTTCAGCAGTTTCCAAAACAATACCGGTAAAATCGATATCATTGGAAATCACATAACCTTCAATCGGATTGCCTGCCTTGTCTGTCCCGGAGAAGCTATACTTGCCGCCTTGCTTTATATCATCCGGGCTGGTAACCCGCACATAACTCCCTGCTTCATATTTCAGATAAACGATGCTGTTGGCCGTGTTCTCCTGATAATAATTAATTGCATCTTCGTATATTGTATCCTTATACTTCCGTATCTCTTCCAGAGCTGCTGGATCATCGGTTGTTAATTCATAGCCCAGCTTATTGAAAAACAAATGCGAAGTATCTTCCTCAAGCGGTATTTCCTCATCTTCAGGAGGTTCCACATATTCTACCCTGCTGAAATACTGCGGAAACTTTTCATAAAGCAGGGCATATACTTCCTCATTTGAAGGAATCAGATCCTGATGAACGTATGTTGTAAAGTCATAGGGAATGGTACCGGCATCATCAGCAAAATATCCATAAAAGGTATATCCGCTTTTGGCAATCAGACTCTCTGCAGCTCCGGATAATGGTTGAATTGGGGAGTCCGCTGTAATGTTCTTTGTGAACACGACTTCACCCGTATCGATATCCACATATTGTACCTTTCCTTGCGGAATCCATCTTGCATAAAGGGTCATGTCTCCCTGTACCCGGTCTTCGTCAAAGTCCCATCTGTCTTCTGCTCGAAATGAGTACCCAATGACATTGCCATCCTGGTCTTTTACATCCTCTTTGGCTGTATACCATCCGGCAAGAATGTATCCATCTCTAACAGGTTCAATCAGCATATTGGTTGTCCCTGCTGGTTTAAATAAATATGAGTTGTTCATATAATATGTTTCACGGATTTCACGTGAATTCACTGTTCCACCTAACGCATCATAGATAACAGTGCAGTCGTAACCCCAGGAAGCCGGATCAACACCTTCATCACTAATTCCACAGGAGCTCAGCAGTAAGCTGGCTGTTATCACGATTATTACAGCTATGATACAGCGAATTTTATTTTTATTTTTCATGTCCATTTCCCCCTACCAGGTACAAGTATGGCTCATCCTACCGAAACCATACTTTGATGCAAAATAGTATGAACAGTGCCAACGAGCCGAAAACAGCTATCGCAAAAATGACATGAGAGGCTACTGTACCAAAGAAAACGCTCCAGCTTTCCCTTCTGGTAAGCTTGACGGTTTCTCTTTTTTCACTGGTCATTCCAAATTCATCGAAGGCTCTTCGTCTGATTATGGAGCGAGGCATACCGTCAATATTCATGTTTGCAATAACACGGCCGTCATCCACGAATTCATAGGTTTGCTTTTTCTTTCTACTTTTCATTTGAATCGTCCCATCTTTCCAGCTTGGCTGTCACTAATCCTGACTGTATAAATGACATGCAGTTTTATGCCCATCTTCGTATTCCTTTAGAATCGGAGTTTTCTCGGCACAAACTGGCATAGCATATTGGCATCTTGTTCGGAATTTACAGCCGGATGGTGGATTGACAGGACTGGGAATATCCCCTTCCAGAATAATTCGATCCATCTTCTCATCCGGGTTGGACTTAGGTACTGCAGATAACAGTGCCTTGGTATAAGGGTGCATGGGATTGGCGAAGACTTTCTTTTTGTCTCCGATTTCCATCATACTCCCTAGGTACATCACTCCTATGGTATCGGATAAATATTCAACAACCGACAAGTCATGGGATATGAACAGGTAGGTGTATCCGTACTGTTCCTGCAGATCCTTCATCAAGTTTATAATTTGCGCCTGAATAGAAACATCCAATGCACTTAAAGGTTCGTCGCAAATAATAAACCTGGGATTTAATGCAACTGCTCTGGCGATGCTGATTCTTTGCCGCTGCCCTCCGGAAAACTCGTGAGGATAGCGATAAAAATATTGAGGCTGCAAGCCACAGTCATGCATCACCTTTAAGATATAAGATCGATATTGAGATTTCGGTACAAGCTTGTGTTCTTTTACCGCTTCCCCGATTATTTCACCGATGGGAAGACGAGGCGATAAGCTTGAATAGGGATCCTGGAATATCATCTGCATCTGAGGACGCATCTTTCTGAGCTTCCTGGGCGGAATTGTGGCTAGATCCTCTCCGTCAAAGATAACCTTTCCTGCAGTTACATCATGGAGACGCAAAATCGTTCGCCCCACAGTGGTTTTTCCGCATCCGGATTCTCCCACCAACCCCATGGTGGTTCCTTTCTTAATGGAAAAAGACACGTCGTCAACGGCCTTGACAAAAGCTCTTTTCCCCAAAGAGATTTTGGAAAGTGGGTAGTACTTTTTCAGGTTGTGCACTTCCAATATATTGTCGTTGAAGCTGTTTTGGTTCATCATTTCGATTGCCATGTTTTCCTACCTCTACTCCTTTCCTTTTTTCTGTTCCAGCAGGCCTTTTCCATAATAAAGATGGCAGGCTGCCATATGAGTTGGAGAAAACTCCACCAGCTCCGGATACTCCTCTGAGCAGATTTTCATTGCATGATCACATCGATTGCAAAAATAGCAATAATCCGGCATATTGATGGGATTGGGAACCTGACCCTTAATACTGTAAAGGCGGTCATCCTGTGTATCACCGCTGGGCTTTGACTTCATCAACCCTATGGTATAAGGATGCTTTGGATTCTTGAAAATTTCGTGAACCGTACCCTTTTCTATAATTCTACCTGCATACATAACAACAACCAAATCTGCCATTTCGGCAATGACCCCAAGGTCATGGGTTATGAGCATGATGCTGCCGTTTATCTTGTCCTTTACATTCTGTAGAAGCTCCAGAATCTGTGCTTGGATGGTAACATCCAATGCGGTGGTAGGCTCGTCAGCAATAATCAGTCTGGGGTCACAGGCTAAAGCCATTGCGATCATGACACGCTGGCGCATACCGCCGGAAAGCTCATGCGGGTAGTTGTTATAAATTTTTTCCACGTCTGCAATCCCTACAAGATTCAGCATTTCTATCGATCTTGCTTTTGCAGATTCGGGGGTTGCGCCATCCACATGGAGCAAGACCACTTCGTCCATTTGCTCGCCAATCTTGAATACAGGATTTAAGCTGGTCATTGGTTCCTGGAAAATCATTGAGATCTCCTTGCCCCGTATCTCCAGCATTTTATCCTTCGGCATTTTTGCAATATCATAGCACTTGCCGCTGCTGTCCAAATAACGGATGCTGCCATCAACTATCTGGCCCTGAGGAGCTTGTACGAGCTGCATGAGAGAAAGGCTGGTTACAGATTTTCCGCATCCCGATTCTCCTACAACACCCACGATTTTCCCCTGTGGGATATCGAAGCTGACACCATTGACAGCCTTCACTGTGCCAATCTCGGTAAAAAAATAGGTGTGCAGATTGTCGAATTCGACAACATTGGAAGGGTCTTTCATTTGAGTCAGGTATTCCTCTTCCTTGACATTCTTCCTATTTTTCTGTCTTTCAAACTCTCTTATTATTTTTGTATTTTCCTTCGTGATCTGTCTTTCCTCACGAAGGGTAAGATACATTGTATCGTCTACGCCTTCAACCTTTTTAACTTTGAATCGATCAAAGAAACCCACGTTAGCACCTACCTTTTCATTCGGGGATCAAATGCGTCTCGGAGACCATCTCCGATAAAGCTGAAGCCCAAAACTGTGATTACAATCAAGAGACCTGCTGGAACCCACATGTTCGGATAATTGGCAAGAATTTCCTGCCCCCTGGAGGGATCCGCCAAAGCGATCATGGAGCCCCAGGCTGCTCTGGGGAAGGGAACGCCTAGTCCCAGGAAGGAGAGTGTGGATTCATATAGAATAACACCGCCAAGACCCAAGGTAGCATTAACGATCAACTGAGGCATGGCGTTTGGCACAAGATGCTTGAAAATTCGATTAAAGGCTTTAATTCCTGTTGTCTCAGCAGCCAACATATACTCTTGTTCCCTTAACATAAGGATCTGCCCTCTGACAATCCGTGCGACCCCTGTCCAGCCCATGAGTGTAATAGCAGCCATTAAATAATATATCCGATGTTCAGCGGGTATGGCTTCTATAGAGCTGATTGCCGCTGAAAGCACCAATAAGATGGGAAGCCCGGGGAGACAAGCAAAGATATCCACAATTCGCATTACCAGCATGTCCACCCATTTTCCGAAATATCCGGCCAACCCTCCCAGAAATACTCCAATTACGGTTTCCAGAAAGATAACAATAAATGATATCATTAAAGAAATCCGACCGCCATACATCAAGCGGGTAAATATATCAAAACCAGACGTGTCGGTACCCAGCCAGTGTGTGCCGGAAAGCGGGGCTTTATAAAGGATTGTCGTCTGGGATTTGTCATAGTAATCATATGTCTTACCATCCGGTGCCTTAAAATCAGCGGTGGTAAGCATATCTGAAACACGCGGCACCTCAAAAACCTCTGTCTCACCATGACCCCAGGTAGCATCTACGATCAAGGGTCCAACAAAGGAAAACAGGAACACAAAAATAATCATAGCCAGACCTACTACGGACAGCTTGCTTTTGAAAAACCGCTTGGCTACCATGCGGCCCGGGGAAATTACCCGGAAACGCTGTCCCAAATCCTGCTCGGTTATTTCGCTGTAATCAGTGTAACTTGAAACTTTTGCTTTTTCGTTGTCCATCGTCATTGCGCAAACCCCCTTTATGATAGTTTGACACGGGGGTCAACCACCATGTACATAACATCCGATATCAACATGCCAAGTACGGTAAGGATGGATAAAAACATATTGTATCCCATGATAAAAGGAATATCTCCTTGGCGTGTTGCACGCAGAGCCATATAACCAATACCCGGTATCGCAAATACGGTTTCGGTAATCATAGCACCACCAAACAATCCAGGCAGCATACCTGAAAGAGACGTTACCAGAGGAATCATGGTATTCCTGAAGGCATGCTTATAAGTCACAACCTGTTCGGACAATCCTTTTGCACGAGCAGTCCTGATGTAGTCGGAGTTCAATACCTCAAGCATATTGGTTCTGGTAAACCTCATGGTTCCCCCAACGTTTAAGACAGTAAGAACGGTTATGGGCAGAATCAAATGCCAGACCTTGTCCAACAATATCTGAAAATGAGCATCAGCCGGGAAAATTTTTGTTGCTGTTACCAACCCCTGTAGAGGGAAAATTCCCCACTTTATGGACAGTACATTCATGAGCAATGCGGATAAAAAGAAGGAAGGCAGAGCAGTTCCTGCCATAGCAAACACCGACACAGTATAATCATACCCGCTGTACTGGTTGGCTGCAGCCTTGATCCCCATTGGAATGCCAATAATAATTTGGAATATATAGGAAAGAAACGCTATCATAAACGAGATCCAGATATAATCCGCCAATACGTCTGTGACCGGTCTGCCGTACAAGAACGAAAAACCCAGATCTCCTGACATCGTACTTCTCAGCCAGGCTGCATAGCTCTTTACAATGCCTGTAAAGCTTTTATCAGCAAGTCCGTATAATTCCTTCAAACGTTGAACGTCTTCCAGAGTCATAGAACCGTTTTGAACAGCTGCTGAGGTCTGGTTGTCGATGTAATCCGCCGGCATCAGCATGGTCAGCAGATAAATCAGTGCTGAAACGCCCAGCAGAATCAGCAATGACAGAGCGATTCTTCTCAAAAAATATTTCCACATATTAACCCTCAATCCCTAAAGAAGTGGTACAAGGCTTAAATATTGATATTTAAGCCTTGTACCCTTGTTACTTGGAAAAACTTATCAATAACAAACGGTTAGTTCAACTCAACATTCCAGATATAGCTAATGGGAGACTGGAAAGGAGTAACGTCTTCGCCGCTGAACAAGGTATCAGCCTTGATGACATCTTTATTGTAAACAAACAAATTCTTTCTCTGGTATGTCGGAATTTCAACTGCCAACCCTGTAGACAGTTCCAATGCCCTCTTGTAAATGGCTTTGCGCTCTTCTGTATCAAGAGTAGAACGGCCTGCCATGATCAACTCGTTCAATTCTTTCAGCATGGCCTTTTCTTCTTCGGTACCATTTTCAAACAACCAATACAGACCGCTTCTGGCTGCGGAAGTACCTTGATTTACCGAAGGGTCGGAATACCAGATCTGGAACATATCCGGATCAACACCGCCGCTGCCCCATGCTGCAGCCCATACTTGAATACCGGATTCATAAGCGGTACTTAACTTATTCAGAAGGTTTTCATCCACTTCAATGTCTACCTTGACACCGATTTTTTCTAATACAGCCTGAGAGTCGATAAAGATGGAACCAGCCGGATGGTCTGCGATATCCTGCGGTACGGTGTACTTGAATGTTACCTGAGTTCCTTCCTTCTCATGGCCTTCCGGATAGGTCATTACATTTTTCGCTTCATCATAAACATACCCTGCTTCCAGGAACAAAGCCTTGGAAGTTTCGCCTGTTGCATCGTAGGGGAACATGTTCTCGGGATTGTCGGGATATGCCCAGAGAACCTTGGTCATGGTTCGATAGTTGACGCTGGCCAGCTCACCATAATGATTGTCTACCGACAATTGAACATTAAAGGAATGGGCCAAAGCTTTCCTGACCTCATGTTCAGGGATAGCCTGTCCTTGAATTCCGATATAACCATAACCGTCATTGTCAACCAGAGTATAGGCAAGTTTTGCATAGTCGCCTTCACCTGTGGTGATATTGTTGATAACCTCCATTGAAGCTGAGGGATCAGAATAGTGAACGGTATTCGTCAGCACTGCATCAAGCTCTGAACCGCCAGCGATTTCCTGATAGCGGAAAGTCTTGATTTTGGGGGAGCCGAGCATGAAGCTGTCGTTTGCGGTATAGGTGATTACATTGTCCTTATACTCTTCAAAGATATAGGGACCGGCTCCTACAGGCTTCACATTTTTGGTTTTCAGGAAATCCATGAACTCCTTGCTGCCAACATCCACACCAACTTCGTTCAGTGTGCCGGTGTATCCATCTGTATAGTAGTGCATTGGAGCAACAGAAACACCCATTTTGAAAATCGCAGTGGGGTCAACACCGTTTAGAACGATCTGTATGGTTTCTCTTTCCACACCATCATCACCGGTCACGGTTCCGGTTGTGATACCGCTGATACTGGGTACACCGCCTTCTATCTGACCTTCTTTGGCAATATAAGCTTCTTTGACATAATCTTGGATGGTGAGATCGCCGGCCTTTTCATAGTTGACGCCCGCATCGCTTAAATCATAACCGAAATTGGCTATGATGTCATCCCAATAAACCTTCGCATCGATTGTATCTGATGCTGGATCATATGTTTGTTTTGTATATGCAGTGGTAAAAGTACCATCTTCGTTGACTTCACCGTAACCCCACAGGACCATGCCAAATGCAGCTTGTAAATTGGGGTTGCCTGCTACTTCTTCAGCTGTGTAGGGTGCAAAGTAATCCGGAATATAAGAGGTATAGTTTGTGTTTACATAATCAATAATTTCCTGAGCAAAGTTTGCTCCGGCTTCGTCCAGATAGGACCAGAAAACTTCCTGCTGCTCAGCAGTTGCACCTGTAGCAGGATTGATGGTATAGCCATCATCACTCGGGGTAATTCCAGCTTCCAGGATAGCTTCTACTGTATCCAGAACATCAGCACTGGTCTGGAGACGGTATTCATTGATGCCTTGGATTTTCATTGTATAGAAGGTGGAAGAACCATCATACATGGGATCACTTAATACGTACATGGAAAACAGAACATCTTTTGCGGTAACCGGTTTTCCATCCGAGAAGGTGATTCCGTTTTTCAATACAAATGTATAGGTAGATGTGGAATTGTCACTGCTGACTTCTTGTGTGAAATCAATAGCAAAGCTCGGTACATCAATGCCGGCTTCCGGTGCACCATCCTTGTTGTAGTGCAATAGTCCAATTTGGGTCATTCCGGCTGCATCTGTATCATAGGCTGATGTTGCAAAGAATGGACTGAACTTGCCGTCCAATGTTCCCGTGCTGACAACCAGAGGACTGGACTCGTTGTTACCTGTTCTTGGTGTAACGGTTGCGTCGTATCTGTCGGCAGGAACGTCAGGACCAGCTTCTACTGCCGGTTCTTCAGGTTCAGGAGTTTTTTCCGGTGCGGCTGTTGGTGTTGAATCCACACCATTATCGGCCGGTTGGGAACAGCTCACTGCTGAAAAGGCAAACAGCAAAGCCAATATCAGAGCAAGCGACCCCTTAATCGCTTTGGTTTTCATAATTTCTCCTCCTTAAATCATTTTTATAACTATAACATGAAGTATTCTATCCTTCAAGTTACAATTTCTTTATACGGCAATATAAATACATACTTGTTATCATTCTATCAAAAATTTAAGCATGAGACAAGAAATAAAACATTCCTCATTATTCATATTTAATCATATTGCTTCTATTGGACTTATTAAGATCTATAACTCAACTTTCCCACCACAATTGTGGTGATGAACCTTGAAAAATGAATATAATCACGCAACCAACAGTAATCGA
>DURK01000043.1 GCA_012837325.1 Clostridiales bacterium
GCAACCTAGAAGTTGCGGCACTTTTTACCTTTGGTGTGTTTGTATAAAGCCTTACACAAGACTTTCTAAATACTTTTCCATAACAGCCTGTGCGGCTCCCTTATAGGAGCTGCCGCCTTGTGTAAAGCCTATGATATGTGGAAGATACTCTTTTCTTCGGTCGTTCATTGCATGAGCAAAGACATCATTCAGCTCACGAATGAAGCTTGGATACAGGGAAAGATACAGGGACTCCAAAATGATCAGTTGAGGATCCAAAAGCCATGTAATATTACAAAAAGCATCAGCCAAATAGTCGATAACCTTCTTTATATAACGTACGCATGCATCGTTGTCAGCTTGCAGCGTAACCTTTCTGCTTCTTGCTGAGAATCCGGGAAGAACCTTATTCAGATTTGCAGTAGAAATATGGGCTTCAAGTGTTTTGCCGTCCTGCATTTTAAATTGACCAAATTCACCTGAGTAATTGTGCTCGCTGGGCAGAAGTGCACCGTTGTAATAGGCTGCGCCGCCTACACCATCGCCGACAAAGGCGTAAAAAATGTACTTTGCCTTGCTTTCGTATAAACCCATATACCGCGCAGAGTGGCTGACGTCCTGGTCGATATATATCGGCATGTTACCGAAATAGTCTTTTAGTATTGCCTTCAGCTGTACTTTGTCGAGCTCAGGGATCAGTTCATTTATGACAATATCCTTCTCATGATAATAGGGACCCGGAACACACACACCCACACCCAGCAGCTGTTTTTTTACAATTGGTGAATAAGCCGTTTCATTAAAACAGTTCAATGCCTGAACCAGGTTTTCCTCGTATGAACAGGAGTGATTGTACTCGTATTCCAGCCAATCACCCTGCAGTTCAAAATGAAGATTTAGAAATCCGAAGCGGAATATGTACCCGACCAAATCCAATATCAGCACGCTGCGCCCTTGCTTTAATACGGACAGGGTTCCGGGCTTGCGACCCGGACCCGGGACAACATCCTTTTCTTCAATGACCATCCCAGCTTTTATTAAAACATCCAGGATCTTCCCAACGGTCATCACACTGAGCCCGGTTTTTTTGGAAATAGCGATGCGTGAAATCTTATCCTTTGACCTTAATGCACTAAATACAAGATGTATGTTGTTTTCTTTAATACTCTTTTGTGTTAAGTGTTTCATTCAATACTCCAGCTTTTCATTATTGTTGGTCCGTATGAGTTTTCTTTACCAGCCGTATTTATCACTGTTCCAGGGCTTATAATGTAACTCCTGCTTTGTATAGACGAGGGTTTTGGAAGGTAAATCCTGTTCCAGCAAAACACCGGCACCTACAATGCTGTACGCACCCATCTTGACACCAGGCATCAGCATTGCATTGACACCGGTGCGGCAATAATCCCCAATATAACAGGCATCCGAGTAGTCTTTCGGAATTTCCTTCCGCCCGAGAATCCTGTGGGTTGTTTCGCCATCATCAAAACGCAGGCTGCCGCAGACTGTAGCTGCACCGAGGTCCGCATTTTCTCCAATTATACCATAAACATGCATGTAATGATAAAGATAAGAACCGGGCATGGCAATTCCAGACAGTTCTGCATAATGATTGATTACACATCTATCGCATATTGTGGAATCCTCCTCAATGTAGCAATAATGAGTGATGAGGCAATCATTTCCTATAATGATATTGCCGTTTAGAATCGCGCCATTATCTATTACTGTATTGTCTCCGACTATTATATTCCCGTCAACAGAAACGTTTGGCCCGATCCGGCTGTTTTTCCCAAGACTTATATAGCCCTTAATACGGGCAGCAGAATCGATTTCAGCGCCTGAAGCCAGTATATTCTGGGTTAATTCTGAACATTTTTTCCGATTCAATGCCTTGTTGGCCATTAGAATATGCCATGGCTTATCGATGTCATAGACCTCTTCATGGACTTCTATTGCGGCAACACGATGCCCGGAAGTAATATAATCCGCAAGTGACATCTCCAGATAGCCTTCCTGAGGAGGCATCATTCCAACCTGTATATTGGTAAACCGGCCGGAGTTGTTGCGAAGGAAAGTTTCCATACTGGAATCGAAGGCAAAACCTGCAAAAAAGTGGGTGCATTCATCCCGTGGGTGTCCCTTTATATTCCCTACTTCGCCGTTAATCATGTCACAGCAAATATAGTTTTGTACCTGTTCTGTAATGGGAGCCAGCAGCGCGGAAGGCAATTTCCCCTGCTCTGCTGAAGCCCACAGTCTTTGGATATCCTGCTTTGATAAGATGGTATCCCCGTAAAGCAGCAGGAACTTCTCATTTTTAATAAATTGCAGCCCAAACAGAGCTGAAAAGGCCGTCCCCCGGGGAGCCTTTTCATAAACAATGCTGACTCCCTCCGTTCCTGCAAAATAGTTTCGGATTTCTTCTATATAATCCGAAGCAACAATAATGATGTCATCAAAACCTGACTCCAGCAATGCTTCAATACTGTAGGCCAATATGGGTTTATTGGATACTCTGATCATGGTTTTACTGCGAACTTCGGAATAAGGCCATATTTTTCGACCCTTACCAGCTGCTAAGACGATGGCGGATTTCATTTGAAACATCCTTCCATGATATAATAAAATCGATGATCCACTGTTTGCGCAGGAAGCCTAGCCTTTAACGGCACCCTCAATTATACCAGATACAATAACCTTGTTAAACATGAAGTAAACCAAAATCATTGGTATGGTAATCATACTGAGACCGGCAAACAGCATGGCATAGTCTGTGGAGTGCTGGCCTGAAAAGGCATACATCCCAACCGTCAGAGTCTTCATATCCGGATTTTGAATATATAAAAGGGCCAGCAAGAACTCGTTCCATACTGAAAGTGTTGTGAAAACGCCGGCTGTAGCAAGCCCCGGGGTTACCATTGGCAGCATGACAGCCCAAAAAATCTGTGCATGACCCGCACCATCTATCCGCGCACTTTCGTCCATTTCTGTTGGAATAGCTGAAAAATACTCTCTTAAGATGTATATTGCCAGGGAAACCCCCATTGCAATATAGGGCAGGATAAGGCAAAAAAAGCTGTCACCAAGGTGAAGGAAATTGATAATGGCATTTTGTGCAATAAAGTAAGATTGTATGGGTAAAAACAATCCAAGGACAAACAAGGACACCAATACACCCTTGCCTTTAAATGAGATTCGGCTGAAGGCATAGGCCGCCATAGCTGAAAACAGCAACAAGGCAGCTGTGGTTGTAGCGGTTATGAAAAGGCTGTTACCCGCATAAACGCTGATTTTACCTATACGCCATGCTTCCTTCCAATTGGTAAAGCTGACCGACTCCGGCAGGGCAAGCGGATACTTGAAGATGGACAAATTCGTCTTGAAGGATGAATACACCATCCATATCATGGGAAAGAAGCAATAAGCTGAGATGATGATCATTACCAGATAATAAACAATTGCAGCAAGAGGTTTCTTTGTTTTCATTCCTACACCCCTGTGTCAATGTATTATAGCATGCCTTACTCAAGGCTGATGTTGTCTTTGATTATCCAAGCTAGTATTCTGTGTGTCTCCTGGCCTTGTTTATACCAACAGCCATGATTAAAACGATCAGCGTAAGCACAACTGACATGGCAGAGCCGTAGCCAACATCACGATTATTGAAAACAATGCGCACCAGCCAGGTCGTTACAATTTCGGTTTTATGATTCGGCTGACCGTTGGTCATAACATAAAAGAGGTCAAATCCCTGGAAGGCACCCGTGACGCAAAGTAAAACAGCAACCACCACCATATCCATTATGAGAGGAAGCTTAATATACAGAAACTGTCTGATGGGACTGGCACCGTCTATATCAGCAGCATCATATAGGTCTTTCGGTATACGCTGTATTGCCGCATAGAATATCGTCATGTAGTACCCGGCAAATATCCATCCGGACACGACAGAAACGGCAATCAGGGCCGTTTTCTCATTTGACAGCCAGCTGATTGCAAGGCTTTCAAGCTTTATTGCCTTGAGCAGGGCATTGAGAAGACCGAAACGCTGGTTATATACAAATGTCCACAGCATTCCCACAACAACACCGGGCAGCAAGACCGGGGTAAAAAAAGCGGTACGGAAAAAGATGGAGCCCTTAAACCGGGCTGAGACCAATGCAGCCAGGGTTAAGCCAACACCTACTTCCAACACCAGAGTCAGCGCAATATAAATAAAAGTATTCATATATGCCTGCAGATGGATTTTATCTAAATAAAGACGGCTGTAGTTACTAAAGCCGATGTACTGCATGGGATTGAATCCATCATATCTAAAAAAGCTGTAGGCAAAAGTGATAAGCACCGGCAGCAAAACAAAAATAAGAAAAATAATGAATGCAGGGGCAACAAACAAGTAACCCGAGAGTTCATTTTTTTGATTCTTCCTTGTCCTGATCATGCCTTGCATTTGTCTGTATCCTCCCTGGGACGCCCTCCCTGCCATAGCAGGGAAGGCGGATATTACCAAACTGTACCTGGTCTAGCGAAGATGTGCATTCGCTTCATCCAGTGATGCCAGTACCTCTGTGGAATCATATTGACCGGTTAAAGCTTTTGCTATGGCTTCGTAAAGGTTGTTGGCAATCTCAAGGTTATAACCGGTATCGGGTGGTGCAACAACTGTGCCGGTTCCTGCAAGGGTTTCATCCATCATTTTGACCATTAACGCATCAGCATTTTCTGTTGTTACAACTCCTTTTGCTGGAGGCAGGTAGCCTTGCTGTGCCATGCTGATAAGATTTTCCGTGGAAGAGAACACCTTCAGGAAGGCGACACAAAGGTCATGGTGCTGTGTTTTTGCGTTGATTACATGTCCGGTGTTGACTCCCATGACGCTGGTCTGATCACCCTTGCCCCCTGTGATTGCAGGCAGATTAAAATAGTCTGCCAGAAAATCCTCTTCGGCATTTGCATTCATATCTGCGACAACCCAGTTGCCCAGCGGATACATGGCGGCTTCGCCTGTGTAAAATAAAACACCGGCTTCCTCATCTGTCAATGCGCTCATATCATCATTGATATAACCCTTTATTCCAAGCTCCTTCAAGTAATCCATGGCCTTGGCAAACTCCGGTGTATTAAAATCAGATTCGCCCATTAAAGCTTTACTGTATGCTTCCTCGCCAACAATACGGGAAATGATGTGTCCACCCCAGTTGCCGGCCGGCCAAAAACCTTTGTTGCCAACAGCAAAGGGGATTTTATCAGCTGCCTTGATTTTTTCACATGCAGCCAGCATTTCGTCCCAGGTAGCAGGCACACTGATATTCAGCTCTTCGAACATCTTGACATTATACCATATCATGACGCTGATATCGGTGGATTGGGGTACCATATGCGGGACACCATCGAATGTTGAGCCGCTGAAGGCACTTTCAAAAAACATTTCCTTCCATTCACCCTGCATTTCAGGGATCGGGGCAAGATAGCCTTCGGCACGGCGATCAATCAGTCGTTGACCAGCCCATTCAAAATATATATCAGGAGAATTTTTGCCATCAAGAAGGGTAGGCAGGCCAATTGTATCATACAGGTCTCTCTCTTGCAGTACAAACTCAATCACTGCACCGGGATTGTCGGCTTCAAACTTCTCTTTGGCTGCCTGGTAAACTGCCATGACACTGTCTTCCTGGAACTGCATTCCCAGGCGGATGATAACGTCGCTTTGGGTCTGGGGGGGCGAGGCGGTTTCTTTTGGAGATTCATCCGGCATCGGATCCGTTGACGGAGAATCTTTCTGGACACAAGAGGTCAGGATCATGATGAGAACAATCAACAAACATGAAATCAGCAATGGAATCCTTTTCATTTTTTCTCCTCCTTAAATTTTTGTGTTACTTCATCCAGAAATTCTTCAAAGCAAAAATCTGTCAATACAGCGCACATGTTATTATAGGAATCTTGCATGGCAAGAATTTCGGAAACCAATTTGTCGTCTCTCTTTCTAATACATTCATAAGCCAGGTTAAGCAGCTTGCAGTAGACAAAGAATTTTTCTTCCCATCTGGATAATTCCTTTTGCAGTACAGAATTCTCCATACCGGCTTTAAGCATCTGTTCACATCTGTTCACCCTATCCAGATACCTTTCCAGGATTTTTTCAGCCACAGCCTTTTGACCGGTTTTTAAATGAAACCTGACATCAAACAGACATTTTGCAAGGGAAGCAGAATGCATATCGTCCTGCAGACAGGATCTTCGCATGTGTTCTGCAAAATACATAAAGACAGGTGCATCGTTTTCCCCGACAATACGCCGGGTTGCTTCGCTCCATGCTCCCTCAGGCCTGTATTGATCCGGATTCCAAAGAAAACCGGCTATGGTTATATAGGGAATTTTTGAAGCCTCACAATAGGGCATCCCGTTTGCAATGATTCCATGGCTGTAGTGATAAAGCTCCTTCTCCCGTCCTATAACCGGGCCCAGGTGCATTTCGTTCACCATATTCGCATCGTTTACAGGATAATTATCCCAATAGAGCGGAGCATGGCCTGTGTATTCACGAAACTCCTGCGCTGCAGCTACCGTCAGCTTTTGTGAACAGATGTTTTCTCCGGTCCAAAATAGCATGACATCCTTGGGTAGCAGTGCGCTGAAAGCGCGAATGTACTCTTCCTCTCCACTGCCATAATACTGCAGCGGGCATAAAGCCAGCTTGATGGAAGCATCAAAATCCTGCAAATAATCCACCAATCGGTTGACAAAATAAGCGTGTGCCTCGGCTATTGATGGAAATCTCTCTTTATCTTCCGGGTATTGGAGTGTGTTGGGTATATCATCCAATAAGATACCAAAATGGCGTACCCCCAAAGCATATACCTGCTGCAATTTTTGAATAAGGGATTCAAAATGCATTTGATTGGTATAGCTTATTGTGATACCTGGACTGAGGCAGTAGTAAAAATCGAGGCAGCATTGCCGGGCTTTTTCTACGAGTTCCTGCAGGATGGAAAGGTTTTCCGTATCGTATCGTTCATACCACTTATCCCTGAGGTACAGGTCATCTTTCGGGGCATAAAAGTAGCAGTTCATGTTGTACTTAGAGATCACCTCCAGCATGGACAGACGTTGGGGCTGCTTCCACGGCCAGCCGTAAAATCCCTCAATCATTCCACGTATCCTAAACTTTGGGTAATCCTCTATTGTACCGCTTTCCAGTTCAGCGTTTTCCAGAAGCTTGGCAATCGTATTAAGACCGTTTCGCATTCCACGTTCGCAGCTGCAATACAGCTTGAACTCAGCTATGTGTTGCTGATCTTTACAGGTATTTATTTCAAGGCGATATGCTTCAGTAACCTTCCTGTCCGCTTCTTCCTTCAATGATATGGAAATCAGCAGATTATATGACGAATCTAATACCAAGCCCCATGTTAAAAGCCACTTTTCTGCCTGCAGCACATAATCTCCATGAACGCCCAGCAGCTTGTTTGATGGCAGCTTCACCCTGTTTCCTGTTCTAAGATATTGTTGTGGTACGGGAAGGATCATAGCGAATGAATCTCCTTTTTATATTTTTCAATATACTTCTCATTTATCTTATCACCGTCATCAAGATTGCTGCTGCGAAAAACTTCAGGGATGTATCCATTGTTTATCATGATTTGTACAGCTTGTGCTACGACGGCATTCAAGATAATCGATCCCATAACGGTTGAAGTAGGAGAAATCTTGCTGCTTAAACCCTCTATGCTTATGGCAGCGTCGCCCGGATCGCCTAGATTATCCAGAACAAGGTCTGCACACTGGTGCAGCAGTTTCCCACTGAGGTGCCTGGAAGTACTGTTTTCTGCCTGCTTCATGTTTGTCAGAACAAGGACGGTAAGGCCAAGCTTTTTCGCTTCAAGGGCCAGTTCTATACATACCCCATTTCTGCCTGAGTTGGAGGCGATCAGGATTAGGTCGCCAGCAGAAAAACCATATTTTTCAGCAATGATCGATGCATACCCCTGCATACGCTCCATTTTTGTACTGGAACTGGCACTGTCGTGCAGCATAAGAGGAGTCTCCAGTATGGGATGTATGGCAGCAAGCCCTCCTGCACGGTAAAAGAGCTCTTCCGCAAACATATGCGAATGCCCTGTGCCAAATACATAAACGGTCTTATTGTTTTGTAACGTATCAGCCAGCACTTGGGCTGCTTGATGAATACCTTGTACGGACAGCTCGAGCAAACGATTTATCTTGCTGTTTATCAGTTCAATATATTCTTTTGCTTTATCCATTTATCTCACCTTGGACTGCCGGATAGCTTTTTCTTATGTTTTGCAAAAACTCCTTCGTAATAGGAAGACCCATGCGTTTCAGGCAGTGTATCAAAGCGCCGACCTGCGGCGGATATTCAAGCTTATTGATTTGAATATTGTTTAACTGGCTGTGTATCCTTGCTGCAAAGCTCTCAAAGAACAATTTGCTGTTCATAAATACTCCCCCTGACACTGCAAGCGGTATGGTGGTCTGATTATCATATTTTTTCAACAAAGCAACCGCATGGTCAGCGAGCTTATGTGAATTAACAACAACAGCATAACAGGCTGCATGATCGCCTGCTTCAGCGCACCGGGTAACGTTTGTTGCGAATGAAGACAAGTAGCTGTGGGAAGCGTTGGAATGATAGATTTTTTCAACAAGACTACGCATATCCTGAATTTGAAAATAGGACATCACTTCATCTGTTAAAGCGGTTTCTTCACCCAGCCCATCGTAATAACTGATGGCAGCCTTGATACCGTCTATGGCTATTCGATATGCACTACCCTCATCACCAAGCAGATAACCCCACCCTCCAGCATGCTGTATATTTTGGTATTCGTCACAGGCTGCAACGATTGAGCCCGTTCCACTGATTGCCAATGCATAAGGAGGCGGTGAAAGCATACTCTCCATTGCTATTTGTATATCACCAAGCATATATACATTGTCCGATTGAAACATGTCATTGAGAAATTCCTTGTATTGTGTTCCCACAGGGGTATAAAAAATGGCTGATGAGCCGATGCAAACAGCACGAAACCGTGATATGCCCGTACTTTTTTCCAGGTCGCGCAGCACACTCTTCATATTGACTCTTGCCTTTTCCATTCCAATCGCATTGTAATTGATTGAGTCTCCCTGACTCTCACCGTAGACCCAGCCATCGGTTCCGGCTGCCAGTGCGATGGTTTTTGTCCCGCCGCCATCAATCCCCATAATATAGTTTTCGGCTTTCATCTATTTGCCTCCAGTATATTATTAAATCCCATTTATAAATGCTGTATATTAATTATAGCCAATGGTTTAACCAAATTGCAATAGTGCATTATTTACAAATTTTACCGCGGATTATATACAATATATTCAAATTACTTTATTCATACCCTGCCGTCTTTTCTTCTGCTTTGATCAGATAAAGGTTACAATGAGCAAATCTTCAAGAATCAAAAAAGTATCTCCCCTTAATATTATGCAGCTTATAACAACAAGAGAACTTAAATGGAAATCAGGGTATCCAAATGCTGTCAAATGCAGGTGTATACTTGCATTGCAAGGGGCAATATGTTATTGTTTAAATGCGATTTCATAATTAAAAAATCTGGTTAACATGCTATATACTAAGAGTTTTAGATAGAAGCAGTTCAGAAATAGAGATCGAGTCTGTTTTATACCAAAGCGATAGGAGATATACATGAGCAGCAGTTTTAAAGAGCTGGGTCTGTCGGAGCCCATATTGAAAGCCCTTGAGGAAATGGAGTTTCAGCAGCCCACAGAAATACAGTCCAAGGCCATCCCCCATGTTCTGGATGGCAAGGATGTCATTGTCACGTCCAAGACCGGCAGCGGCAAAACCGCAGTATTCGGCGTTTCGGTACTTCAGCTTACCGATCCCTCCGACCAAGGCCCTCAGTGTCTGATATTGGAGCCTACCCGAGAATTGGCTGTCCAGGTGGACAATGATCTGAAAAAGATGAGAAAGTACCTTGCCCACACCTCTACAGCGGTTTATGGGCAGCACAACATCAATACGGAAATCCGCGCCCTGGAAAGCAATGTAACCATCGTTACCGGTACACCGGGCCGGGTTTATGACCACATTGAGCAGGGAAATCTAAAAACAGGGAATATCCAATTTCTGGTGCTGGATGAAGTGGATCGAATGATGGATATGGGCTTTATCGATCAGGTACGGCGCATTATCCGGACCATTCCAAGGAAGCGGGTTACCCTCCTGTTTTCGGCAACCATCCCCGAAGAAATAGCCAGGCTGTGCAGGCAATACATGAGAGATCCGGTAACCATTGAAATTCAATCAGAAACCCGTACCGTTGACACCATTGAGCAAAAGTATTATCGGGTGGAAAGAAACGAGAAGCGTACCTGGTTGAATCGCCTGCTGCTGACAGAGCGGCCTGAAACCTGTATGATCTTCTGCAATACCAAAGCAGCCGTTGACCAGGTGCAGCGTTTTCTGACCCACAAGGGATATGCTTCCAAAGCCCTTCACGGAGACATCCCTCAGAATAAAAGAATGCAGAACATCCAGCAGTTCAAAAAAGGAAGCTATCAGATACTGGTTGCAACAGATGTGGCAGCAAGAGGCATTCATGTTGAGGATTTGTCCCTTGTTATCAACTACGACGTGCCGCTGGAATTAGACAGCTACATCCACCGCATCGGGCGTACCGGCCGGGCAGGCCATGACGGGCGTGCCATTTCTCTGGTCACCGGTGAGGACATCATGACGCTTTACGCCATTGAAGAGCACATCGGAACCATGATCCCCGAGGCGGAGCTCCCGACGGATGAAGGGCTGGCGGAGCAAAAAGAACTCTCCGATGCATGGATCAAGGCTCATTCTCTGCCAAGCCAGCATAGCAGCCGTACATCCAGATCCGGCAGCTCCGGATCAAGCAGCAAGGGCAGCAAAGGCAAACGCAGACCCTATGAAAAGAAGCCCTATCAAAAAAGCGGGGCAAAAAGACAAGGTCAAGGTCAAAGACCGACTCAAGGGCAGGATCAGGGCAGACCAACCCGCTCCGCACAGTCGGATGACAGCAGGCAGGCTCAGAAGACCCCTCAGGGTGCAGCCAAACAGACAAAGCAAATCACCGGCAGGCAGCCAGGGCATGCCTCTCCGGCAGAGCATAAAGCAAGCTCCTATAACCGCAATAAAGATCAAGCTTCTAATCAGCGCAGGACCCGCGCTGCACGAAGCGAACAGCAAACCGAAGCCGTTAAACCAAAAGCAGCGGCTCAGCATGAGGCAGAAAAAGCACCCGCTGCTGAGAAGAAGCCTTTCCTGAAGCGGATGTTTGGCAAAATTCTGGGGAAATGAGGTGCCAAGGTGAAAAGTGTGGATCCCTTGAAAATAAAAAAAATTCACTTTATCGGCATTGGCGGAACAAGTATGAGCGGATTGGCTCATATCGCTCTGCACAAGGGCTTTCAAATCTCCGGCTCGGATATGCGGCCCTGTGCCTACACCGATAAATTTGAAAGCGAAGGCTATTCCATTGCAATCGGGCATCGTGCTGAAAACATTCCCAATGACTGTGATCTTGTGGTTTATACCGCTGCCATTCAAAGCAGCAATCCCGAAATGGTGGAAGCCGCCAATCGGGGGCTGCCGATTATGCAGCGTAAGGAGTTTTTGGGCTATTTGACAACCCTCTACCCCGGCACCATAGCCGTATCCGGCACCCATGGGAAAACCACAACCGCTTCTATGATCAGTATGATGCTGCTTCATGCCGACCTCGACCCAACCATCAGCGTTGGAGGTACCATCCCAGAGATTGACAGCAATTTCAGGGTGGGAAACAGCGATTATTTCGTGACCGAAGCCTGTGAATACGTTGACAGCTTCCTCTACTCCCAGCATCAGATTGCAGTCATATTGAATGTGGAGGAGGATCATCTGGATTACTTCAAGGGGGGAATTGAGCAGATCCGTGCCTCCTTTTTGAAGTTTGCCCAAATTGTACCCAGAGATGGGTTATTGGTTCTAAACGGCGATGACGAGAATCTGTCCTTTATCAAAGAATCCTGTGAATGTAAGGTTCTCACCTTTGGACTGAACCCGGGCAATGATTTTCAGGTTACAGATATTCAATACAACTCAGTCGGACTCCCTCAGTTCGATGTTTATAAGCATGGACAGCTCTTTGGACATTTTGAGTCGGTCATTCCTGGCCTTCACAATGTCCTGAATGCCCTTGCGTCGATTATTTGCTGCGATTTCCTAGGTGTTTCCAAAGAGACCATGCAGCATACCCTGCTGAACTTTTCCGGAGCAAAACGCCGCTTTGAGCCTCGCGGTGAAGTCAATGGAATCAAGGTATTTGAGGACTATGCCCATCATCCTACCGAAGTGAAAATAACAATACAGGCCTGCCGTAACTACGAACATCGCAGGTTGTGGGTTGTATTCCAGCCCCATACCTATTCCAGAGTGTATTACTTCTTCGATGAATTTGCAGAAGCTCTTGGGATATGCGATTATTTGATTATGAATGATATCTACTCGGATCGGGAGGCCAATGCCTGGGGTGTTTCCAGTGAGATGCTGGCAGAAGCGGTAACGGAAAGGTATGACACGCCAGCCGTCTGTATCAGCAATTTTGAGGATATCGTTGACTTTCTGGCTGAACAGCTGCAACCGGGAGACTTTGTTTTGGTTGCCGGGTCGCAAAGCATCAACCAGGTGGCCTACATGCTGGTGGACAAGCTGAAAGCATCAACCCTGGATGAAACCGCTGCAACCGTTGAATCATAATCTCCAAGCGAAAAAATGCCACTCATGGCTGTATGTAACCATTTCATGAACAGGGCGGTCTTTGACCGCCCTTGTGTTATTTCATTTCACTGATGGCACGGGTCAGTGATTGAATGGACTGCGACAGGTTTTCCATCCGGTTTTCAATCCGCACCAGAAGATAAACCGAAATCACAATGGGAAAACCCATGTTGGCAATCATTCCCAGTACCTGTTCCAAATGCATTCCCTCCTTTCAAAGCCTTTGGGAAAGCAAAGGGAGAGTGAAGCCTCACTCCCCCCTCGCAGTCCGATCGATATTATTCGAAAACAACTGGTTCGATCTGGGTTGTTATGATCTGAGCACTGTCCGCCTCGGTAACGCCGCCATCCACAGCAAACAGATCCTTTGCAACGATCATGTCCATGGCTGCTTCAATTTCAGCAGGGGTCAGATCCGGTCTGGGGCTGTCCAGGGTCAGGCGAAAGCGCCTGCCGATACCGGTTTTGAAAATCATTTCCAGCTTGGTCTCCACTCTTCTCTCACCTCCTTCCTATCCGAATATAACCGGCAGACATTACCCGGCATTTACCAGGTCGGTCTGCTCTACCTTGCGAATCACGCTGACCGGATAGGACTGCAGCTGCGCCAGTCCGCTTGCTACATCATAAACATCCTGATCAGAGGTTTCGGGTTTGATGTTGCTGATGGATTTCGAAGCAGTCAGCTTCTTTCCATCCCCGTCCGTACCAAGGTCAAACTGAATCTGCACCCTGGTATTCAGTGGTCTGCTCTCCAATGCCATTCGTCTTGCACCTCCTTCCTGCTGAGCTTGGCAAGGCTGGATATCCGTTTTGCCTTACACATATAGATTTCAGCAGAAAGAAAAAAAGGACAGAGATGATCATCCTTCCCTGTCCAATAAGCTCTATTATTGAATGAACTGCTAAAATACTTTTAGCAGGTTCACCCTCTTCAATTGTTTCCTCCGATTGAACTTACTCCTCCCCTTCAGCCGATTCCGTGTCAGCTGCAGTGCCCCTGCTTTTTTTCGCCTTGACATCAAAAAACGATAATACAAAGGTTACAAGGCCAAAACCGATGGCAATGTAGATCAGGGTTCGGTTGTTATCAATCGGGCAGACACCCGGCAATAGGGAGCGTCTGAGCAAAAAGCTGCTGATAAAGATATACACAGCCAGAAGTATGGTTACAACAAATGTGATATTACTGATGATGGATACGGTCTTGCGGGATTTCCGCACCTTTCGGGACCTTCGTGACATACGGGACATATACATTCTCCTTTTTATTCGAATATAATATGATACACGATTTGGCTGTGTCAGAAACGACTTATTCCTCCTATGCAGCAGCACCTTGCCCTATCAAGCTGTGTACTCAAATATATGAATATTCCTTCTCCAGTACATATTTTCGTAATGCTGCAGCGACACCTGCCTGTTCTGCTGTATAGGTAATCGCATCGCAGACTTCCTTGACTTTATCATGGGCGTCTTCCATTGCTATGCTCAGCCCTGCATATTGCAGCATATCCACATCATTCAGACTATCCCCTATGGCAATGCTGTCCTGCCTGGTCAAGCCCAGATGGTTCATGATCATTTCCATTCCCCGGGATTTGCTGTTTCCCCTTAATGCACACTCGTAATAACGGTCATGCTGGTAATGGAAAAAATCATCCCCAAACAGTTCCTTTTCCCGATCTGTCACAACCCCTCTGGCAGCAAGGATATTAATTCTGGCATTCGGGTATAAGGTTACAAAATCATCGGGGGAGGAAATGGGTACCTTGCTGTCAACCTTCCTCGGATTGATGACAAAGACCTCTTCTTCTCCCTCCAGTACACAATACCTTTTTTCTGACAGGAAATACTCTGTAATCATATACAGCTGGTCCGGGCTGAAGATACAGCTATGCAGTTGTTCCCCGCCGATGCGCACATCAGAGCCCAGGGCAGATACGGCTCCGTCCAGCGGGACGGATTCCATAATGCTGACCGGTATGTTGGCATAGGACCGCCCTGTGTTAACAAGCACCATATGGCCTTCCTGCCTGACCTGGTGGATTGCATCAATGTTCTCCTGAGGGATACCTGCCTCAGTGGTATATAAGGTGCCGTCTATATCTAAAAATATTACGTATGGTTTCTGTCTTCTCATTCTACTCTCCGTCAACAAATTTTTCTGTTTTAAAAGCCCCGCCAGCTGCGGACCGGCGGGGCTATCTTATTTTCTTGCACTTGCTTTTAAAGAGCTATGCAATTGCTGTCCTATACAAGTCCACACTTACTGAGCCATGAACAGCTCGATGTCTTCTTCAACGGTGCCGATTCCTGCGATCCCAAACTTTTCTACCAGTACATTGGCTACATTGGGGGAAAGGAAGGCGGGCAGGGTGGGCCCAAGGTGGATGTTCTTCACACCGAGATACAAGAGGGCAAGCAGGACAATGACTGCTTTTTGCTCATACCATGCGATGTTGAAGGCAATGGGCAGCTCATTGATGTCTTCCAGGCCGAATACTTCCTTCAGCTTCAGTGCGATGACTGCCAGGGAATAGGAATCGTTGCACTGACCCGCATCCAGCACTCTCGGTATGCCGCCGATATCACCCAGAGGCAGCTTGTTGTAGCGGTATTTCGCACAGCCTGCAGTCATGATAACCGTGTCCTTGGGAAGCTGTTCGGCAAACTCGGTGTAATAGCTTCTGGACTTCATTCGCCCGTCGCAGCCTGCCATAACGAAGAACTTCTTAATGGCGCCGGTCTTCACGGCATCCACAACCTTGTCTGCCAGAGCCATGACCTGGTTATGGGCAAAGCCTCCGACAATGGTTCCTGTTTCGATTTCCTCCGGTGCAGGCAGGGTTTTGGCCAGTTCAATGATTTCAGAGAAATCCTTCCTGCCGTTTTCATCTGCAACGATATGCTTGCATCCGGGATAACCGCTGGACCCGGTGGTAAAGATTCTGCTTCGGACCTCTTCGCTTTTTGGCGGTACGATGCAGTTTGTGGTAAACAGAATGGGGCCGCGGAAGGATTCAAACTCGGTAACCTGCTTCCACCATGCATTGCCATAGTTGCCTGCAAAATGATCATACTTCTTGAAGGCCGGATAGTAATGTGCAGGCAGCATTTCACTGTGGGTATAAACGTCTACCCCTGTTCCTTCTGTTTGCTCCAGGAGCTGTTCCAGATCCGTCAGGTCATGGCCGGAGATCAGAATGGCCGGATTGCTTCTTACACCGATATTCACCTCTGTGATTTCCGGATTGCCGTATTTGGAGGTATTGGCTTCATCCAAAAGAGCCATGACCTTTACGCCATGTTCACCGGTCTTCAATGTCAGAGCAACAAGTTCGTCAGCGGACAGTGTGTCATCCAGAGCAGCCGCAAGGGCTTCGTAGATAAAGGAGTAAACCTCCAGGTTTTCTTTACCGATATTATATGCATGCTCTGCATAGGCTGCCATACCCTTCAAGCCGTAGGTAATCAGCTCACGCAGGGAACGAACATCTTCGTTTTCCGTGGACAGGACCCCGACAGAGGCTGCTTTCTCCAGCATGGATTCCCTGGAATCAACCTGAAATACAGCCGCATCATGCAGGCCTTCCGCTGATACCGATTTTGCCAGCTCATCCCGGAGGGACAGCACCTTTTTAATCTGCCTTTCGATGGAATCCGCATCAAAGTTGGCGTTGGTGATGGTCATAAACAGGCTGTTGATGGTTTCATAGTTGACCTCTTTGAGGTCGGCAGGATCCAGCCCTTCTTTTACAACAATATGGGCGATTCCCTTCAGGCCATAAATCAACAAATCCTGAAGATTGGCAACCTCCTCATTCTTTCCGCATACACCTCTCACGGTACAGCCTGTGTTTTTGGCTGCTTCCTGGCATTGATAACAAAACATCATACACACTTCGTTCCTTTCCCTTTGTATTTGTATTCATCACTACAATATTTTATCAAGGAATGGAAACCCCTTCCGTGATTTTTGTCACAATGACTCCATCTGCTTCGTGTATACCCATCTATTTTATAGATCGATCCTTTTCGTCCTGAACTGACTTATCCTTCCGCCGCTCTCTCAATTCGATATTATATCACAAAATTTTTACCTTGTATCCATATAATTGAGGGTATACACATCAATCTATACTCCCTCGTGTACCCTGAAAAACTCCCTTTTCCAGCTGGGAAAGAGTCCTTCCCTTTGATAGTGCGTCGGCTTCCCGCACATTTCACAGCAGCGGGCATAGGCAGGGTTTGCATAGGAACAGCCATCATCAATGTTGCTGCACAGGTTGAAGATGCTGGTGCTGCAGCAGGGACAATGCTCCCCGGTAATGGCTGCGATTGATTTTTGGCACTTTGCACAGATTAGAGACCGCTTACGGGAGTCCATGGAAACCTCATCCGGATAATAGATGCGGCGAATCCCCATGCTTCCTCTATCCAGCGGTTGGCCGCACACACCACAATAAAGGGCAAAAGGTGAAAAACGAATGTTTCCGCAGCGGATACAGCTTTTTACCTTGCGGGTGGTAATCAGGTCAACCCGGTTCAACCGGTTGAGCCTATAGACCAGTGCGCTGTTTGACACATTCAGCCAGGCAGCTATGACAGGGATGGAGTAATAATTGAAGGAGCTGAGCAGCTTCTGAGGCATGAGCAGACGGGCTGCAAATTCATCGGCCTCCAGATCCTCCATATGAACCTCCCTGTCAGTTTTGGATTTTCGCGGAAGAATTAGATGTTCCAATACAATATGCCCGATTTCATGAGCAACAGTGAAGTTAAGCCGGCGGTGAGAGGATTTTTGGAAGGGATAGCAGAATCGCTGATGATTGATAAAAACTGCATATTCCCCTGCTTCTGCATTGTACTGGGCAGCAGCATCGACCTTTTCAGGAAGGGTTTTGAGTAGTTTTATCCTTTGAATGCCATAGCTTCCCGACTGCTTCATTTTGCGCAAAATGGCCACACAATCCAGAGGCCATTCCTGAATCTGATTTTGATGGATAAACTGTTTCAGCCGTAAGTCTATAAACTCAGACCTGTGTTTGGAAATAACAGGAGGATGAGCCTTACTGCTGCAAAATGGAAAGGAAATGGATGACATCGGTACAAGCATGGTTTCCGTCATCTCCCCTCATCTGCCTTTCTTAATAAGGAGCTGGCAATGGCTTTGATGGCTTCCATATCTTCCCGCGACAATTCCCTGGAAACCCGGTATGCAATGTTGGCCCAGTCACTGTCTGCCCTTTGCATTTCCTTGACCTTTCTTACGATATCGGCCAGACTACCGTCGTCATCCTTGAAGATATGTTCGGTATAGCCTGTATGGATCACCACTTCTTCCAGATATCCTGCTTTGTTCATCAGAACTTCATAGGGAATACCAAGATGAGGAGCCATTGCCTTCAACAAAGCAGTTGACGGCTTCTTTCTGCCGCCGGATTCGATTTTGGATATTTCAGCGTTGCTGAAGCCGGATAAATCAGCCAATTCTCGTTGTGAGATGCCCTTATCCACTCGCAGCTGCCTGAGGTATTCTCCAAATTTCATGCAATCCTCCGTCCTTCCGAGCCAATGGGATGAAACCTATCTATAGGCAGGGTTGAGTCAGTTGAGCTATTGCCTGCTGTTTCCAAACGGAAAACTCTTACCATTTTCCCAAAAATAATTTGACAATTGGAAACACCCTTGCTATAATCAAAATACTCGAACATATGTTCTGGTATTATTATACGCTATCTGTACCGATGATGCAAGAGAAGAATCAATAATCAACAAAATCAGCTGCAAAAATTCAACACTGCAGGCCTATGAACAGGCAGACGTCGGGAAAGGCCGGAATAGCGGAAGGAAACAAAAGATTTGAGGTGATGGAAATGAGGATTCCAAGTAAGGAGCCTGCCAAGGTCTTTCGCAATACGGTAGTGCTGCTTGAGAATTACCGAAATCTCATCTGGAGTTTGGAAGAAAGCCTGGATGATGTGGAAAAAACCGTTCACTACATGGGGGGCCGCCACCTGTCCAACCTCTTCCACCTGCTTTCTCTGGAGATCGATGAGTATAACAATGAACGAAGCCGGACAGCTGTGGAGGAAAGGCTGTCCAGCCTGCAAGAATCCAGGGTCATCGTTGATTGCATGGACAAAGCCATGCTGAAGCTGAAAACCTACCCTGAAAACGGTGAAAGGTATTTTCAGATACTGCATGCAGCCTACATCGACAAAAAACCCCTCCATCAGGATGAAATTCAGGACAGGCTGCTCATTTCCAGCTCCACCTTCTATCGATATAAGAAAAAGGCGATTGAGATTCTGGGCGGCATCCTTTGGGGCTTTTTAAAGCTGCACCTTCCGCTCCAAAATGAAACAATCATGGCAGATAAAGGAGAAATCTATGAGAAAAAGATGAATGGCAATTGACAGAAAAATGGAATGGATTTGGCTGACACTCTGATTTATACTCTTATCATGGCAGACATATTGTCATAATCAAGCAAATGGAATCAAGAAAGAAGAAAAGCCGTCAGGATCCGGATAACCGGTTTACCTGGCGGCCTTTTTCATGCCAGTTTTTCATTTGCGGAAAAAGTCAAAGGAGGCATTAAGCATGTGCAGCATGAACAATCAGGAGAAAGTGCGAAGAGAAATCAACGATCTGGTACGGAAGGCCAAAGCAGGCAGCAGGGAGGCATCGGAGCAGCTGCTTTCCCGATTCAAGCCATTGATCTACGCGACAATCAAGCGACACCATACCAGCCCCAATTGGGAGGATGTGCTGCAATCAGCCGCCCTGTGCCTATTGGAAGGAATCCATGCTTTTGATGAACAAAAGGGAATTCCATTCCCGGCCTATATCAAAACCAAGCTGAATTATGATATCTACAATTTATGCCGAAAAGAACGGAGCATCGTTTCCCGCAGCATACAGGTGGACCAGGATGGTTTGGATCCACTGGATTTCGTTATGGATGAAGGTGCAGACCCTCAGGGTGACCTTCTAAAAAAAGAACAGAATGCTGCCATTCAAGAAGCACTGGCAGCATTGGATCCCAAGCAAAGGGAAGTAATTGTTTTATACTTTTACCACAGACTTACCCTGATGTGCATCGCAAGGAGAATGGGGGTCAGCTATAAAACAGTTCAGCGATATAAGGCCAGGGCACTGAAGTCACTTCAATCAAAGATAAATGACTCTTCTTCACTCGAAGGGATATCTCAATCCCCATTGTCTCCTTAATTCATCCATTACTTCAGCGATCTGGATGGATTGATCCAGCGGCATCAGTTCATTTTCCAGCCTGCCTTTTCGGATATCATCCTGAACGGCTGCAATTTCGAACTGATATCCTTCTCCCTCATGCTGCTGTTTGAAGGTTTCCTTCAATTTGCCGCCGACGTAAAGGTTTGCTTCTTTTGGACTCCAGAACTGGGGAATCACGATGCGGCCCTTTTCACCGATAATTTCAGCCACCTGCGGGGTTTCGGCATTCATGGCTGAATACAGCAGTGCCAGCCCTCCCCCGTCAAATCCCAAGGTACAGCCCATGGCTGCATCTACACCGGTGGATGTCATATCTGCCAGGCCTGTGATTCTGTTTGGTTTTTTACCGAAAACCATGAAAGCAAAGGCAATCGGGTAGATACCCACATCCAGTAAGCTGCCACCGGCTGTTTCGGGTTTAAATATGATCACTGACGGATCTTCCTTTTCATAATAGCCGAAGTCTGCTGTTACAAACTGAACCTTACCGATCCTGTCTTCCTTCAGCCAGGTGCGCACCTTGTCCATGGCGGGGAAGAACCTTGTCCACATGGCTTCCATTAGGTAAACCTTCTTCTCCCTTGCTGCATTCACCATTTCTCTTACCCATTGGGCATTAGGTGCCATTGGTTTTTCACATAGAACTGGTTTGCCCATGCTTAAAGCCAACAGGGTATTCTCCTTATGTACGGTATGTGGGGTGCCAACGTAAATGATGTCAACATTTTCATCAAGAATCATCTCTTCAATGGTGGCATATACCTTTGCACCATGCTTGTCGGCAAAGACCTTCGCCCTGTCATAGGTTCTTGAGGATACAGCCGCCAGATATGCATCGGGTACCTGCACCAATCCTTTCATGATCCTGTTGGCAATGGCTCCCGCACCAATAAAGCCCCAACCTATTTTCTTCATGATAGCCCTCCTTCAAATCTTCGTTAATATGGGTTAATATGATAATAACCCATATTTGCAAAAATGAACATACTTTGTCGCAACCTGGTGATTGGTTTAAAAGGTTTTTATCTGATTGCTGAATCAGCTTTGTTGAAATATGTACTGTATACAAAAATTTCATGCCAAAACTTGGTTATCAAAACAATGATATGCTGCTTTATAAATGATATAATGTCCATACAAGACAGCTGGAGGAAAAAAATATGAGTACAATTACTACACTAATTGAAAACTCTGGCTCGGAGCATCATTCTTTAGAAACAGAGCATGGGCTTTCCTTTTTTATCACAACACCCGAATTACCCCTCATTTTCGACTGTGGTGCCACTTCCAGATTTATTAGCAATGCAGCCCGACTCCATATCAATTTAAATCAGGCGGATCTGGTCATATGCAGCCATTCTCATTACGATCACTGCGGAGGCTATTCTGATTTAATCAAAAACTTTGGTGTGAAACGGCTCATAACAGGCAACTCTTTTTTTGAACCAAAGTTTGCATATAACGGAAAGAAATATACCTATTTAGGAGCAGAATTCGGAATCGAGCTTTTGCAGGAAAACAATATCCTTCATGAGACCTGCAAGGACCTAATGCAAATAAGCAATGATTGCTGGATAATTGGTAACTTTAATAGAACCAATGCCATGGAAACCATTCCAGATCGATTTGTCAGACAAACATCTCACGGGTATGTAATGGATGATTTTTCAGACGAAGTCAGTCTGGCTGTAAAAAGCGGCGAAGGCCTTGCTGTAATCGTAGGCTGTTCACATCCAGGGATTCTCAACATTCTGGAAACCATTCATGAAAGATTAAGCAAACCCATAACCAGTGTTTGGGGAGGTTCACATCTGGTCGAGGCGGATGATAACCGGATTGCTTATACCATATCAAAAATGAAAAAACTTGGAGTCAGGCGTATCGGTTTTTCTCATTGCTCCGGTACCAGAATCGCCAAGTATTGCCATGATGATCCCGAAGTGATTTACGCAGGATTATCCACAGGTGATATGGTAGAAATCTAAGAGAGGTGTTGTATTTGTGAACTTTTCTCACATGCCTGCTGCAGCCCAGGAAATTATCGATGCCGTTGCACCTCTGGTAAGCGGACGCACCATAAACATAATGGATACGGAAGGTATCATTATTGCATCAACTGATCCGAAGCGTATAGGTACCTTTCATCAAGGAGCAGCGGAAGCAGTTCAGAAGTGTCAGAATATACACATATACCCGGAAGAGCTTCCACATTACGCAGGAGCCAAGGAAGGAATCAACATGCCCATTGTTAAGAATGATCACACCCTTGGGGTTGTTGGGATCTATGGTCTTCCGGAAGAAGTTGAAGAAGCGGCAAATCTCCTGCAGGTATAC
>DURK01000044.1 GCA_012837325.1 Clostridiales bacterium
AGAATGCCTGGCATTATCTTGATAAGATGACGAAGCTGACCAAGGAAAACGGCATCGAGTTGATGCTGATCAAGTCTCCCAGCATTTATCCCCATTGGTACGAGGAGTGGGATAAGCAAATTGTAGAATATGCCAAAAAAAATGGATTGCAGTATGTCAACTTTCTTACTTTGGCGGACGAAATGAATATCGATTACAGCCGGGACACCTATGACGGCGGTTTACACATGAATCTTGCAGGTGCTGAGAAGTTTACGGAATATCTTGGGAAAATTCTGAAGGACACCTATGCCTTGGAAGATCGCAGAGAAGACACCAGGGTTGCTGCCATCTGGCAGGATAAGGTGGATTTTTATCATTGGATGGAGCAGGATCAGGCAATGGAGATGGAGAAATATGGCTACCTGAAAAGCTATGGTGCTGCTGCTCAAGCATTGGATCAGGGTAATTGACATCAGAAATAGGATGAAATCTTGAAATGGAGGATTTTATTGTGAAGAAGATAATGATTGCGATAATCGTCGTATTGCTGCTCGCAGGCTGCGGCGGCGGGGGAGAACAGGTTCAAAGCGGCGGCCAGGGACAGGGTTATGTATTTAAATACAACGATACTTCAATTCCTGTCAATACGGACGTAGACCCGATACTCAAAGAACTGGGTGAGCCTTTGGATTATTTTGAAGCGGAAAGCTGTGCCTTTCAAGGGCTGGATAAAACCTATTATTTCAGTGGTTTTGAATTGACCACATATCCCATTAATGGCAAGGACTATGTATCTTCCATTTACTTTCTGGACGATTCTGTGAGCACACCAGAGGGTATATATATTGGCTGTCCTGTAGATAAGGTTGTGGAAGCATATGGGGAAGAATATACCGGCGGAGAGAATGCCTACATTTATCAAAAAGAGGATTCTTCTCTTATTATCATTGCTGAAAATGATGAAGTCATATCCATCACATATCAGGCACTGGTAGAGGGATTGGAGTAACTTATCAACACCCGAAGCCGCATGAATAGAAAGGATAACAGATGATTACTTCGGAGCATAATTGAAAGTGCTCCGAAGTTTTTTGTATAAGCTCCCAGCCTTCAAATAACATGTATGGATATCATCAATTTTCAATGATATAATATGCATTGGATTAAAAACCGGTCGGAGCAGGCAGTATTTTTCAGCTGGCTGCTGTTAACCAGGAATTCGGGAGGGAACGGAATGCTGGAATTATTAAAAGCGGTTTTATGGGGAATTGTTGAAGGAATAACCGAATGGCTGCCAATCAGCAGTACAGGTCATATGATCCTGCTGGATGAACTGATCAAGCTGGGTGTTACGGAGAGCTTCAAGGAGATGTTCCTGGTGGTGATTCAATTGGGAGCGATCCTGGCAGTTGTTTTGCTTTATTTCAGCAAATTGAATCCTTTTTCACCGGATAAAACGACCAGACAAAAAAAGGATACGCTCGACCTTTGGGGAAAGGTGATAGCAGGTGTATTGCCTGCTGCGGTTCTTGGCTTTTTGCTTGATGACTGGTTGGATGAGCATTTGTATAATTACATCACCGTTGCAGTAACACTGATTTTGTATGGTATCTTATTCATTATAGTGGAGAACAGGAACAAAAATCAAAGAGCACGTATTCATAAGATGAAGGAGCTCACCTATAAAACGGCTTTTTTCATTGGTTTATTTCAGGTTTTGGCACTTATACCGGGCACTTCCCGTTCGGGAGCGACCATCCTTGGAGGCATTCTGTTGGGGGCATCCCGCTCCATTGCTGCAGAATTTTCTTTTTTTCTGTCTATTCCGGTTATGTTTGGTGCAAGTGCACTGAAGTTAGTGAAATTTGGGTTCCATTTTAATGGTGTGGAAATTGTCATACTCCTGGTTGGAATGATCGTTGCATTTTTTGTATCGGTTGTTACCATCAAATTCCTATTGGATTATATCAAGAAAAATGACTTCAAAGTATTTGGCTGGTACCGAATTTTTCTGGGTTTGATTGTTGTTGCCTATTTTCTGATTTTTAGTTAATCATGGGAGAAAAAATGGATTCATGGGGAAGGAAATGAAATGATGAAACGACAAAGGAATCACATTCAGCATCATGAAAAGCAGCATCAGTGTGCTGCACATTGTGACCTTCATTGCAGGGATCACCGTAACAGTGAGCAGGATTGCTTCTATAACGAACATGAAAACAGCCGCGCAGACCATTGCAGTCATCATATACACAAGCATTTACACTCAAGGGCATGTATTACACTGGTTCCAATATTCAATCATCTTGATGATGACAAGCTGGTTGAAATTATGCCTACCATCAAAACAGCACGTTACGTAAAGGGAGAAATCATATATCGGCCGGGGCAACAATCCGATTCTCTGTACATTGTCAGTAAGGGAAGAATTCGAATCTACCGTCTGTCAGAATCAGGAAAGGAACAGCTGCTTCGGATTTTGCAGCCGGGCGACTTTACAGGAGAGCTGGCTCTATTTCGTCAATCTGTGCATGAGTCCTTTGCTGAAGCCATGACAGATACGGAGGTCTGCATGATTACTCGGGATGACCTGCAGAAGTTTCTTATGAAGTATCCTACCATTGCTATACAAATATTGACCGAGTTTTCCAATCGCTTGGACGAATCGGAAAAGCAGGCTGCTCGTGTTGCCACGGAGCGGGTAGAGACGCGGATCGCTCTTTATCTTTCAGAATGTGTGGAGGATCAAGGCGGGAGTCTGAATATTACCCTGCCTATGTCGCGGAAAGACCTGGCTTCTTATCTGGGCACCACTCCCGAGACCATAAGCAGAAAGCTGACTGATTTGGAAACACAAGGATATATCAGACAAATGACAGGGAGAAAAATTCAAATATTGGATCTGGATGGTCTTTTGATTGTGTAAGGCAGAATGCAGTCAGAAAAATACCCGTACCGAGAACCGATGCTTGCAGCGAGGACATCGTACCATGTGTCTGCCTGTTCTGCGGGGGAGGCGCAGCACTGTTTTGCATTGAGCGCAGCGGCGGAAGCGATAAACCTGTATTTCGCGCAGTCTGCGAACGGATAACGATATTTTTGACTTGACGGGATTCCAGAATTTTAGAAAAGTCCGGTTTTCCTTTTGCCTTGCGTAGATATTTCTTGAAAAAGAGCGGAACATGGAGCAGATCAGAACTGCCCACATAGCGATTGCGATTGCGGGAGTGCGCGTAAGCATACTGACCAGAAAAAGCAAAAAATAAACGACAAGCAGAGCCATGTTTAATTGATCTGATCCATACCTGCCATTCATAAAACGCATCAGTTTCTCTCTAAAACTGTTCAATCTTTTCACACTCCTTCTTTCCATCTTAACACTTTGAATATTTCCCTGCAATACCCGGTTGCTTCAATTTTATACAAGAAATGCTGGATGACGCTGCACACCTGCTTTGCTGACATAGTTCTGAATTACACCTGAAATAAAGCGATGTCCTTCTTCATTCGGATGAATGCCATCATCGCATAATAAGCCGAAATAGTTTCGGACTCTTAAAAAGGTGCTTCGAATATCCAAAAGGGGAACATTTTTTATGGCTGCCAGGCGTGTGACAGCCAAGCTGTACATTTCATGCCAGCGGTAAATATGCTCAACATCACCCAGCCAATGCAATATGTTACCAGCGTTTCGGTCTTTGGAAATCCATGCAAAATATCGTTTGGCATCCAAGGGAGGCAATGAGAGCAGGATTGGCTTGCTTCCAATAGAGGTAACAAAGTCGATTATTTCCTCATAGCAGGATTCAAACTGTTCAAGTTCGGTTTTTGGAGTGTGATGCAGGTCAGGGTTTTGGGAAATGGCCTCCCAGTCAAAGTCGCAATCATTGCCCCCAAATTCCAGGATTGTATATTTGAAGCTGCTTAGTTTGGCCTGGTTTCTTTCGATAATCTTCTTTCCTGTGGTTACAGTGCACCCGAATTTGGAGTAATTTTGAATTGAAATGCCTGTGTTGGAACTAAAAAGAGCGCTAAAGCTGTTCTTTAACAGCATGTATCTGCCTCGGATTGTATCCAAAACAACACCTTTACCAATGGAATCACCAAATAAACAAATGGAGCTCATTATTTACCTCCTCGCAAATGTAATTATAAATATTATATCACATAATAATAGTAATTAAAATAAAAAATATATATAATATCACCTATTATTGCAAATTATATTGAGTAGTGGTAGAGTATTACTTGTCATGACATGATGATTACAGAAACCTGTCAACAATGATCCATTCCAAAAAGACGGGCTCTGATTGACAAATGAAGGGGAGTTTAATCATGGAAGAGCTAAGGCAATTAAAGGATGCATTAGTCAGCGAAAGGCCTGCCTCCTGGAAGGAGTTTCCGGACATCGGTTTGTATAAGGATCAGGTTGTTGCATATATCAGCAAGCAGTTAATCCGCTTTCATGATGAGGAATTGCTGACCTCTGCAATGATTAACAATTACATTAAGGACAAGCTTCTTCCCCGGGCTGATGGAAAGAAGTATTCAAAAGAGCATTTGGCCGGCCTGATTGAAATCTGTATCTTAAAACAAGTTTTATCTGTCCGGAATACCGGATTCCTTTTGAATCAAGTACTGGGGGAATCCAACCAGGAGATATTTTACGAAAGGTTCAAAGAAGATTTTGACGATTCTCTTGCCCGAGTTGCAGAACAGATTGAAACGAATTGGAGCTTACAGGATTTGTCGGATATTGCTTTGCGTATGGCGATTTCCAGCTATTGTGACAAACTGGTTTGCGAAAGGCTAATTGAAATTATTCGAAGCAAAACCAAGCCGGAGCAAATAAACAAGTCAGAGAAATCGGATAAAAAACCAGACAAACATCAAAACAATCAAGAGCAGGAACGGTAATAGAAGAAGATTTAAAGGAAATAAGAGTATGAAAAAACATGTGATAATTGTCGGCGGCGGGGCAGCAGGTATGGTCGCGGCAATTTCAGCCAGAAGACAGGGCGCAATGGTGACAGTTCTGGAGAGAAATCCCAGGGTGGGAAAGAAACTGCTGGCTACTGGAAATGGACGTTGTAACTTCACAAATATTAATGCAGACGTGAACTGCTACAGCGGTAATGATCCGAAATTTGTGTATAGTGCTCTGTCTGCCTTTACAGTAGAAGATACCCTTCGATTTTTTGAAAAATTGGGGATTCAGCATAAGGTTGAGGATCTTGGGAAAGTCTTCCCCATGTCCGGACAAGCCTCCAGCATGCTGGATGTTCTCTTATACGAGATGGAACAATCCGGCATACAGATTATCTGTAGTGCCTATGTAACTGATCTGGAAAAGAAAAACAAGAGGTTTTATATTAGAACAGAAAGCGGCAGGATCTATGAAGGGGATCGGGTTATCCTCGCTGCCGGCGGTAAAGCCATGCCTTCAAGTGGATCCGACGGCAATGGCCTGGAGTTGGCTGCAAAGCTTGGACACCGTATAACAGATGTATTTCCGGCACTGGTACAGCTCATGCTGGATGGCAAATACTTCAAAAGAATAGACGGGGTCAAATTTGTTGGAACGGCTGAAGTTTTATACAACAAAAAAACCCTGGCACGGGACAGAGGGGATATTCTTTTTACCAATTATGGGGTATCCGGCCCGCCCATCCTCCAAATCAGCCGAAAGGCAGGCGAACTGCTAAATCAACAAAAACAGCCGCTCCTTAAGGTTGTTATCATGGATGAGATGGGCAGGGAAGAGCTGCGGGAAATAATCAAAAAACGAATTCAAGCAGGCCCGGCAAAACCTGTGGATTTCAGCTTTGTTGGTTTGATAAATAAACGCCTGATTCCAGTTGTGCTGATTGAAGCCGGGATAGAGGATTTCAAACGGCCTGTTTCAAGTTTATCCCAGTTTGAAATAGAACAAATTACACAGATCCTGACAGACTGGAGATTCCGTATTCGGGGAACAAAAAGCTGGCCCAGTGCTCAAGTAACCGCAGGAGGAATAGACACCAGGGAAATTCATCAGGAAACCATGGAATCAAAGCTGACAGAAGGCCTGTATCTGGCTGGTGAAATTATGGATATTGACGGCTTATGCGGTGGCTTTAACCTGCAATGGGCCTGGACTTCGGGTTATCTGGCCGGACAAAACGCCGCATGGTAGGCTGTGTTTATGCTTTCTGCTTCCGATCTCTAACTGATACATAAGGACTGCTGTTTATATAAAATCGATATGGAAAATGAATCGCTTCTTCGGCGTAGGCGATATTGATTCGGGTGGAGGTGACAATCTCATCATCTTTTAGCGTGGTTTCCGCTTTTAAAAGGAACAGATTGCTGTTGCATAGATCCTGACCATTGTTAAGCTTATTGATGTTCATTGCCTGACAAAGCTTTCCGGGACCGTTTGTCAAACCCAAAACCTCTCTTTTACTGCAATCCGAGAGGTTTTTCTGGTATCTTAACTCGGCCATTTTCGTTATTCCTTCCACCGGTTCCAGAGCGCGGATTAAAACAGCATGGGGCATTCCAGTTTCAGCAGCTACGATATTCATGCAATGATACATACCATAAATTAAGTAAATATAGGCATGACCTGGAGGACCAAACATTACCTCTGTTCGTTTGGTTCTTCGATTATTAAAGGAGTGGGCGGCTTTATCCTGCGCTCCCATATAGGCTTCGGTTTCAACAATTCTTCCGATCAACCTGCCATGGTCCGTGATATGCACCAGATAAAGCCCCAGAATTTTCCTTGCCAGCTGCAAGCCGGATACGGCATAAAAACTTCGATTTGGTTTTTCCATAACTTCCTCATTTTCTATTATAATGGATCAACAGCCCCAACTTTTTTTATCATATACAAATTTTCATGAATTATCAATCCTTGGCTGGGTTCCGCTGTTCAGCCATCTCAAATTATGTTACACTGTAATCTGGCGCTTTAAAACGTTTACGTCAAAAGTATGAATAAATAAGTGGATTAGCGCGTAAAGAGCAAAAATATCGGCTGGCTGAAAGGGTATGCCGCAGATATCAGATTATATTTGAAGGATGATTACAATGCGGAAGATGGAATGGAAGGCATCCATACTGCTGACTTTGGCTGCTGTGATTTGGGGCTTTGCTTTTGTCGCTCAGAGAGTGGGCATTCAGTATATTGGGAGCTTTACCTTTACCGGAGTACGCTTTGCATTGGGAGCATTTTCACTGCTGCCTCTTATAATCCGAAACAAAAGAAAAGCAGAAGCAGCAATGCAGGGTGTCAGCGAAAAAGCAGACAGAAAAGCTGCGGAAATAAAAAGTGAAGGACTGGTTGTCTTACGAGTTGGCATGACCGCAGGCTTGATTCTTTTTATCGCAGCCAGTCTGCAGCAAATAGGACTGGTAGAGACCACAGCAGGCAAGGCAGCCTTTATCACCGGTTTTTATATTATTCTGGTACCTGCTTTAGGGATCTTTCTGAAACAAGCTGTCGGAGCAAAAACTTGGATCGCAGCTGTTCTAGCGATAGCAGGGTTGTATTTAATCAGCGTGGAGGAAAATTTCAACATTTCCCAGGGGGATTTTCTGATATTTCTGTGTTCCTTTTTCTTTGCAGCTCATATACTGTTAATTAATAAGTTTACGAGGAAAGTGGATACTCTGAAGCTGTCCTTCGTACAATATCTGGTATGCTCTGTATTAAGCCTTGTAACGGCATTGTTTGTAGAAGAGATTCACTTGGATGGGATTTTTAAGGCAGCGGTACCAATCCTATATGGTGGAGTCTTTTCTGTTGGGATTGCATATACCCTGCAGGTGGTCGGTCAAAAATATGCAAGAGCTTCCCATGCAGCTATTATCATGAGTCTGGAGTCGGTGTTTGCTCTGATTGGCGGAATGCTCATTCTGCAAGAAACCATGAATTGGAAAGGATATGCCGGCTGTCTTTTCATGCTGGCAGGCGTTCTGCTATCCCAGCTTCAGGGAAAGGAAAGAACCAAGGCAAACAAGGCCGGTAGAGAGGATTCAAAGATGAATGGACGATTATCACCACGGACTAAAAAGCCAAGTGTGATGCAATAAACAAGGAATGTAGAAAAAATGAAAAGGAAGCAGCAGATGTACTTGCTTCCTTTTCTGCTTAGCTCAGCATAAGCTGATGAGTTGGATGATTTACCCGTTTAGAGCTTCATAACTTTGGTACGATGGGCAAGCCTTCAAATCCCCTTTGCAGATCTTCATCACTCGGGACGTAGTCCACCATGTTTCCACTGTTGTAACTCATATAAGCTGCCATATCAAAGTATCCAGTACCGCTCAAACCGAAGAGAATGGTTTTCTTTTCTCCTGTTTCTCTGCATTTTATGGCTTCGTCCATTGCTGCCATAATCGCATGAGCAGACTCGGGAGCAGGCAGGATGCCTTCGCTGCGGGCAAAAACAGTGGCTGCATCGAAAACATCGGTTTGTTCAACTGCACGGGCTTCCAAAAGTCCGTCATGATACAGCTTGGAAACAATAGGATTCATACCATGGAAGCGCAGCCCGCCTGCATGGTTGGCGGATGGGATAAAACCGGAGCCCAGCGTGTACATTTTCAGTAAGGGAGTGGTTTTTCCTGTATCGCCAAAGTCATAGGTATATCGGCCTCTTGTGAGGGTGGGGCAGGAAGCTGGTTCCACACCAATGATGCGCATATCCGACCTGCCTGTAACCTTTTCAATGACAAAAGGAGCGATCAATCCTCCAAAGTTGGATCCGCCGCCCATGCAGCCGATTACCATGTCCGGTTTGATACCGTACTTTTCACATGCAATCCGGGTTTCTTCCCCGATGATGGACTGATGCAGCAACACATGGTCCATGGCACTTCCCAAAACATATCTGCAATTTTGCGTTTTCAAGGCCGTTTCTATTGCTTCAGAAATTGCACAGCCAAGGGAACCGCCGGTATCCGGGAATTCTTTTAAAATTCTGCGGCCGACATCTGTTTCGTCAGAGGGGGAAGGGATTACTTTCCCGCCATAGGTTTCTATGACAGCCCTTCGGTAAGGTTTTTGCTGAGAGGAGACCTTTACCATATATACAGTAAGATCAATGTTATAATAAGCACATGCCATAGCCAAAGCAGTGCCCCATTGTCCGGCACCGGTTTCTGTGGTAAGGTGTGTCAGACCTTGTTCTTTTGCATAATATACCTGAGCGGCAGCCGAGTTCAGCTTATGAGAACCGGATGTATTGGTGCCTTCAAACTTGTAATAGATTTGTGCTGGCGTATCCAGTATCTTTTCCAAGCAATAGGCGCGAACAAGAGGAGATGGGCGGAACATCTTATAGAAATTATGAACTTCCTCCGGAATTTCGATGTATAAATCGCTTTCATTCAACTCCTGCTCCACCAGTTCCTTGCAAAACAACTGCTCCAGTTCTTCCCGGGTAATGGGCTGAAAGGTGGAAGGGTTTCGAATCGGTTCCGGCTTTTCATGCATAACTGCTTTCATATTCACCCAGCGCCTCGGGATCTCATCTTCCGATAAATATATTTTGTAGGGAATGTCAGCCATGGTTATCAATCCTTTCTTATTTTTTTGATATAAAAAGGCCTTTGTCCAATAGGACAAAGACCATAATCTCTGCGGTACCACCTAACTTGCGCAATTGCGCCGCTCGCTTCATACACTGACATGTATGCTTCCTTTTTAACGGGTGAAGTTCCCGGCTGGCATAATTTCTGTTGATTTCCGCCAAGCCCTCATGAGTCCATTCGTCATAAGCTTTACCGCCGCAATCCCACCGCCTGCGACTCTCTAGAGGTAAAAACATTTATGCTACTACTCTCAATCAACGGTTTGTCTTGTTATTTGATTAATTGGAAATAATATTACTCCATTCATTTCATTTTGTCAACACCAATTTTAAGTCTTTTTCAGAAAAGTCTTCAACAGAATTGTATCCGAGGGTTCAAAATCATGTATAATGAGAACAGATGGTGCAGTAATGCAACCGTGTTCCAAACCAATAAGCAAAGTACAGGAGTTAAACCATTGAACGATCATTTCATCAGCTGCAATGTAAACAAAGAGAAGAATGTCAGGAAAGGGCCGATCATTTCATTTCAGGAGAGCTTGCTCAAATGGTTTGATCAAAACGCCAGAGTATTGCCCTGGAGGGACTGCCCTTCACCATATCGCGTATGGGTTTCAGAGGTTATGCTGCAGCAAACCAGGGTAGAGACGGTTAAGCCCTATTTTGAACGGTTTGTTGCAGAGATCCCCTCCATCGAAGCGCTGGCTGAAATCTCCGATGAA
>DURK01000045.1 GCA_012837325.1 Clostridiales bacterium
TATTTAAGTTTCTTAAAATACTATTCAGCGAAATTCGTGTAAACTTTGGAACCGCCGTATACCGAACGGTACGTACGGTGGTGTGGGAGGTCGGTAGATAAAATAATTATCTACCTCCTACCCGATTTATCTGATCTTCTATCATTCCTGTGATCTATTTTACATAGCTGTTCCATTTTTGTTCCAATTGGGGATCGGACAAGGTGTTCATAATGTACTCGGCATACTCTGCGCCTGTTGCACCGTTGCTTCTGCCGGTGAGCTCTATTTTTTTCTCATACTGTCCGCAAATATCCAATGCCATTTGCAGGCTTTTTGCCTTATCCTGATATCCAATGTGGTCCAAAAGCATGCCGGCTGCACGGATTATACTGCTTGGATCGGCGTATTGGGCGCGGCCTTCGTCGACCATCCTGGGTGCGGAGCCGTGAATGGCTTCAAACATTGCATATCGCTTTCCCACATTGGCACTGCCTGCAGTGCCGACGCCGCCCTGGAACTCTGCTGCTTCATCGGTGAGGATATCACCATAGAGATTGGGAAGCACCATCACCTTGAACCCGGTACGCCGTTTTTCATCTACCAATTTGGCAGTCATGATGTCAATGTACCAATCATCCCATTCTACATCCGGATACTCTTCAGATACCTGTTTGGCTACATCCAGGAATTTCCCATCGGTGGTTTTCACCACATTGGCCTTGGTGACTACGGTTACCTTGTTTATTTTATTTTTGCTTGCATAATCAAAGGCAGCTTTAATAATTCGATAGGAGCCTTCCTGTGTGGTAACGGTAAAGTCGAGGGCCAGATCATCATTCACATGAATTCCGTCACTGCCCAGAGCATAAGCACCTTCTGTGTTCTCACGGAAAAAGATCCAGTCAATTCCCTGCTCAGGCACCTTCACAGGCCGTACATTGGCAAACAAGTCCAATTCCTTGCGCATGGCGACATTGGCGCTTTCAATATTTGGCCAGGGGTCACCGGCTCTGGGAGTGGTGGTGGGGCCCTTTAGAATGACATGACATTGCTTCAGCTCTTTCAGTACATCATCGGGTATGGCTTTCCCATGCTTTGCCCGGTTTTCTATGGTAAGGCCGTCTATAATGCGGAAGGCAGCCTTTCCTTTTTTTACTTCATCCTGTAAAAGGAATTCCAATATTTTCTGTGCCTCTGCGGTGATAAAGGGACCGATTCCATCCCCTCCGACGATACCGATCACAATGGGGCTCAAGGTATCATAATCGATAAAATCCTGAATTTCCTTCATTTTTTCAATTCGGGTAAATTGTTCTTCCAGAATCTTTCCCAAGTGCTCTTTTGCCCGTTCTATCATTTGCTTTTGATTCATATATCGTACCTCCTTTGTTGCCTTTTGCCTCGTACTTATGAAAAATCAGGCCTTCATTATGGAATTCATTATATAACAATGAGTGCTAATTTACAAACAAAGGGAAGCAAAGTGTGTTTTTCCAGCAGATATGAATGATGTCATAAGGGAAGGACCATTTTTAGCAGTGAAGGGGGAGAGAATGATCAGCTTATGGCGTGAGTTGCAGGCTGTTACGGATCATTAAAAGCAGAAAAAATAAAACCGGGTTATCGGTTTTATTTTTTCTCGCTCTACTGCTGTCAGCCTGTTTATTGTATTTGGTACATTCCCTTCTTTTTCATGTAGTTGAAGATCCCTTCTCCATGCTGCTGCTCTTCCTTTTGGATATGGTTCAGAGCTTGCCGGGCATTGGTGTCAACAAATTCAAAGACAGCCGTGTCATATGTATTGGAGACATACTTCTCGGTCATCAGAATATCGTTGCAAAGATCAGCATCCGAACTATTGATCAGCCCAGCGCCCTGCTGCTGCTGTTGTCCTTGCTGCTGTTGTCCTTGCTGCTGTTGATTCTGCTGCATGCTTGGCACCTGTCCGTTCAGCATCTGATTGATTGTATCCAGATGCCTCTGCTCCTGCTGGGCATAGGTTTGAAACATTTGCTTCAGTTCAGGACACTGGGTTTGATTTGCATAGTTGTTGTACTTTTTTATGCAAATCTGCTCATGAGACCTTTGATCCTCCAACAGACTTCTTTCCTTTTGTGTTAATGTCAGATTCATTTTATGCACCTCCAGCTTTAGTTTGTTTGAAAAAACGGAAAATATTCCTGCTTGGCTGTAACAGTCTGCTTTCATAAAAAGGTAAAATAAAGAAAAAAATGTTAAAAAATCCGTTGACACAGAACATATGTTCTGTTACAATATATGTAAGCCTGAACAATTTATACAGGCTCGGCTGTTAAAGGACGATAGTTATGTGAAAAGAGAAGAAAGGTGTGATTACAGGTGGATGAAATGTTACGGTGTTATGTAGTGTTGAAAACAGTCGAAAAAATTCACGGAAAGAGGGGCAAAACCTTTGTGGTCAAGCTTCTAAGGGGCTCACGGGAGTACAGTGTGGAAAAGGCAGTACACGACTTTGATCTGGTCCCCTTGTGGGGTTTGTTGTCCCGTCTCAGTCGGGAAGAGGTGGAAGCTCTTCTGACAGAACAAATGGAAAAAGGCTGGGCTTACATTGAAGAAGTAACCAGTGGCGGCTATACGTTTCCCTTCCTTCACATCAGTGAAGATGGCCGAGAAAGGCTGAACTCTCTGGAAGAAGCCCAGGGAAACGAGCTTACCGCTCATCTGGAACAGGTCTGTTTTTTGCAAAAAAGTCCGGAAATATCCGACAAGGGTATCCAGTTGGACCATTTCCTTTCTCAACTGATCCAATTACTGCAGATGTGGAGCGACCATTCTTTTGATGATATGGGGCTCACAGAGCTTATCGGTTACCTTAATCTGGAGTTTTCCGCTGCTGAAATGCTGGAAAAGTTTCTTTTTCGATCCACTCCTGACAAGCTGCAGGATCAATTTCGCAGTCCCTATGTATTGGATATGACCTGCTACCAGCTGTCCAATCAAATTCGGCAGCTCCTCAGTGCTTTTCCGGAGCAGGAGTCCATGGTATTTCGCTGCCGCTACGGCTTAACCGACAGGCTGCATCAACCCCTTATTTCTCTTATGAAGCATTATGGTCTTACAATAAGGGATGTACAGTACACGGTTAAGCGGTGCATTTCATATTTTGCCAATCGCAGTTATTTGGAGCGGTATCCTCTTGTTGCCGCCATTCACGGCCTGCTGGCGGAAAGCCTTGGCGAGGATCCGAGCACGCCTCTGTCCCTTGTTAAGGATACTGCCCAGGTGACCTATGAGTTGTACCAGAATAATCTGTCAGTTCACGAAATAGCCAGAGAAAGAGGGCTGGCTGTCAGTACCATATTCGCGCATTTTTCCAGACTGATTCCAAAATACAAATTAAACCTGAATGAAATTTTGTCCGAAGAAAGAATCGCCGGCATTCTTCAAGCTGCCGACACGACAGGGGGAGTCAGCTTAAAGGCCGTCAGAGAGCAGCTGCCTTCCGATTACAACTATGGAGAGATCAAATTGGTATTGGAACTGGAAAGAGGCTGGAAAGCAGCTTGATAGCATGTTTCAAAAATTTGCCTGAAGGATCTGGTTTTATCAGCATTCACGGAAGCCATTTATCGGCTTCCGTTTTTTATTCCCAAAACCTTGTCAATGAAAAAGCAAAGTGATACAATTCCTAAGTATATAAATTTATATGGATGTATGAATATGAATTGCACATTGAGCAGGAAAATAAGGAGGCAGGCCAATTGGCGTTGATTGTACAAAAGTTCGGAGGCAGCTCGGTAGCCAATGCGGAAAGGGTATTAAACGTTGCCCAGCGGGTAGTGGATATTCACCAGCAGGGTAATCAGGTTGTAGTCGTGTTGTCAGCTCAGGGAGACACGACCGATGAGCTGATTGAAAAGGCGATGGAGATCAATGAGAAGCCGTCAAAACGAGAGATGGATATGCTGCTGTCCACAGGGGAGCAGATATCAATTTCCCTCATGTCCATGGCGATTGCGAAGCTGGGCTTTCAGGCCATATCGCTGACCGGATATCAGGCAGGAATTTTTACTGATGGCACGTATTCCAATGCCCGTATCGAAAAAATCGATGGAAGCAGGGTACGCAGTGAACTGGATGCAGGGAAAATTGTCATTGTTGCAGGGTTCCAGGGTATGAACAAAAACGGAGATATCACGACTCTGGGAAGAGGCGGCTCGGATACCACCGCAGTTGCCCTTGCAGCAGCGCTTCAGGCGGATTTTTGCGAAATTTATACCGATGTGGACGGAGTGTACACTGCAGATCCCAGAGTTGTTCCCAATGCCAGAAAGCTGAGAGATGTTTCCTTTGATGAAATGCTTGAATTGGCATGCATGGGTGCCAGAGTTCTTCACAATCGATCGGTAGAACTGGCAAAAAAGTATAATGTGAATATGGTGGTTCGTTCCAGCTTGAATGATCATGAAGGAACGCTGGTCAGGGAGGTAACGGAAATGGAAAAAATGATGATAAAAGGCGTAGCTTACGATAAAGATATTGCTCGAATATCCATCATTGCAGTGAGAGATATTCCGGGCGTGGCATTTAAAATATTCAAGTTGCTGGCAGATGTGGATATCAATGTTGATATTATCCTTCAAAGCATCGGGCGGGGGGACACAAAGGATATTTCCTTTACCATTGCCAGAAGCCAGCTGGTGGATGCGGTTGATCTCATCAATAAAAACCTGGATTATATCGGGGCGAAGGAAGTGAATTTTACCCGCGATGTAGCCAAGGTGTCCATCGTTGGTGCAGGAATGGCCAATCACCCCGGAGTGGCAGCAGCTATGTTTGAAGCCCTGGCTGAAGCAGACATCAACATTCATATGATCAGTACATCGGAAATCAAGATTTCCTGCCTGGTTCGCTGGGATGAAGCGGAGAAGGCTGTTCAGGCCATTCATAAACGATTTGGACTGGACAAAGAGATATAAAGAAAGCTGCTGCACAATTTGCATTATCATTTGCTATGAGGTACTATTATAGTAAAATGTTACCTGAATAACAGGCAACACAGCGAGTTTGATCCTGTAAAGGGGATGCGGCTTTGAGCATGTCTTTCCGTTTGATAGAGAAACTTCGGGATAAGGGATATAAAATCACTCCGCAGAGAGAAGCCATTCTTACGGTTCTCGGAGAAGGTGAACATCAACTTCTGACCGCCCAGGAGATTTTCGAAAAGGTCCTGAAAAATGGAGGATGTACGAATTTCTCAACCGTATATCGGAACCTGGAGTTATTGCTGCAGGAAGGGATTGTCAGGAAGGTTGAACTCAATCGTGATGCCTCCTACTATGAAGTAAACAGCAGTGAAGATCACCATCATCATCTGATTTGCACAAAATGCGGAAGTATTCAGACCACCAGTTTTTGTCCCTTAGACCGCCTGCAGGATGAAAACGGTTTTGTTCCGGTGGAGCATCGTTTTGAAATTTACGGTTATTGTAAGGATTGTGTAAGGGCACAGATAAAAAGAAA
>DURK01000046.1 GCA_012837325.1 Clostridiales bacterium
CTGTGTCAGTACCACCTGCTCTGATGTTCACTGTATACCCCACCAGAGACTGCAGAACAGCTCTTATACCTGCTTCACACTCTGCCTCACAACCCGTAGGCGGAGGAGTGGGTGCAGGCAGGAAGGTAAAGCCTTCAAATGTTTTATTCCCTGTGAGTGAAATATGAGCTATCCTGCAGATATTAATCCTGTGGGTAATCTGACCACTAGGATTGGTTAAAACAAATACTGTTCCATTTACGATTGAGTTAGGCCTGCCGCTTGCAGAACCACCATTCTCTATACCAACATCGATATTCAAAGTTGGGAAGTTCGTTATGATTTGCTCAATTACATTCTGCATTTGAGCAATGCATGAGCATTCAACACCTGTACCAGCCGGTCCGGTGACACCTGTTGCGCCTGTTGCACCCTGTGGCCCGGTTACTCCTCTTGGACCAGTAGGACCGGTAGGCCCAGTACAGCATGGACCAGTAGGACCTGTGACGCCTGTAGCCCCTCTTGGGCCGGTAGGTCCGGTTACACCCGTAGCTCCCATTGGACCAGTAGGTCCGGTTACTCCCGTTGCTCCTCTTGGACCAGTAGGGCCGGTAGCACCTCTCGGCCCAGTAGCACCAGTAGGACATGGTCTGCAACCCATATACAGCATCTCCTTTCTTATTGACTAATCCATTATATGCAGTTAGATATATGCATTGTGACTATCATCAACACTACTGCATATTGATGCATATATAGCTATTTATATCGTGTACTCGGGCCATCTGCCAATCAGCCCAAGCAGCGTATAGTCCCCTGTCAATTATTGATTCGCTAAATATTCAGCGTAAAGAAGAGGAGTAAGCATTGTCTTCTCATAGGTCTCTTTATTGATATGCTTGAAAAGGTTTTTATCAGGTTTTCCATTGATCTCTATAATACGAAGTCTGCCGTTATCCTCGATGCCAAAGTCTACACATATCTCCCCCATCGCACCCAGCTTATTTTCAATGATCTTAGCAGCTTTTATGCTGACGTCTTTCATCTGATTTTGTAAGGTATTGCACATATCTGAATATATGTTATTTAAAATTTTTTCCACTGGCAGAATCTCATATGCCATGTTGGTTATGAAAAAATCATCGCAGGAAATCCTGCAAAGATCAGCGGTTACTGCCCAATATCCGGCAGCATTCTTCTGAACCAAAAACCGCATGTCAAAAAAATTGTCCCCAACAGTGACGAAGTTTATAAAAGGCTGCATGACATAGTTGTAACTTGGGTTCATAATCCTGATCCGGTCAATATAAGAAAACAACTGCTTGGTCGTATTCCATTTCTCAGTTGGATAAACAACTTGTGGGTACACTTCATATTCGCTGCCTGTCTTTTTGAACTTAAAGACACTATTTCCAAAGGAACCTTTGGCAGGCTTGATTAAAACAGTTTGGCCTGCTGACAGCCTGTTCGAAAGTAAAATAGGATCATAATGCCATGTTGGAATCATATAATCTGCTAAAGGACTTCCCATAAAAATACTATAGATTGAATATTTGTCAAACATCGTATAAATGTTAAAAACCTTCTCCTTGCCAATCACCTTTTCCAGCCGTTTTGCAATTTTTGATGAACTAGTATAGAGCTGATTGTATACTGCTGCCGGAAAATCTAAAATGGACTCTTGCCAAAGGTCTTTTCCCAGAACCAATCCCTTTATTTTCCTGTCTGCCCAATGGATATCCTTAGGACTGAACAGCATTAATGTTATCGCCATATTTAGATTTATGCCGATATAATCTTCAGGAGACAAGGTATCGCACAAAATACCTATTAATGGTTTATCATACATTTGGATATCCTCCTTTATATATAATATGTACATTTAGAGCATATGTGCTATTCTTTGCCATACAGGAGAAGAAGCTTTGTTCCTCTTGTATTTTACATGGGTAAGCACCAAGCCTCATTGTTCCGCCTTTTTTGGTTACCCCAAGCTGATCTTCCATCAAATTAATGACCGGATGAAGACAGTCTTGTTTAAACTCGACTGAATGAGCATCTGCCAGACTGCATACGTTGCGCGCAAACTCAATAACGCTGACTTGCATGCCCAAGCATATTCCCAAATATGGAATATCGTTTTCCCTTGCATGCCGGCAGGCAGTAATCTTACCTTCAATTCCCCTGTCGCCAAAACCTCCGGGTATTATTATTCCGTCTACAAGATCTTCATACAATAAAGCGGCTTTTCTGCGTTCTCGTTCTTCAAAGGGGCATAGTCTGCATTGGCCCTAAATCAGTACAGATCCGAGCGCAGCTGATGGGAGTGAAAAGGGAAACCTTCTATTGAAAGGTATAAAAAATAATCCTAATATGTTAACCTTAGTCACAATAACCGTTGCTAACTGGTTTCCGGTTTAAAATGCCGAAAACCCGCTTGAATGGCAGGCTTTCGAACAAAATATCTAGTAAATTGCTCAAAATTAAACAAAAAATTTCTTGCGAAGCGACTCCCTTAATGGGCGATTAGCTGCAATAACTATAAGTGCAATACCTATTATGAAAAAGGCGGCAAAGGGGTAAATCGACCAAATCAACCGGAACGGTTCACGAACTTCAAAGGTATAATTGATAAGGAACTCTGTCAGCAGCATGAATAAACCGCCAGCAATAAAACCACCGCCAATGATATACAGAATACCATGCCTTAAATAGCGAATAAGCATAATCATTGTGATGACCAAAATGGCATTCAACCCGACGATAGGCAGGGCGAAGGTTAAAAACCATTTACCACCGGTTAAATAGCAGATAAACCAAAGGTATAATGTAATGGCTGTGTAGTCCGCTGCAACAAAAATAACCGGATTCGGTCTGCGAAACCATATGGGGAGCACGACAATGATATAAAGCATGGCAATACCGCTCCAAACATAATGTGACCAGGTTAAACCGCTATTTACACTGAAATTGCTAAGAAGAGTAACCACAATTGCAATGGTGCATAAGGTGGTTAATATAAACAAAGTACCACTCTTGTTCATTGGAGATTCAGAAAAAACCTCAGACGGAGGATACAGCGGCTTTGATTCAGCCCTTTTTATATCAGGATGCCAAACAATTGTGTTGCATAACGGACAGCTTTTCTCAGTGTCCGATAGCTCAACTCCGCATTTGATGCAGAATGCCATAACATTCACCTCGCTTCGTACAATAACGAATGAACTATCTTTATGACCTGCTGTTGCTTTCAACCAAGACATGCAGTCCCATAGAGCGTAATTTCGTGAAGAAAATTCGCTCTAATGTTGATTCTTTGATATTACGTGTAAAATTGATATACATTTTATCGCCGTAGGAGAGAACACCACAGTTGTTTGGCCTGGTTGCCTGTGTACCCAGAATGAAGTCCATTCTTTGGATATATGGAATCATCTCGTCTGGCAGCTTAATGGCACCGAGATTGGATAAAGTAAGACAGGATTTGGTTTCGCCGATTGCGTTATAAACCAGTTTCATCGCCATGTTCTTCAAGAAAAGGGGGGTGAATCGCAACACTGGATTCAGTTCGTCCGCCACATTTGTTGCGATTTTCATCTTCATTTGCTTATCAGTAAGCTCAACTCCCATTTGGTGATGGATTGCCTGTATAATCTCCTCAAGTGTAAATGTGCCGAGTTTAGGGTTGACACCGGGAGTGATATAGAGTACAAAATTCCGCAGTGATTCACTGCCATAGATACGCCTTAAATCTACAGGAATGAGAATTTTGACGGGTTTCCTCCTTTTTATGTCAGGTACTACGGCTTCCTGCATCTCTATGATAGATTGAATTAATACTGCCGACAAGAACACGGTAAGGCTGACTTTATAGGATTTTGCCATCGCTAAGACTTCTCTTACATCAAGCATTCCGGTAATAACATTAATATATCTGTCGGGTTCAAGCGTGCCGCGCAGTCTATAAGCACTCACGTCACGGCGGCTCTGTTTGACATTCCCCGCATGAACAAGGAAGCTGTCCTCCAGTTCTTCCTCCCTCGGTTCTTCTTCACCATCGAGCACACCATAGCTTGGCGTGACGTCAATGTTATACTTTTCTTTTAGATATTCTGAAAGAAGGGTTTTTAAAAATACCATTGCACCGTTTCCATCGGTTAGGGCATGAAACAATTCAACAGCAATCCGGTTTTCATAGTATAACACCCTGAATGCGCACTTGCGTATCATATGAAAAGGCATAGGTGCTAAAGGGTGGCAGGCTTCCTCTTGTATTTTCGGTGCCTTCGGCAGCTCTTCGAGATAATACCAGAACATACCGCGGCGGATGCGGGCAGAAATTGAAGGAAAGCGTTTGACCACATTATCCAGCACATTTTGCAGCACATAAGGATCTACATATTCTGTTAGTGTCGCAGAAAGCCTGAACACATTACTCCAGTTGCGCCGTTTTGCAGCAGGATATATTTTGGCTGCGTTATCTAATTTCATCCAGCGTAGTTTGGTCTTTTTCATATAGTACCTTCTCTATAAAACGTGTGATTTTTTCAGTATCCGCTTTTTTTTCTTTTAAATCATAGAGTATATAGGCGTGCCACATTTTTGGTGAAATTACAAGTTCGGACTGGTTTCCGGTGTCATACAACCTTTGATTCATTGCAACCGCATCATCGAGCATTATCTCGTCTCCACCGGCAAAGATAAGCACGGGAGGGAAGCCTGTTAAATCTCCAAACAGCGGTGATGCTAAAGGATTTTTAATATCATCTGTGTAGCAGGACACATAGTATTGCAGACGCTCTATCGTCATTGACGGATCACATTCTCGATTTTTCTCATAAGACTGGCCGGATAAAGTAAGGTCTGTCCAGGGTGAAATGGCTACAATGCCGCACGGCAATGGAATACCCGCAGCTTTGCATTGCAAGCAAAGCGAAAATACAAGGCCGCCTCCTGCGCTCTCACCACACAGGACAATCTGCGAGCTGCGATATCCTTGATCTAACAGATATTGGTAGGCTGTCATGGCATCATCAAGTGCCGCGGGAAAATGATGTTCTGGAGCAAGTCTGTATGCCGGGCATAATACAGCGATACCATTCTGTGCTGCCAGCACAGAGCCGTAACCTTTGGCATAATCTATGCCTCCTGCGACATAACCGCCTCCATGCAGATAAAGAATTACTTGATTTGCCCTTTGCTTTTTCGAAGTAATCCATGCGGCGTAAAATCCGCCTAAATCCTTAATCTCTACAGTTACTTTTCGCCTGAATTTTTTTGCTGCAAGCACGCCCAGTGCATTTTGACCGAGGCGCGCGGCTTGTAAAGAGGCGCCAGTGATGACGGGCTTGAGAATTTCAAGCTGCCCTCTGACAAACTTTTCTGAGAGTGGCATGGCAACCTCCTATATAAAGCAGATTTAGTCACATATATCATTAGATATATATTATTATACCAATCCTTGGATGCGTTTTCAATCACTTGGGAGTCGAACCCAAGTCCGAAGAATCGGGTAGGAGGTAGATAATTATTTTATCTACCGACCTCCCACACCACCGTACGTACCGTTCGGTATACGGCGGTTCCAAAGTTTACACGAATTTCGCTGAATAGTATTTTAAGAAACTTAAATA
>DURK01000047.1 GCA_012837325.1 Clostridiales bacterium
CACAAATATCGGCTGAAACCCTTTTCATATGGCAGATTCTATGGTATAATCAGGAGGAATTTGTAATAAGAGAGGGAGATTGGGGTATGAAGCATATCAAGACTCTGCACAAGGGGAATCTGAAGAAAAGCCTGGTTCATGGAGGCTGTGGAGAATGTCAGGCATCCTGTCAATCCGCATGTAAGACATCCTGCACCGTTGGCAATCAAAGCTGCCAGAAATAGCCGTAGCTGTAATACATAAAAAAAGACAGATAGCAGTAGCTCAGCTACTGCTTTCTTTAGTTCGAGTCAGCTGCGTGATTCGCCATAGAAACATATTCGATAAAGAAAAGGGAAGGAAAAAAGTTTCATGATCCATAAATTTGAGGTAAACGGCATCCGATTGGTTCTCGATGTAAACAGTGGTGCTGTTCATATAATCGACGAGTTGATCTGGGATTTGCTGGACTATGGTCCGGACTTTTCACAGGAAGCAGTAGATAAGGGTTTATCAAGCAAATACAAGCCGGAAGATCTAAAAGAAGGCCTTTCGGAAATGAAAGAGCTGATGGACGCAGAGATGCTTTTCAGCCTCTGGGATGCAGAGGACAAGCCTGTCATGGCGGGCGAGCCGGTGATCAAAGCCATGTGCCTTCATGCAGCCCATGACTGCAATTTAAGGTGCAGTTATTGCTTTGCCTCCACAGGAGACTTTAAAGGAGAGAGGGGATTGCTGGACCTGGAAACCGGAAAAAGGGCTCTCGAATTCCTGATACAGCATTCCGGACACCGCAGAAATCTAGAGGTAGACTTTTTTGGTGGAGAACCCATGATGAATTTTGAGGTAGTCAGGCAATTGGTTCAATATGGCCGGGAATTGGAGAAAAAGCACAACAAGAGGTTCCGGTTTACCATCACTACCAATGGTCTGCTGCTGGATGATGAGGCTTTGGAGTATATCAACAGGGAGTTCGTCAATGTGGTGATCAGCATAGACGGCCGCCCGGAGGTTCATGATTATTTGCGAAAGACCCGGACCGGCTCAGGCAGTTACGAACACATCCTTCCCAAAGCTGTCAAGTTGGCTGAATCCCGTAACCAAAGGGATTATTATGTCCGGGGAACCTTTACCAAATTCAATAAGGATTTCGACAAGGATGTACTGCATCTGGCAGACCAGGGCTTTCAGCAGATTTCCGTTGAACCGGTAGTGGCTCCGGAGCAGGAGGAGTACCATCTTTCCGCAGAGGATCTTCCGGAAATCAACGAAGCATACGAGCGGCTTATGCAGGCTTTTCTCCAGCGCAGAAAACAAGGCCGGGGCTTTAACTTCTTTCACTTTATGGTGGATCTGGAGCAAGGACCTTGTGCAGCCAAACGATCAACCGGCTGCGGAGCTGGAAATGAATATGTTGCCATTACACCTGCCGGAGATATTTATCCCTGCCACCAGTTTGTGGGGGACTAAGCCTTCAGGATGGGCAGTGTGACAGATGGCTCATTCAATCAGGAAATGCAGAAGGTTTTTCGCACTTCCAATGTGTTCACCAAAGAGAAATGCACATCCTGCTGGGCAAAGTTTTACTGCAGCGGAGGGTGTGCCGCCAATGCGCAGCACTACTCCGGAAGTATCAGTGAGCCCTATGAGCTGGGCTGCGAAATGGAAAAAAAGAGGCTGGAATGTGCTCTTGCACTGAAAGCGTTAGAGTTTCTGGATGAAGAAGAGTAAGAGGGGTTTCCATGTCAATTTATGAGATCAGCACACCGGTTCTAAAGAACAGATCAACGATAACCATGCTGTTAATGATAGAGCTTGGGATCAGTGAGATAACGGCCGATCTTCTTGTTAACAGAGGGGTAACCGGGCTGGATGAAGCCAGGGCTTTTCTGAATCCCTCCCTGGATCAGCTTCATGATCCTTTTTTGCTGCAGGGTATGGATCAAGCTGTGAATCGAATCAGGCAGGCTGTGACAACTGGTGAGAAAATTGTCTTATATGGGGATTATGATGCAGACGGCATTACTTCATCTGCTGTTCTATCTCTTTACCTGAAATCATTGGGAGCCGAGGTTGATGTTTATATACCCAGCCGCCAGGATGAAGGATACGGCCTGCATATGGACTCTCTGCTAACCATTCAGCAGCAGGGAGCCAGCCTGGTGATCACCGTTGACTGCGGGATATCCGCCCTTGAAGAAGTACGACAGGTTCAGCAATTTATGGACATCATTATAACTGACCACCATACACCCGGACCTGAACTGCCTGAAGCGTATGCGGTCATCAATCCCAAAAATCCCGGACAGAGCTATCCCTTTCAGGAGCTGGCAGGTGTAGGGGTGGCAGCAAAGCTGGTACAGGCATTGGGAGGCCTGGAGGCCGTCCGTCCCTATCTGGATCTGACTGCCATCGGCACCGTAGCGGATATTGTTCCGCTGATGGACGAAAACCGGGTTTTCGCAGCTTTGGGAATCCAACAGCTCAATGAAAAACCTCGTCCCGGAATTTCTGCACTCCTGCAGGTGTTGGGCAGAAATGGGAAAGCGGTTGATGCAGGCATGATATCCTATACCATCGGTCCATGCCTGAACGCTCCGGGAAGAATGACCACCTTCCATGCAGGTTATAACCTGCTGACTGCTGCAAGCCTTCAGCAGGCTTTGCCGCTCGCAGAAGAGCTGGCTGAGCAGAATCAACTGAGAAAGGAAACGGAAAGCCAAATTCTCGACTCTGCCCTGGAAGCGGTAGATCAGCAGGTAGATCTGGCTTATGACCGGGTCATAGTCGTCGCAGGGGAAAACTGGCACCCCGGTGTAGTCGGGATCGTTGCATCCAGAATCACCGAGCGGTTTTATCGTCCTGCCATTGTACTCTCACTGGATGGGGACGAGGCCGTGGGTTCAGCTCGCAGCATTCGGAAGTTTCACTTGTATGAAGCACTTGCTGCCTGCAAGGATCTGCTGATCAAGTTCGGCGGTCATGAAATGGCAGCAGGCCTTTCCATTCATAAATCGAACATTGATGCGTTCCGTCGAAAAATCTGTGCCCATGCAGAAGAGGTTTTGGAGGAAGAGGCACTGGTGCCCCGTTATTTTTACGATGGGAAGCTGCATCATGAACAAATCTCTCCCAATCTGCTTAATGAAATCGATATGCTGGCTCCCTTTGGCATCGGCAACCCTGCACCTAAGTTTTATCTTCCTTCTGCGGTAGTGGAAAGCAACAGGCTGATTGGAAGAGAGTCCAGCCATATTAAGCTGGCCTTGTCTTTGGGACAGCGGTCATGGGACGCAATTGGTTTCGGCATGGCGGAGGACGGAAAGGATTTGCAGCAAGGATCCCGTGTCAGCCTGCTGACCTCCTTAAAGCGGAACGAATGGATGGGTGTCAGCAGCACACAGTTTCAAATCCACAGCATAAAGCGTGCCTACCAGGATGCGAAGGATGTGGAGCAGCTGCTCTCATGCTTCTATTTCAAATTTTTTGATGTTTTTTTCCATGATTTTATGTATAATGGTAATGATGTTCCTTCCACAGTTTCGGAAAAGTCTGTTTTATCGATGGAAATCTCAGAAAAGCAAGAAATTTTGACTGTGGAGAATGTAGTAGAGATCCTGACGGGTTCCATGATCGGTACTGCGGTTTTCGTCAGTACCTTTGATTGTGCAGCGGCACTTTTAAATAAGCTGATGGAGGAAAACCTGCTGGAGCAGATTCCCATTCAATACCATCATCCCAATCCGGGAAACGGGCTGGGGCGGAATATGGTCATTCTCATTCCCAACTGGCAGGGCTCTCCGCAGCGCTATTACCATACCGTCATGACACCGGCCGAGGAAGAACCGTTTCATTCCGTCCGGCATCACTTCGGTACAGGCAGGCAGCAGCGAAAACACTACCAGTTTACACTGGGTAACGGGGTAGAAGACAAGGAAGTCAACGATACAGCCCTTACCCTGAGCAGAGACCAATTGGGTATTTTATATAAATGGCTGCGCAGAATTGCACCGGGCCGAAATATATGGCCAAACGGCCAGCACCTGCTGATGGATTTAACGGAAGGTACAGGAATGTCTTGGAACGGATTTCAGCTGCGTCTGGCCCTGGAAATTTTTAAGGAATTGGATTTTATCTCCGTGGAATCGGGAAACCAATGTATTCGGATACATTGCAATCCAAACCCGGCAAGCCGTCAACTGGATGAAAGCCGGCTTGTTACCTATCACAGGGAGTGGACAGCCCGCCATGGAATAAGTTGATCATATGCGATATGCATATAAGGAGGAAGCAGTATGGATTTAACACAAAAGATCAGGGTGATAGAAGACTTTCCGAAGAAAGGGATTTCCTTTAAGGATATCACGACCCTGCTGAAGGACAGAGAAGCCTATCATTACACCGTTGATACTATGGTGAATATCTGCAGAGAAATGGGTGCAGATGTAGTGGTGGGTCCGGAAGCGCGGGGCTTTGTATTAGGGGCACCAGTGGCATACGGGCTGGGAACCGGGTTTATTCTGGTTCGCAAACCTGGAAAGCTCCCCGGTGAGACGGTCAGTTATGAATACGCACTGGAATATGGAACAGATACCCTGGAAATTCACAAGGATGCCATACAACCCGGCCAAAAAGCAGTCATTGTAGATGACCTTCTTGCGACGGGAGGAACTGCTCTGGCGGTCACCAAGCTGGTGGAAAAGCTGGGCGGGGAAGTCGTGGGCCTTTTGTTTGCCATGGAACTTCGCTTCCTCAACGGAAGAGAGACTTTGAAAGGATACAATGTTCATTCTCTTATCCAATATGACGAATAAGGAAACCAAAACAAGCGTAAGTGAAATCCATGCAGGACAGCTGCATGGATTCCCTATATCACTTGGAAAGAAAAATGCCAAAGAAAGGAGATGGTGATGCTGGAAGCTCTACTAAAGAAAATTACGGAAGCATTTGGTGAAGAAGCTGCTGCAAAGGTTATGGAAGCCAATGCCTTTTCAGAAAAAGCACATGCCAATCAGAAACGATCCTCAGGCGAGCCATACAGCATTCATCCCCTTGCGGTGGCCAACATCCTGGCCGATCTTGGCATGGACGTAAATACCATTATTTCCGGTTTGCTGCATGATACCATTGAAGATACGGGTGTTACCAGAGAGGAACTGGAGGAGAAGTTTGGCAGCGAAGTTGCGGAGATGGTGGACGGAGTCACCAAGCTGAGCCGGCTGTCCTACAAGACCAAGGAAGAACAGCAGGTTGAGAATCTGCGCAAAATGTTTCTAGCCATGGCAAAGGATATCCGTGTTATTATCATCAAGTTGTCGGACAGGCTTCACAACCTTCGTACCCTGGAGTATATAGATGAGGAAAAACAGCGGGAAAAGGCATACGAAACATTGGAAATCTATGCACCACTGGCCCACCGTCTGGGTATTTTCAAGATCAAATGGGAATTGGAAGACATCGCCCTGAGATATATTGATCCCAGAGGTTATTATGATCTGGTGGAGAAGGTATCCCGAAAACGTCGGGAAAGGGAAGCCTTTATTCAGGAAGTGATCGGAACCCTGAAGGAGAAGCTGAATGACCTTTCCATTCAATATGAGATAGAGGGACGCCCCAAGAATTTTTACAGCATCTACAAAAAAATGTATATGCAGCATAAGGAATTTGAGCAGATCTATGACCTTCTTGCCATCCGGGTGCTGGTCAGCACCGTGAAGGATTGTTATGGCGTTCTGGGAGTGGCTCATACCCTCTGGAAGCCCATTCCGGGCAGATTCAAGGATTACATTGCCATGCCCAAGCCCAATATGTACCAATCCCTGCATACTACCGTAATCGGGCCGGAAGGCGAGCCCTTCGAGATTCAGATTCGAACCTGGGAAATGCATCGTACTGCGGAATATGGAATTGCTGCCCATTGGAAATACAAGGAGGGACGGAAAGCCACCTCCTACGACATGGACAAGAAGCTGGCCTGGCTTCGTCAATTGCTGGAATGGCAGAACGATTCCACCGATGCCAGGGAGTTTATGGAGACGCTCAAAATCGACCTGTTCACCGATGAGGTATTTGTATTCACACCCAAAGGGGATGTCATCAATCTGCCCAAAGGTGCAACACCTCTTGACTTTGCCTATACCATACATAGTGCAGTAGGCAATCGCTGTATCGGTGCGAAAGTCAATGGAAAAATCGTGCCCTTGGATTCTCAGCTTTCAACGGGGGACATCGTTGAAATCCTTACCACCCAGCAGGCCAGCCATGGACCCAGCAGGGACTGGCTGAAGGTGGTCAAGACCAATCAAGCGAGAAACAAGATCAAGCAATGGTTCAAGAAGGAAAGACGGGAAGAAAACATAGAAAAGGGCAGGGA
>DURK01000048.1 GCA_012837325.1 Clostridiales bacterium
AGATCGATTTTCCCCTCAGCAGCCTTTATCTGTTTTGCAGATTCTCCATAGGTGCAGCCCGTCATCAGAGAAAAAAGGATTATTAAGAGAAGAAAAGCCGTGACAGATATAGTTCGTTGTCTCATTGTATTCCCCTGCTTTCAATTGGAACTGATATCTTAGTCCGAGTTATACGCTAAAAAATAAAATGAATAAATACGTTTGTTGGTTAAGCCTAGTAAGCATAAAGCGGAGCTGCCACAATTATTATAAAAAGCCATTAATTAATAAAACTTTCCTTATTATACCACAATATCTATGCTGGAGTTAAAGTTTAATCTGAAGCATGAATGAATCCACTATTTTCTTGGTACAAAACAAGTTGCTATATACCGAAATTTTGATTTAAATATGCAAAAACCCGCTTGAATAGCGGGTTTTGGGACAAATTATGGCGGAGAAGGAGGGATTTGAACCCTCGCGCCGGTCACCCGACCTACGCCCTTAGCAGGGGCGCCCCTTCGGCCAACTTGGGTACTTCTCCGTGTGTACTGGATGCTCGATTCCAACTTTTAATATGGCGGAGAGAGAGGGATTCGAACCCCCGGCACCTTGCGGTGTCACTGGTTTTCAAGACCAGCTCCATAAACCACTCGGACATCTCTCCATTAGGCCCAGTCTGACGAGCTGGCACCTATTTAGTATAACAAAACAGATTTCTTGTGTCAACAAAAATTCATCGGTATATCCAGGGGATATAGGGCTTACCTGGTAATTCGCTCTACGCCGCCCATATATGGCTGTAATTTTTCAGGGATAACAACCGAACCGTCTTCCAGCTGATAGTTCTCTAAAATAGCTGCAACAGTACGACCTATGGCAACACCTGAACCGTTCAGTGTATGAACAAATTTGGGCTTTTCCTTGGTTCCTTCCCGGTATTTGATGTCAGCCCGCCGTGCCTGAAAATCCTCAAAGTTGCTGCAGGATGAAATCTCAACGTACCTCTGATAGCTGGGCATCCAAACCTCCAGATCATAGGTTTTGGCAGATGAAAAGCCCAGATCACCGCTGCAGAGGAGCGATACACGATAAGGCAGACCAAGCTCCTGAAGCACAGCCTCCGCATCTTGAACCAGCTCTTCCAGCTCATCATAGGAATGCTCGGGCTTCACAAACTTAACCAGCTCTACCTTGTTAAACTGATGCTGACGAATCAAGCCCCTGGTATCTCTCCCTGCCGAGCCTGCTTCTGCACGAAAACAGGCGCTATAGGCGCAGTGCTTAATTGGCAGCACCTCGCCGTCTAAAATTTCCTCCCGATACAAATTGGTAACCGGCACCTCTGCTGTGGGTATAAGAAAGTACTCAGCACCAGCTATTTTAAAAGCATCCTCTTCAAACTTCGGAAGCTGGCCTGTACCTTCCATACTGCGCCGATGTACCATAAAAGGCGGAAATATTTCCGTATAACCATGCTTTTGGGCATGAAGGTCCATCATGAAGTTAATGAGAGCCCGCTCCAAACGCGCTCCAAGACCCTTATAAAAAGTAAAACGTGCGCCTGTTACTTTGGCTGCAGCAGCAAAATCCAAGATGTTCAAACTCTCACCGATATCCCAGTGAGCCTTTGGTTCAAAGTCAAATTCGGCAGGTGTGCCCCAGCGTCGAATCTCTTTATTGTCGGCATCGCTTGAACCCACCGGTACGGATTCATGAGGCAGGTTGGGCAGAGTCATAAGAATATTCCAAAGCTGCTGGTCAACCTCTCTTACCTTATCGTCCATCTCTTTGATTTGGCTGGATACCTGCCCCATTTCAGAAATCAGCGCATCAGCGTCTTTTTTCTCCCTTTTCAGGCGGGCAATTTCCTGGGAAACCGTGTTTCGCTTATTCTTTAACTGCTCCACCTCTTGTATGAGCTCTCTTCTTTTTTGATCCAAAGCCAAAAAACCGTTCAAGTTCACCTGGGAATTTCTCTTGGCCAAAGCCTCACTGACCGTCTCTGGATTGGCTCGAATAAACCTTGCATCCAACATCAAATACACCTCCAAAATAAATAAAACCCGTCCCTACAGGGACGAGTGTTTTAACCCGCGTTGCCACCCCGGTTGAGAGAAGCCTCTCTCCACCTTGAAGTCGGGATAACGGCTCGAACCGGTTATGCCTACTAACCGTTCAGCACACAGCTCCGGGATGGATTCGGAAAATCCCGTCTGCCGGTTTGCACCCTGCACCGGCTCTCTGGAAGAAGGGTTTTAATCCTACTGGTTCCCATCAAAGCTTTGTTCATTATTATACATCATAATTTTTATTATGCAACTATTTTTTATGATACGGCGGAAATTATGCATTCAGCTGAATCCAGCAAAATAAGCCGTATAAAACCCATAACCGCGGCAAAAATAGAAATAACAAACAACTGTTTCACATTGTTGGAAGGGGATTAGGCATGAACAAATTGGATGTTCTGGCTCAAATCGGAGATATAAAGGAAATCGAGTATCGGAATACCCTGGCGCTGACCAGCATTATCGAACTGCTGCTGGAGAAGAATATCATCAGCCGGGAAGACATCTGCAAAAAGGCACAGGAGCTCGACAAAATGGCCTTCCTGGAAACCAGCGGCACGTAAGCCCTTTGCTTTTGAAAGTTAATTCAGCAGATACCCTTTTTGATCCAGCACCTTTTCGATTTGATTGAGAACAGCAATGCTGTCTGCCTCTACAGTATGCAGGTGAACGCCCTCGGTTAACGCCGATAAGGGTTCCGCTTCTTCCTTTTGCATCGTATCAAGGTAAGCTTCTACATCGTGGCGGGTAGACATCATGAGACTTGCTTTGAATTCCCCGTATACTGGATGCTCGATAATTACATCCAAAATCTTACCGCCATAATCTACGATGGTTTCCAATTCATCCTTAATCACATCCGTACCATGCTTGACGGCAAAGACACGGGTCACCCGTTGAGGCTGACTGATGCGAGGCATCAGATATCCTTGGGGTGTCGCAATGATATCATGTCCGGCCGCCCGAAGAATCGCTATATCCTGTACAATAATCTGTCTGCTTACATGGTACAGTTTGGCAAGGTATGCACCAGTTAATGGGGAATTGCTTCGTTCAATGGCGGCAACAATTTTTTCCCTGCGCTCGTCAGACGTCATCTAAACCATCTCCCGATCTGTCTTGCTTTCTATTATATAAACAACAATCCAAGTTATCAACCTGCATGCTATCTCTTTCATGACATCTCTTTCCATCTCATTGCTGAGGCTGCAATATGCGAATGTATAAAAAATGTAAATTTGTTACAAAATAATAAATCCCATTCACCGGAATGGGAAAATGATCCATAGGAGAGAGAATGTCAATGGAAAATCATAAGTATTGGGTGATCATTTTATGCAGCATCAGCTTGCTTTGCATGCTGATTGCGATCTGCTCCATTGTATTGTTTAACAGGCTTTCAGCAAAGCAGCCCCAGGAAAATTTGCATGCCGATGAGCTGCTGCAGGAAACAGATGATTTGTCATTAAATAATGAAGATAAAACACAGCATGAGCAGCATGATGCGAAGGAGTTAGAAAAGGATTCTCCAGATATACAAGCCGGACAACTGCCATACCCAGATGTTTATGTGCGTCAAGTACCAATCAAACTGGAACCGGACATGGAGATCCATCTGGCACAATTTCGCAGCAAAGCAAGGCTCCTGCATCAGGAATTCCCCGAATCCTTTCTGATATCCATTCACACATCTGAATGGGAAGCACCGGAAAAAGCAATTGCCCTGACCTTTGACGACGGACCGGACAGCAGCTCTACCCTGGAAGTGGTCCACATTTTAAATGAGTATGGAGTGCCCGGCACCTTCTTTTTGATTGGCCAGAAAATAAGCAGATATCCGGATACCATCAAAGCCATACTGGATGGAGGGCATACCCTTGCCAACCACAGCTGGAGCCATATCCGTCCCACAGATGTAAGCACAGAGGTTGTAATGGATGAGGTGAAAAAAGCACAACAGCAGATAGCTGATCATGATGTTTCTGCGAAGCTGTACAGGCCGCCTTACGGGCTGGTAAACCGGTCACACATGCCAGCCTTGATTGAAGCAGGATATCAGGTTGTCGGCTGGTCCATTGATTCCATGGACTGGTATTTCGAAGACCCGGAGCAAATCCTTGCCTGTGTAGTGGAAAATGCTCATCCCGGAGCCATTGTACTTATGCACAGCTCCGGCGGACCAAGCAACAGAAAAGCAACGATTGAAGCGCTTCCCGGCATTATTGAAGCCCTGCTGAAGGAAGGATATTGCTTTGTAGGCCTTGGGCAATAGTTATACAACAGGCTGTATGAATATGGTAAAATGGTTCTGAAGCATTCGAACAGGAGCAATGAAGAACATCGGAGGTCAGGATCATGCCCCAAATTGAAACCGAGCTGAAATACCTTCTGAGCAGAACATCCTTTTGCTCACTTTACCGATACCTGAAGCAAAAAGGGTATGAGCCCAATCTTACCAGGCAAGTCAATTACTATTTTTTTCCTGACATCCATTCACGCACACCACATCTTGTCAGTACACGCATACGCTTTATTCAGGGTACCTGCCAAGGCAGTTGGGTATTAACATGTAAGATTTCCATTGATGAGACCACGACAGATACTGTTCAAAACAGCTATGAATACAATGTCCATATCAGTCGAGAAGAAGCGCTTACCTATATCAGCCATGGCTTGCCTGAATATGCACAAAAGCAGTTGTTTGGTGATTTGCATAAGGCTCACGGCATACCAATGACGGACTTGTTTTGCATAGGCCGTCTTCGTACCTCCAGATTTGCATTTGCTGTAAGAAGTGGTATGCCTTCGCTATTGCTTGATATCAATTACTATCTCGGCATTTTTGACTATGAGATTGAGTGGGAACTAAAAGAAATTGAGCTTGCCGATACATTGCTTCAGAAAATATTTCTGGAGTTGGATATCCAGTCTGCAGGAAGCTTGCAGCCTAAAGTAAAACGATTCTTTGACCGGTTTACAGAGCTTAAAGGAAAAACCCATTCATAGGCAACAAATTCCTTACCCAGTGCGTCTATATCATTAAGAGGAATCGAAAGGAGATAGAATGCCAAATGAAAAAGCGATTCAGGCTGGCTGCATGGTGCCTTGCTTTATCACTATTTTTTCTGCTTGCTCTCTCCAGCTGCGCTGCAGCGCCCATTGTTCATGGAGAGGATTTGATGTCAGATATCAAAGCCGATGTCACATACACCAATGTAGAGATTTCCGGCGAGGATGCTGTCGCGATTGCGGACTTTGCCGTCCGCTTGTTTCAACATCGTGCCGAAGAAGGAGATAACACCTTGATCTCTCCTCTGTCGGTGCTCTCCGCTCTTGCAATGACCGCAAACGGTGCAAGGGGGAATACCCTTTCCCAAATGGAGGATGTCTTTGGTTTGACCATTTCTGAGCTGAATCCGTATCTGCATGCTTATATCAGTGCACTTCCTTCCAGCGACAAATATAAGCTCAGTCTTGCCAACTCCATCTGGTTCAGGGATGATGAACGGTTCACAGTAAAACAGGATTTTCTGCAGGCCAATGCCAATTGGTACAATGCAGGTATCTACAAGGCCCCGTTTGATGACACAACCCTCAAGGATATCAATTCCTGGGTCAGCGATAAAACAGATGGTATGATAGAGGACATCCTGGATGAGATTCCCGAGGAAGCAGTGATGTACCTGATCAATGCCCTTGCCTTTGATGCAGAATGGCAGGTAGTTTATAACGAAAGCCGGGTACGGGATGGTGTGTTCACCAAAGAGGATGGAACAAAGCAAAATGTGGAACTGATGTATTCGGAAGAACAACGCTTTTTGGAGGATACGGATGCGACTGGCTTTATCAAGTATTATGCAGATCAAAAATATGCCTTTGCTGCCTTGCTTCCCAATGAAGGCGTGAGTGTCTCGGATTATATTGCATCCCTCAGCGGAGAAAAATTACATGGGATGCTATCCAATGCAAGGATGGTTGAAGTAAATGCAGCAATTCCTAAATTTGAGATGGAATATGAAGTGCAAATGAATGAAATTCTGAAGGAGATGGGCATGACGGATGCCTTTGATCCCAATGCTTCTGACCTTTCGGGTCTTGGTTCATCCACAAGGGGAAACCTGTTTGTCAGCAGGGTCTTGCATAAAACCTTCATTACTGTGGATGAGAAGGGAACAAAAGCCGGTGCAGCCACTGTAGTAGAAGTATCAGAAGAATCCGCACCGGTGGAAGTGGAGGAAGTTTACCTGAATCGTCCCTTTGTTTATATGCTCATTGACTGCGAAACAAATCTGCCTTTCTTCATTGGTACGGCTATGGATATGGGGAACTAGACATGGAGCTCTATAACAGCATCTTCCGGCGAAAATCCATTCGAAGGTTCAAACGGGAGGCACTTTCCGCCGCTCAGCTTTTCCTTGTGGAGGAGTATATGGGAAAGGCACAGGCTTTATACCCTTCCATTCAAACGAAAATGCGCATTGCAGCTGCCTCTGAGATCCACACCATGCTGGCAATCAAATCGCCCCATTATCTGCTCTTTTACTCAGAAAGTAAGGATGGGTATTTACTCAATGCAGGCTTTATATTGCAGCAAATGGATTTGTTTTTTTCATCTCAAGGATTTGGGAGCTGCTGGCTGGGTGTGGCAAAATCAAAGGAGCCGTCGGTGGATGGGCTTGACTTTATCATCATGCTGGCATTTGGCACACCCGAAGGTAAAAAATACAGGGAAAGCCTTTCCGAGTTTCGCCGAAAGCCGCTCTCTCAAATTGCCCAAGGCGAAGATCCGCGGCTGCAGGCGGCACAGCTGGCTCCTTCAGCCAGGAACAGCCAGCCTTGGCGCTTTGTCTGCCAGGACGGCGATATTTTGCTGTATCGTAAAAGGGCGGGAGCGGTCATGGGCTTGATCATGGATCGACTGAATCAGATAGATATGGGGATTTCCCTCTGCCATCTCATGCTGGCCAGTGAAAAACAGGGAATGCCATTTACTTTTGACAGCAGGGCAGATCTTCCAAAGCGAGCTGACTGCGTTCCGGTAGGTAAGCTGAAAGGTTGATAGGAGAGGGTTGCTCAGATCGCACCTCTCATGTCCGTTATGGTTCATTACTATATTCTCTTTTGTAAAACACATGGGGTCTGCGATAAATCTTTACTTTGCTCACCATGAGCAGGGCCAGTAAATAGATAAGGACGATGACCGGTATGGCGGAAAAAGGACGCCTGGCTGCGGAATTAAAATGCAGGATCAGGTTTACAAGGATAAGCACAAAACCGGCAGCCGTAATGGGCAGGCCCAGAAAAAAACCGGTAAAATTCCCTGTGTTGAACCTGGCCAGTCTGAATGCTGCTGCAACAATGTAAAAGGCAGCACATGCAAACATAATCCATCCCAGATCCCTGAAGCTGCTATGGGTCAATAAAATGGACACAGGTGCAAGCCCGAAGGAAATCAAATCTGCGAAGGAGTCCAATTGCTTTCCCAGTGCAGACTCCGTGTTCAATGCCCTGGCAAGGCTGCCGTCAAGGGCATCAAGAGCTGCCGCAATCAAGATGAGGATACAGGCCGGCAGACGGTAAGCCTCTCCATTTTGACCAAAGGTCTGATAGAGAACAGCCAGCCCCAGAAGCATATTTAAAATGGTAATAAAGTTTGGTAAATGCAGAATCATTTTATTGGCCTTCACATCTGTTCTTCCTTCTTATCTGAAATATTTTCCATACGATGATGATGGCTGCACTGAACAGTACAACAAACCAAAAGGTTACAAATCGAAAAACCAGACTGACAGCCAAAGACTGCTCCGGAGTCAGACCGTAAAGCAGCAGCGTGCCGCTCATGGTGCCTTCAAATGTACCCAGTCCGCCGGGCAGCAAGGGGATCATGGCTGCGAAGTAGGATACAAAGGTTATGGCAAACAAAACCAGGAGATTCACTTTGGCATTTTGGGATACCAGTATGAAAAGCTTTAAGGGGAACAGCCCCCATATCCCCAGGGATAGCAGCAATTGAAATATCCACTGCCTGGGTCTTTTACCAATCTCTTTTGTATCCCTTGTAAAGCTTTGCATCCAGCTTTTAAACCAGCTGGCGGCTTTTCCGCTGCAAGGCAGCTTTTGAACCAATCCATTTGCTTTTCCCGTAAAAAACAAAAGGAAAAGAAAGAATATTGCCAATGACAGCAAAGCGATCATCAGGACCACCCTTATTGCCGGGGATCTAAGAAAAGCGATTTCACCGGACAGGGTGACGACAGCTGCCATACAGAGAAGAATCAAGGCGGTCAGGCTGATGGATTTTTGAATGGTAACCAGGGATGTGGATTGATAGGTGGAATACTTCAGCATCCCTTTCAGCTGAACAACGCGGGCAACCTCACCGCCAACCTTCTCTCCGGGGGTCATGGCATCGGCAATCATGCCATATGCATTGATTACCAGCAGCCTGGAAAAAGAGGTTTTCATTTTCATTGCCTTACAAAGCCGGTACCACTGGAAGTTAAGGGAGAACTGGGTGACCAGCTGCAGGAAAAACAAGAGGGATAGAACCGGCAGCGGTACTTCCCTGATATGAAACCAGATCCGCTTAAAATCTGTATTCAGCAGGATATAGGCAAAAACCCCTAAAACAAGAATGATGAGAATGTTTTTGAGGCTCAGAAGGCGAAGGGTGGGACGCTGGTCTTTACTAGAAGCTTCTGTCTTCATGTCAATATACCAGCAGCCCTTTTTCCGACCACACACACGGAGGTATGGTCCACATTTGAAAGAAATCCATGTCGGATGCATTCCGAAGAATCACCTTCATTCTGAGACAGGGTGCAGTATAAATGTTGTACGCCTTTTTTGGGCTTGCGCACCAAAATCCGAGTGCCCTCCCTGGCCTTTTTCATGATCTCATTTATTACGATCTCCTTTGGGGATATTTGCATTGCCAGATGAATGACGGTAAATTCCTGGCAGCCGACGCATTGGCCATCATTCAATGCAATTTTGATCTGATCCAGCCCCAGCTTTTTTACAAATCCATTGGCTTTGTCTACACAGATCCGGTTATTGTCAATAACAGTAACGTGAGCCTTTGTGTATTGATGAAGCAATATTGCCGTATAGGGGCAGATACCGCCGCCGATGCACAACACCCGGTCATGTTCATTAATATTTGCCAGATTTGCTTCCCGCCTAATCAGCATTCGATAATAGGCGGAGGTAAGAAAATAAACCAGTCTGCTTTTTACTGCAAGCTTTTCAATCTGTTGAGTAAGACGTGTGATACGCAAATGATCATACCCCTCTCTCAAAACAGAATTTGCAGGAAGATGCCGATATGGTTTAAAACGCCGCCCAGGAACAAGGCCAGAAAGACCGTGCCGGCTGCTATGGAAAGCGCTACTTTCAGGTTAAATTCCTTTGCCAGGATTCCGAAAACCGACAAACAGGGCACATAGACAAAGGATACAACCGCCCCTACGTACATTTGCAGCCCGGTCAGTTCCATGGTAAGAAGGGGTGCAACCGACATCTCACGGCGTATGATACCTAAGATCAGTGACATGGACGCCTCAGCAGGCAGCCCCAGCCAACCGGAAACCAATGGCTTTAAGAAGCTGCTGATTCCGGCAAGGACTCCCGTTTCTGCCAACAGCGCTGCAATCACAACAGCAATGAGCATGGGCCCTTCCGCATCCACCAGGAATTCTTTTACCCGCACAAAAAACTTTTTGAAATAGGTCTTGCGTTCCGGGATGAGCAAATTGGGGATTTCGATTACCAGCGGATCCACCTTGCCCTTCAGCATTTTGCCGGTGAGCCTGGATATGAGAACAAAGACCATCGCACCTGTTAAAAACACTGCCAGCAGCATCCAGTAGGAATAGTCGGCCAGCAGAGAGATCAAGGCTCCAGTTTGGGAAATGCAAGGTACGGCAAAGCATATAATTGAGGTTACAATCAGCCGCTCTTTTCTGGTGGTTGCAGTTCTTGTGCCGATAATTGCAGGAACCGCACAGCCAAAGCCCAGCATGATATGGATCAGGCTGCCGCCCTGAACACCCAGCTTGCTCATAATATTATCGAATAATACAGCCATCCTCGGCAGGATTCCGCTGTCTTCCAGAAAGGAGAATACCAGCTGGAACAGTATGACATAGGGCATGACCAAAGCCAGTATCCATTCGAAGCTGATTCGAAAAATCCCATATTGACCGATCAGGACATTGTTCAGCATCTCAGGCATGGCAATGCTGGAGAACAATCTTTCAAACAAGGGCACGATTCCCTGATTGACAAGGGGGAGCAGCAATACAGACCGCATAGCTTTTCCAGCACCAACCACCACACCCAGACTGATGAGCACGATGAGAATGGAAAGCAGGATACCAGGCCAGGGACGCAGCAATGCATCGCCGAACCGATCCAGTTTACTGGGAGCAGCATCGGTTTTCTTAACGCTGACAGCCGCGATCTTTTTTGCTCTTTCCCAATAGGTTAAAGCCGAAGTGCCCTTTGGGCAGCCGGAGCAGCCGGCACAGGAAGCACAATCTGAATAGGAAATTCGAAATGGACCTGTTTTGGAGCGGTTTTTCCGGGATAACACCTCTTCCAGCTTTTCCTTCAATTCATTCAAGCCCTGCTTTTTTACTGCAATTGTGGGAACGATGGGTATGCCCAGCTCCTGCTCCAAGAGCTTTACGTTGATCTCCTTGCCTTGCCTTTGGGCAACATCTGAAAGATTCAAAGCAGCAACCATGGGGATATTGTAATCCAATACCTCCAGAGCCAGCTTGATGCTGCCTTCCAAATCCGCTGCATTCAAAACGAAGAGGATGGCTTCGGGGTTACCGGATAAAAAGCGGATGGCTACATCCTCTGCTTCCGATGTGGCGGTCAGAGAATAGGTGCCCGGAACATCAATCAAAGTATAAGCGGTTCCATTTAAGGGCAAGGTTCCTTCCATGTAGGAAACCGTTGTACCGGTATAGTTGGAGCTGATCACATGGATATTGGTTAAGCATGAAAAAAACACACTCTTTCCAACATTCGGTGCGCCCATCAATAAAATCTGATTTTCACTGCGTAAGGCTTCCTTGTTAAACGACACTTCATGGCAGCTCAAATCACACGGCCTCCTTGACAAGAATTTTTTCTGCAACTTCTTTTCCTATTGCAATTTTTCGCGTTGCCAGAGAAACGGAAACCGGCCCGCCAAACTTATAAATGTTTTCCTTGCGAATTTTTACCCCTTCAAATACGCCCATGCTGGATAGAAGCTTCAAATCCGGCGTATCGACAACAATGTATTCTTTTCCTTTTTCTACATGATATAGATTATCACTCATAACCATGCTCTCCTCGTTCCTTGTAATGAATTTCCTATGTACCAATCATCTATTGTCCATATAAAATGCTGCTTTCACAGCGGGTTAGTCATGACTAACTGCGATTTAGTATAGCATGAAGAGTTTATGGAGTCAATGGTTTTCGAAAACAATTGTTTCATTGTATTAATCGTGGTTAATATATAGTTTTGGCCTCATATCGCAATAGCCAGGATAATATATTTTGAATGAATCATTGGAATCGGATTTATGATATACTGATTCTACAATCATTTAAAAGGAGCTTTTAAATTGAAAATTTATGAGTCCGCAGAAAACTATCTTGAAACCATCCTGATATTAAAGAAGAAAAACGACACAGTTCGATCCATAGATATTGTAAATGAGCTAGAATATACCAAAGCCAGCGTCAGTATCGCCATGAAGAATCTTCGGGAAAAAGGATACATCGTAATGGATGACAATGGCTATATCCAGCTGACAGCCAAGGGTCAGGAGATTGCGGAAACCATTTATGAACGGCACAGGCTGCTTTCCAATTGGCTTATTATGCTTGGAGTAGATGAAAAGACAGCTACGGAGGATGCTTGCCGTATCGAGCATGTGATCAGTCAGGAGACCTTTGAAGCAATTAAGAAGCACGTCAATAGGAGAAATTGATTTTATGAAGGCTTGCCCGTCAGCCTTCCGGCTTTTGCATGAAAGAAATATGAAAAGTGATTGCCGTTTACGGATTATTTCTCTTAATCCCAAAGGGCTGAGTAAAGGCAATACCGGTTTCGCTCTTTAGCTGGGCGCGAACATAGCTGTTGATATGATCCTGGTATTCATTGACAGAAAGGGAGTTGCCGGTTGCAATGACTTCACCGTCAGCAATCCATTCGATCAGGTCGCAGTTTTCACCGGAAATGGATATGGCAGCGTCTTCCTGACTTACCGCAATTTTTACTATGCGGGGAGTGGTCTGCTCAAGCAGATATAAGGTGCTTTTGTTCCCGCTTCCTGGCATCCTGTCTCCGTTGGGCAGTGCCGTATTGATCCCATCAGGACGGGAAACACGGCTGACAGCATAGAATGCGCCTGTTTCCATTGCGATTCTGGTCTCTTTTTCAGAAAGAGAAGGCAGCAGCATGACATTCCATGCATAACCGGTCGCGTTGAGACTATGAGTATCATCGTTTGAAAAGCCCCAAACAAAGCGCCCGCGGGGCATCGTTTCTTTCAGGATATTGTCCCATAAAATCCGATCACTTCTGGTATGATGATCGATCTTATTTATGATCTCCATGCCAACGCAGGAATCGTATGCCATAAACAGGTTTGTATATTTTTTAATGGTTTCAGGGTTATTGGAAGCTGCTCTTCCTTTTCTGCCGCCTTTTGAACCACCGGTATATCGGCCTGGATGGTTGATATGGGTAATGCCGCCCAACTCTTCAACGGATTGAATGGTGCCTGCCATGTCTGCACCGGATGTATTGTTGAAGTCGGCAAAGAAGGAATTGATGTGGTCCGAATGGGAATGCTCGTTGCTGCTGCCGATATCAATCATACCTCTCCCCTTTCGTCCGATCCCTGCTTCGATTTCCGCTTTTCTCTCTGTTGAAAGCCGGCCTGTCGAAGCCTTGTCCCAGCCTAATGCAAGATAATTGTGATCGGTCATGGACAAAATGTCATAGCCTTTTGCATAATGATCTTCTACCATCTCTTTTGTTAGATTGCTGCCGTCAGAATTTGTGGAGTGTGCATGTAAATTTGCCTTATACTGACCGTAGGTATCCCAGTCCACATTTTCATAAGGATTGGTGATGGTATAGGTATGGAGTTTTGCGGATGGCCTGACCGGATGTGCATTTTCAGGCTGTGTGTGTTCAAGCTGTATGTTGTCCGGCTGCAGATTATCAAACTGCGTGTTCTCCTTTTGCGTGAAGCCAATATATGCGTATAAAGCAAGGATGCTGATTATTAGGATCAAGTTGAGATAAAATGTTAGTTTTGATTGCTTTATATACAATTTCACGGAGCTTCCCCCTTCTGATCATAGTATTTGTCATTCAGGATATGTAATATTACATCTTTTAAAGTTTGATTAGAACTCTTTTCTGTTAATAATAGGTGAAAAAGAAAATGCGCATGCAATAAAACAGACCTCTTGCGCATTACTATAGTAGAAGGAGAAAAACCGTGGAAATGTCAGTCAATGCAAAAAATGAGTCTGCCCGAAGCCCGGATGATGATATCTTGGATATCTATATTTCAAGAATCGCGAATAACGACAAGGATGCCCTGGCCGAGCTCTATTATAAGACAAGGGAATCGGTCTATGGCTTTGCTTTATCGATTTTAAAGAACATGCAGGATGCGGAGGATGTCTTACATGATACGTATCTGCGCATTTTTTCATCTGCTGCCGGGTACAAAAGTATGGGAAAGCCCCTGGCTTGGATCTTAACGATCACTCGAAATCTATGCCTGATGAAGCTTCGTGATCGGCAAAAAACAGCGGATCAGCCCCCGGAAGACTGGCACAGCCCTCTGGATAAGCTTCCCTTGGTAACTCCTGAGGACAGGCTGGTTCTGACCGCATGCCTGGAAAAGCTGTCAGATGAGGAACGGCAGATCATCATGCTGCGTACGGTTTCCGGATTCAAGCACAGAGAGGTGGCGGAAATGCTTTCGCTTCCGCTCTCTACTGTTTTATCAAAATACCACCGAGGGATCAAAAAGTTGAGAGTCCTTCTAAAGGAGGGAGAATTGAAATGAAGAAAATCGATATCGAAAACAAAATCAAAACTGCAGTAAAGCACAGCGTTCCTGATGTTCTTGATTCCATTCTCTCTGACTGCAAAGAGCAGAAAGAAAATGTGATACAGATTCATACGAGGGCTGGGAGAAAGCGCAGCTGGATCAAACCCATCGCTGCAGCAGCAGCAGTTTTTGCCCTGTTTTTAGTAGGAATTGCCGGCTACGGATTGGTTGGAGCAAATACGGTTGATTCCGTTATATCCTTTGATATAAATCCCAGCATTGAAATCACAGTCAACAGAAAGGATAAGGTTCTTCAGGTGAAGCCGCTGAATGAGGATGCACAGATCGTCATCGGGGAAATGGACTTTAAGAATACGGACCTGGAAGTCACTATAAACGCATTGATAGGCTCCATGCTGAAGAACGGCTACATCAACGAGCTTCAAAACTCCATACTCATCAGCGTTGAGAATAAGGATAAGGCCAAAGAAGCTGCTCTGCAAGCCAAGCTCGGGGAAGAGGTCGCCAAGCTGTTACATGCCAGCTCAATAGATGGTGCGATTTTGAGTCAGTCCCTCACAGACAATGAAAGTCTTGCGGTGCTTGCAGATCAAAACGGCATAACCCGCGGCAGAGCACAGTTGATCAGCCAGCTTGTCAACTTCAATCAAAACTATAAATTTGAAGAACTGGCCAAATTGTCCATCACCGAGCTTAACCTTCTGATCGCGTCCAAGGACCTTACTCTGGAGAATGCTTCCTCAGTAGGCAGACCCAGCGACAGGGCATATATAGGCACCCAAAAAGCAGAGGAGACAGCCTTGGAGCATGCCGGAGTGAACGCTTCAGAAGCCAGGGAGCTTGAAGCGGAGCTGGACTTTGATGACGGCAGGCTGGTTTATGAAGTGGAGTTTAAGGCCAAGGGCGTGGAATATGAGTATAAGATCGATGCTTCTACCGGTAAAATCCTGTCCTTGGAAAAGGAAGAGGATGGTGAGCGAAACGGCAGAGATGATGATGACTTGGACGATCATGACGACTTCGACGATGACGATTTAGATGATGACAACGACGATGACGACGACGATGATGATGACGATGATGATGATGACGACAGCCCGAACTTCTGATTCTGTGCATATCTTGCTGAAATGGTCATGTTCACAGGAATTTGATAATAATAATGTGTAAAGGGTACTATGAAATTTACATGAATTCTCTGGAGGATGTGCTATGGTCGAGGTCGTTGTCATAGGAGGCGGCTGGTCGGGATGCGCTGCTGCAGTCAGTGTGAAAAAAGCAGGCGGGCGGGTTACCTTACTGGAGCGAACCGATATGCTGCTGGGAACAGGTCTGGTTGGTGGAATCATGAGGAACAACGGCCGGTTTACCGCTGCAGAGGAAATGATTGCTCTGGGGGGCGGTGACCTGTTCCAAATCTGTGATCGAACTGCAAAACATACAAACGTGGACTTTCCCGGCCATCAACATGCCCTTTTATATGATGTTGTAAGAATTCACAGTATGGTACTAAACCATCTGACACAGCTGGGAGTGAAGATCGTTTTTCAGGCCAGGGTAAGGAATGTTTCCATGGATGGTCAAACCTTACTTGCGGTTCAAGATGAGCAGGGGAGGGAATTCCACGGCGATGTCTTCATAGATGCCACCGGAACGGCAGGCCCTCAGGCGAATTGCACCCGGTATGGCAATGGATGCGCCATGTGCATTCTGCGCTGTCCCAGCTTTGGAGGCAGGGTCAGCATAGCTGCTTTGGCAGGAGTTAAGGAGACAGCGGCGAAAAAGACAAAAGACAGGGTTGGCGCTATGAGCGGATCCTGCAAGCTGAACAAGGAGTCCCTGTCAGAAGAGATTCAGCAGCAGCTCAATGAAAAAGGAGCAGCCGTTATCCCAGTGCCGGAGAAATGGAAGGAGGATCATTTAAGCATCAAGGCATGTCAGCAATATAATCTGGCCCCCTTCAAGGATAATATTGTTTTACTGGATACCGGTCATGCCAAGCTCATGACTCCCTTCTTTACACTGGAAGGTTTAAGAAAAATACCCGGGTTTGAGAATGCACGCTATGAGGATCCCTGTGCCGGCGGCAAGGGCAACTCCATGCGTTTTTTTGCTATGGCACCGAGAGACAACAGCTTGCATGTGCATGGTGTGGATAATCTCTTTTGCTGCGGTGAAAAGGCCGGGCTGTTGGTGGGACATACGGAAGCCATATCCACTGGCACCCTGGCAGGGCATAACAGCATGCGGTATGCATTGGGAATGGATTTGCTGGAACTGCCATCCCAGTTGGCTGTTGGAGATATGATTGCGCAGACAAAAGAAGTCATGGATACTGGACAAGGGTTGAACCAGCAATATACTTTCTCGGGATCGGTTTACTTTGATCGTATGACAAAGCGCGGCATGTATACAACCAACGTAGATGATATCAGGCAAAGAGTGGAGAGACTGGGTCTGACAAATATATTTCAAAAGAAATTATAATATTGAACCAACCGGCTGCTTTTATCCCCATCCTGAAGTTATTTGGGATACAAGCTTGGTAAACCGAACATAGTAATACCATCACAGTACAATAAAGAACCCCTTTCATCCGTTTTCTATCTAACGAAAGGGGTTCATTTCAGTCTTCAGCAGGGTTTATTAAATTGCCGGTTTTAAGCTCTCTTATCAGCCAAACAATGAGAATGTCGCAAATAAGACAGCGGTGATGGAAGCAACCAGAGATACAACGGTGATCTGGGTATTGATGGATGGTCCGGCGGTATCCTTAAAGGGATCACCTACGGTATCTCCGATGACAGCGGCTTTATGGGCATCGCTGCCTTTGCCGCCGCAGTTTCCGGACTCAATGTATTTCTTGGCATTGTCCCAGAGTCCGCCTGCATTGCTCATGAGCAATGCCAGGAACAATCCGGTAACAATGTTTCCGGCCAGGAAACCGCCCATTGCATTTACGCCGCCTACAAAGCCGACAACCAAGGTCACGATAATGGCGGTAAGTCCGGCGGGGATCAATTCCTTGATTGCACCAATCGTGGCGATGTCGATGCATTTGTCATACTCGGGGGCCACACCGGGTTTTCCTTCTTTCAATCCCTCAATGGTGTCGAACTGCCTGTGAATTTCTTCTACCATCACTTGGGAGTTGCGATTCACACCCAGCATCAGCATGGCTGAGAATACAGCAGGAATCGCTGACCCGATCAGGGTTCCAAAGAACACCAGCGGATCCATCAGGTTAAATGTAATAATCTGGCCTGTGGCGGATTGAACGATTTCCTGGAAGGCACCCAGCAGGGCAATAACGGTGAGCCCGGCAGCACCAATGGCAAAGCCTTTGGTAATGGCCTTGGCTGTATTGCCTGCAGCGTCCAGCTTATCGGTAATATCCAGAACTTCGTCACCCAGTTCAGCCATTTCAGCAAGCCCGCGGGCATTGTCTACGATAGGACCGTATGCATCATTGGAAATAATCATGCCTACAATGGAAAGCATACCGATCGCTGCAATGGAAATACCGAACATCGGGTAATTGCCGCCTTGAGCCTGGAGCGGCTCTAAAAGCTTATATGCACCCAGTGCAGCAACGCCAATTCCAATTATGGAAGGCATGACACTGACCAGGCCATAGGAGAAACCAGAAAGAATGGTAAAGGCAGGTCCGCTTTTACATGCTTCCGCAACCTTTTCCACAGGCTTTTTGTCATCGCCTGTAAAGAATTCGCTGGTGAATCCGATTATGACGCCTACCAGCATACCGAGAAAGGCAGCACCCCAAACACGAATGTGAAACTCAGGGGTGAGCAAGGTAGCAATCAGAGTCAGAACGGTGAAAATTCCGCAGGTTAACAAGGTGCCTCCGTTTAAAGCCTTTCCGGGATCGCCGCTTGGACCCACACGGGCAAACAAAACGCCGATAATGGAGGCAAGAGCCCCAGTGCACTAAAGCAGAAGACCACTTCGATCTGACCTAGAGGTACAGCGATGACCATAGCTGCTGCCAGAGAAGCGATTTGAGAGTCAAACAGGTCTGCGCCCATACCGGCTACATCACCCACATTGTCGCCTACATTGTCTGCAATGACGGCGGGGTTGCGCGGGTCATCCTCAGGAATGCCCAGTTCTACTTTACCTGTCAGGTCTGCAGCGATATCAGCGGTTTTGGTAAAGATTCCACCGCCGGCTTTCGCAAACAGAGCAAGACTGCTGGCACCCAGGCTGAATGCCATAACAAAGTCAGCATTGTCGGTTAAAAGCTGAAGCAGGGCTGCGGCTGCCAGAGCCGTGCTGACAACGGCCATACCCATGTCGGCACCGCCGCGGAAACCTGCCATATAAGCAGGAACCAGACCTTTTTTGGCTGCGGAAGCGGAACGCACATTGGCAAGGGTGGCAATGCTGATTCCCACATATCCTGCAACTCCGGATAAAACGGCTCCTGCAATGTAGGAAAGAGCAGCAATCATGTTTTCACCAATTTCCCCCCGCCAGACAGGAGCAGGAAAGATGAGCAGAATAAGAATGGATACAATACCGACAAAAATGCTTAGAACTCGATACTCCCGCCTTAAAAAAGTATATGCACCGTTTCGAATCAGTTGACCGACTTGGTTGATATTTCCTTCTGCAACCGGAAGCGCTTTCACCCAATTGTAAAAATAGACTGCCACGCCTATGGCTATGGCGGAAACAACCAGCGAAAGGATCATCCACATGGAAAATTCCCCCTTTTATTATTGATTCATTATATTGTGCAGGCAAAAGGCGTCTGCATAAAAAAAACATCATAAAATAAACAGTACATATTCGTCGTGACCTGGATTCAGAGAAAAAGCAATAAGCCGATAGCAATCATTGGTCAGCCGTTACAGGCGTTGCTACCCACTTGCTTGAAGAATCACGTCCAGTCACCTCTTTTACTGGAAAATGTACTGCAGATTCGATGATGTTTCTATCCCTAATTAAGCTTTATGGTTTATTCTTCGTTCTAATATAGCAGCTTGGTTTCGTATACCAATTCTGTGCTGCTTAATCTTCAGCTGGAAACAGCTTGATCATGAGCTTGACCAGCAAATAGAAGAGAGCCAGCACCAGGAAAACTCCTGATACGCCAAACCCCATTACTTCGAGAGCACCTATGAAAATATCCATTTGTTCTACCTCCTAACCGAGCAATGCCAGGATGATGGCTCCTGCAACAATCGATCCGATCTGTCCTGCTACGTTGGCTCCTATGGCGGGCATGAGGATAAAGTTTGAAGGATCATCCTTTTGAGCCATCTTCTGTACAATACGAGCAGACATGGGGAAGGCAGAAATACCGCATCCGCCTATCATCGGATTCACCTTATGCTTCAGGAACAGATTGATAAACTTTGCAAACATGACGCCAAAGGCGGTATCAAATACAAAGGCCAGCAGGCCTATGGTGAGGATTAAAAGGGTGTTCCAGGTAAGGAAGTTCTCTGCCACCATAGTGGAACCGATGGTTATACCAAGCAGCAGGGTAACCAGATTACCCAGTTCATTTTGTGCAGTCTGTGAAAGCCGCTCCAGCACACCACACTCCCGGATCAGGTTGCCAAACATCAATGAACCGATCAGGGGAACAGATATGGGGGCAAGGACACCTGACACAATGGTGACGACAATGGGGAAAAGAATTAAAACCGGTTTGGATATCTTTATGCCGTAATCAACATCCATACGTATTTTGCGCTCTTCCTTGGTTGTCAGCGCCTTGATAACCGGAGGCTGAATCATAGGCACCAGTGCCATATAAGAGTAAGCTGCAACCGTTATGGCTCCCATATATTTGGGTGCAAAAAGGTTGCCTACATAAATGGAGGTAGGTCCATCGGCAGCACCGATAATACCGATGGCAGCTGCTTCCTTTAGGGAGAACACTCCCGGCCAGATCAGATTGGCACCTGCTGCCAGCAGCATGGCCATAAAAATTCCGGACTGGGCAGCCGCACCAAAGAACAGTGTAACAGGCTGCTTCAGAAGGGGAGAGAAATCAATCATGGCACCGATTGCAATAAAGATTAGTATGGGAAACAGCTCGTTAGCAATTCCTGCTTTATAGAGAACGCTGAGAAACCCGTTCTCGCCGATTGCCGCAGAAAAAGGAATGTTGGTCATGATTGCTCCAAAGCCGATGGGCAGCAGAAGTAGTGGTTCATACTCTTTCTTGATGGCCAGATAAATTAATACACAGCCAATCAGGAGCATAACTGCATGTTGCCAAGTCAGGCCGTTCACGCCTTGCAGCAGCTTACTTAACTTGTCCATAAAATGATCCCTTCCATCTATTGAAATGTTGAAAATATTTGAAAAGAGCCAAATATCGCACTAATATACATTATATTGCCAGACTGTTTGACTTGTCAACACAGCAAAATAAGCCAACATCGGTTCTGGAACCTGCCTGGCATCCGGGTTTTAAAATGCCGCAACCCTTCGCATTATTTGGATTGCGGCACTTTGGTCAAACTGGAGGGAATGAAGACCTCACTGTCCCCATATTGCCCAGCCGAGATAATCTCC
>DURK01000049.1 GCA_012837325.1 Clostridiales bacterium
GCCGGAAACAAGTTGCATACAGCATCGCAGTCTATCCCGATTCTGCCAAGTTCAGAAAGCAAAGCCTCAAACTCCTGGTCGCTTAAGGATTCGATGAGCATCAGCGGAAATTCCACAAAATCATAACCTGCGTCTTTGATTTTTTCCAATAAATCATAGTCAATGGCATCGGTCATAGTTGTGGCAAAACCTGTACAAAATCCATATCTCATAAAATCACCCTCCTTTAATTTTTCCTGAGTTACATATAGCATGAATATTGATTCTCGTCAATGTCACAAGCGGTCTGATACATAAGGGATATGAGCAGGTGCGTGGGCGTTGTTTCCAATGAGTTCGTCGGGAACCCCTCCTATTGGAGTGTTGAGAATGAAAATGACAGGAGTCCTTAAATCAATCTTAGGATGCTCTCAGGGGAAATACAAGACAATTTGAACTGCAGATTTTCAGGGGAAATTCTTATAGCGGTCATGTACGTTCTATGGTATACTGTTTTAAATAGAGTCCATTTAGCATTCATACCATTCCATGAGGATAAATATGGTGCAAACTTCGATTCCGGTTTTTGCTGAACAATCCTATATGTCATCGATTTGGTTCTCAAGAAGTATTTTGGGGATTAAAACCGCTGCTAAAATGCTGCGTGTAAACTGCATTCTGATTAAAAACATCGATGAATTTATCAAATTAGAGGATGAAATAAACTCTGTCATTATTATCAGCTCCAAAGCAGACTGGACCCATAATATTATCTCCCAGCTGAGAAAAATGAATTTAAAACTGATATTAACCGGTGCCACTCCAAGCGAATTTGGGGAAGATATCAGCGGCACGGTTTTGAATCGCAGAGTAGCGGTAAACAATATGGTATATTATCTTTATCATTGCGGCAGACGAAGGCTGGCTTCGGTTGGCAATGATCCCAACAACACAAATGACAATATCCGCTATGAAGCTTTTTTAAATGCCACAAATCTCCTGAATATCACTGCAACCAAAGATGACGTTTTTTTTTCGGACTCCGTTTTTAGCAGCTGCATTGAACGATTCCTGGATAAGATTGAAAAGTACGATGGTGTGATCTGTCCTAACGACTATGTTGCGGTCAGTCTTCTGAAGGCAGCCAAACAAAGAAAGATTCGTGTGCCGGATGAGCTCTTTATTACAGGAGCAGGGAACCTGCTGATTGGTCAATGTTCCACACCGACTCTGACAACCTTCACAATGGATTACTATGAAATGGGGGTTCAGGCTGTTAACATCTGGGACAGCTTAAGAAAAGACCCGAAAATTTCATCCATGTCCATTACCATTCCCTGCGAATTGATATGCAGGGGGACAACGAATTTTATTCCCCCGCCCAAACCTTATGTATTTGAACATTTTTATAAACCTGAAAAGCCGGATGCAAGTAAAGACCCTGCCTGGCTTTTAATCAGAAAACTGGAGGAATGTCTTTCTCAATCCGACAGGCTGGACCTGGAGATTATCCTGGGAGTCATTGACACGAAGAGCATCGAATCCATTGCAGAAGAGCTCTTTGTAGCACCGGGAACGATTAACTACAGACTCAAAAAAATGTACTCGATTTTGGGGGTATCTTCCCGTTCGGAATTTTATAATATTTTAAGTCAATATATAGAAAACTCAGATGCCCTTACAGAAATTGTTTACTCCGAAGGAAGCAAGTAACATTCGGAAGGGCATCATGCATATCTGTTATGGAATTTTAATGTATGAAACGTCGTGAACAATTGAAAAAGGAGATGGTAAAATGAGTAAAAAGGTAAGGTTTGCCATTATCGGCGGAGGCATGATTGCTGATTTTCATGCAAGGGCTATGGCAGAAATAAGCGATATCGAGCTGGTGGGCGTATACGAGCCTGCAGCAAAGCAGGCTGAGAAATTCTCGGAAAAGTTCAGTATACAAGCCTTTGAAAGCTATGATAAACTTTTGGAATCCGAAAACATCGATGCGGTCAGCATCTGTACTCCGAGCGGTCTTCATGCCAGCCAGGCCATTTTGGCCATGCAGCATGGCAAGCATGTGGTAATGGAAAAACCCATGGCCATAACAAGCGAGGATGCCCGGATGATCGTTGATCTATCCAGGCAAACCGGTCTAAAGGTCTGCGTGATTTCCCAGTTCAGGTTTTCACCGGCAATACAAAGGGTAAAGCAGGAGATCGAAAAGGGTTCCTTTGGTAAAGTTGTAACTGCAAGTCTCGCGATGAATTATTACCGCACGGAAGAATACTATAACAGCTCCGACTGGAAGGGAACATGGGCAATGGATGGCGGCGGCGCACTAATGAATCAAGGCATTCATGGTGTCGATATACTCCAGTATCTGATGGGCAGGGTAAGCTGGGTTATGGCCAGCATGGATACCATGACCCGCCCCATAGAGACCGAAGATATGGTAGTTGCCATCATGAAATTCCAAAATGGAGCGCTGGGTACGCTGCAAGCATCCACCACCTGCTGGCCGGGCTACCAGAGGAGGACTGAAATTTGCGGAGACAAGGGCAGCATCGTACTGGAAGAGGATCGCATTCTCAAATGGGATTTGCCAACTGCTTATGAGGAGAGCAATCAGGCCGAAAAGGCTTTGCATGCCACATCGGACCCCAAGAACATTTCAATGGAAAATCACAAGGTCCAGCTGGAGGATATGGCAAGAGCCATTCTTCTTGACAAAACACCCATTGTAGATGCAGTCGAGGGCAAAAAGTCAGTGGATATCATCCTAAGCATATATAAGTCAGCGAGAACGGGTCAGAAGGTCGATGTGTAAGCTATTAAAAAATGATTGTTCAGGAGGAAAAGCATGATGGCCATACAAAAAGAATTTCAGGTTGACAAGCTTAAAACAAAGGTTTTTGCGACAAGACAGGAGATGGGTGCCGGGGCCGCAGAGGATATGGCCCGTGTATTAAAGGACATTTTGGAAAAAAAGAATGAAGCCAACATCATCTTTGCAGCTGCTCCTTCACAAAATGAATTCTTTGAGAGCTTATTGCAGATTCAAGGAATTGACTGGGAGAGGGTCAATGCTTTTCATATGGATGAGTACATCGGATTGCCGGCGTCAGCCCCTCAGCGCTTCGGCAACTTTTTAAAGGATAAAATCTTTGATAAGGCTGCATTTCAATCAGTAAATCTGATAAATGGCAATGCTGAAAACTTAGAGGAGGAAATAAAGCGATATACCCATTTATTAAAAAGCAAACCGGCTGATATTGTGTGTATGGGAATAGGGGAAAATGGTCATATCGCATTCAATGATCCGCACGTGGCCTTATTCGATGATCCGGCTATGGTTAAGATTGTTGAATTGGATGAAAAGTGCAAAATGCAGCAGGTAAATGATGATTGCTTCTCCAGGCTTGAGGACGTCCCGACTCATGCGTTGACGCTTACAATTCCAGCCTTGATGTCAGGGCAGTACATTTTCTGCATGGTGCCTGGAAAGACAAAGGCCGAAGCTGTTGCCAACACGCTCATGGGCGAGATAGAAGAGGCTTGTCCGGCTTCCATTCTCAGAACCCATAATCGTGCCGTGCTGTATCTTGACGCAGACAGCGGGTCCCGCGTCCGATAAAAAATTAAGCCGGTTTGATGGGAGTGTAAAATGAGTACGGTTAAAATTATAAATGGTAGAATTCTGACCCCTTACAGAATCATAGAAGGCGGTACCCTTGCCTTTCAAAACGGAAAGATCATATATGTCGGAGAATCGGATATAGATCTTGAATACTCTGGCATCATTGATGCGAAAGGGAGTTATGTTTCGCCTGGTTTTATCGATATGCATTCCCATGGGGGCGGCGGCCATGATTTCATGGATGGAACAGTCGAAGCGTATCTGGGGGCTGCAGAGATGCACGCCAGACATGGCACCACCAGCATCCTTCCGACAACACTTACCAGCACGAATGAAGAATTGAGAAACACCTTTCGCGTATTTAAGGAAGCAAAGAAGCAGAATCAAAAGGGTGCAGCATTGTTAGGACTTCATCTTGAAGGCCCCTATTTTGCCATGTCACAAAGGGGCGCTCAGGATCCAAGATACATAAGGAATCCCAACAAAAAGGAATATGAAGAGATATTGGGGTGGTCAGAAGACATAGTAAGATGGAGTGCTGCCCCGGAGCTGGAAGGGGCTGTCGAATTCGGCCGGGTTTTGAAGAGCAGGGGAGTTCTCCCTTCTGTCGCCCATAGTGATGCAACCTACGAAGAAGTACTGGAAGCCTTCGAAAATGGGTTCACCCATGTGACTCATATGTATTCGGCTATGTCAGGTGTTCACAGAAAAAATGCATATCGCTTTGCCGGAGTGATTGAAAGTGCATATCTGATTGAAGATATGACAGTAGAGATGATTGCTGACGGACATCATTTACCGCCCTGCCTGCTGCAGCTTATTTATAAAATAAAGGGGCCGTCCAAAACTGCACTGGTAACCGATTCGCTGCGTGGAGCGGGAATGGGTGAAGGGGAAAGCATTGTGGGCAGCCTGGCCGACGGGCAGAAAATAATCATTGAGGGCGGTGTAGCCAAGCTTTTGGATAGATCAGCTTTTGCAGGAAGTGTGGCTACTACAAACCGTCTTGTCAGCACGGTTGTAAACCAGGCAGGGATTCCGCTCCTTGATGCAGTTCAGATGATGACAAGTACACCTGCCCGAATCATTGGTGCGGATGACCAAAAAGGCAGTCTGGCGGCAGGCAAGGATGCAGACATTGTCATTTTTGACAATCATATTGATATCAAGATGACGATCGTAAATGGCAGTATTGTGTATCAGCAGAAAGGATGAGAGGAGGCATACCATGAGCAACCGTTCCCTATTTGGATTGCTGCTTGTTTTAATTGGAGCAGCCTTTATCCTGAACAGCTATCTCAATCTATTTGAGGGCTTTTCATCCTGGTGGCCTTTGTTAATCATTGTTATCGGTCTTATTCAACTGATCAAACGTTCCTCCATTCTCGGCGGTCTGATGATGATGGGCATTGGTTTTTTGTTCCTTGGGAAGAATATGGGGTGGATTTCCTCTGAACTGGTACTTCCCATTGCCTTGATTCTTGCTGGTTTATGGTTGGTTTTCAGCCGTTTAACCGGTAAAACCAGGCTGGAGGCTACAGACCAAATCAACTACTTTACCTTGTTTTCCGGGCTGAAAACCAGCAATCAATCTCAGAATTTTAAAGGCGGCAGCGTTGCAGCTGTATTTGGGGGATCAGAAGTCAACCTGCGGGGTGCCCGGCTTTCAGAAAAAGGGGCAGAGCTGGAGCTGACTGCGGTTTTTGGCGGAGTGGACATTATCGTACCCGAACACTGGCAGGTGCAGGTAATTGGTGTCCCTATCTTTGGCGGATGGGAAAACAAGACGACCTGTCGTCCTGGGAGTATGGACGGCGATGCACCGGTTCTTAAAGTAAGCTGCACCGTTGTTTTTGGTGGAGCAACAATCAAAAATTAAGCTTGAAGGATTGTGAAACATGAAGCCGGCAGGCTGCGAGCACTGCCGGTTTTTGGAGGCTGCATTTCATTTAAGGGAGAATGGTTATGATTTCAAGAAAAATTGCAGAAAACCTGACCAAAACCGCATGGATTCGTGCCATGTTTGAAAAAGGGGAAGAATTGCGGAAAATACATGGTGAGGACAAGGTATATGATTTTAGTATCGGCAACCCGGAAGCGGCACCGCCCAAGGCAGTGATTGAAACATTGAAGCAGTTTGTATTGGAGGATCATGCAGGCAGACATCGTTATATGAGCAATGCGGGCTACTACGATGTACGTGAGAAAGTGGCAGCCTATGTGCAAAAGGAACAGGGCATCCCAATGACTGCTTCCAATATTGTTATGACCTGCGGAGCTGCAGGAGCACTAAACGTTGTCATAAAGACTTTATTGGATGAGGGCGATGAGGTTATTGTTTTTTCACCATACTTTGTTGAATACCTGACCTTTATTGAAAATCACAGCGGGGTTCCGGTCGTTGCAGCTGCTTGTCCTGATACCTTTCTGCCGGATGTGACGAGCTTGCAAAAAGCGATTACTCATAAAACAAAAGCCCTGATCCTGAATAATCCCAACAATCCTACCGGTGTGATCTATGATCAGAAAACCTTGACGGATTTAGCGAGTGCGCTGGAAGAAGCAGAGAAACGAATCGGTCATCCGATTTATGTTATCCTGGATGAACCCTATTCCAAGATCGTATATGATGGAGCGGTTGTCCCGAGGTCCCTGCAGATTTTCAGGAATTCCATATTGGTAAACTCCTTCAGCAAGTCTCATGCCATACCCGGAGAGAGGATTGGTTACATCGCAGCCAGCAGTGCCATAGAGGATTTGGACATCCTGATGAGAGGGCTGGTTTCATGCAACCGGTCACTGGGCTTTGTCAATGCACCTTCCCTTTTTCAAAGAGTTGTAGCTGAAACATTGGATGAGGTGGTTGATATAGAATGGTATCAAAGAAGACGCGATTTGTTATACCATCATCTTTTGTCTGCAGGCTTTTCATGCAATAAACCCCAGGGAGCCTTTTATCTCTTTCTCAAGTCTCCGGTTCCGGATGATGTGGCATTTGTCGAGAATGCAATGAAGTACAATATTTTGCTGGTACCGGGTTCAGGCTTTGGATTTCCGGGTTATGCCCGCCTCAGCTACTGCATATCCTGGAAAGTGATTGAAAACTCCTTGCCGGCATTTTCCAAGCTGGCTGCGGATTATGGTCTTTAGGTGAGGATCCGCATTTCAAACCACTTCTGACAGCACTTTTCCAATGCTGTCTTGTATGACCAAATCGGCCTTCTCATCATATGGAGTTGCAGATTTATTAATCAGCACCAGTTTGTCTCCATGATAATACTCGATCAACCCTGCAGCAGGGTAAACAGCCAAGGAGGTCCCGCCCACGATCAGCATATCAGCCTGATGAATTGCATAAACAGCTTTCTTTAAAATATCCTCGTTCAGCATTTCGCTGTACAAAACCACATCCGGTCTGACAAGTCCACTGCAAACACCACACGTTGGAACCCCTGCCCTTTCCAGTACATATTGAAGGTTATACGGCCTTTTGCATTTCATACAATAATTCCGATGGACTGAACCATGCAGCTCCAGGACCTCCTGGCTGCCTGCCATCTGGTGAAGGCCGTCAATATTCTGGGTGATGACAGCCTTCAGCTTTCCTATCTTCTCAAGGTGTGCCAGAGCCTGATGAGCGGCATTGGGTTTTGCATCCTTGTAGATCATCTGTGTTTTATAGAAATCAAAAAATTCCTCGGTATGTCTCATGAGAAAATCATGGCTCAGCATGTATTCAGGTGAATAACCATAGCTTTTCTTTGCCTGGTAGATGCCGTTTTCACTTCGGAAATCGGGAATAGCACTCTCGGTGGACACACCTGCGCCGCCGAAAAATACGATATTTGAGCTTTGCGAAATCAAGGATTTCAGCCTTTGAACCTGCATTCTGCTTCCTCCTTTCAAAATGACTGAGCTTCATAATTATCCAAGCCTGTTTTCGTTCTCATTATATCATGCTGCAGCTTTTGTCTGCAACTAAGGGTACAAGAAGGAAATAGAAAAAATATATTGCATATATATTCATATAGATGTATAATAATGCAAACAGGGATTGCGGAAATTTGAGTTGACCAGCAGACCGGAAAACGGAAAACGGAAAACGGGCGGGAGGAGAAATGAAAAAGGTATTTGTTGACGGCAGCGCCGGAACAACCGGGCTTAGAATACTGGATCGATTACGAGACAGGGATGATGTTGAATTGTTGATTCCTGGTGAGCAGGATCGGAAAAACAAGGACAGCCGCAGGGAAGCTTTGAACTTATGCGATATCGCCCTGCTCTGCCTGCCCGATGAAGCTGCCAGAGAGGCTGCAGGCATGGTTCAAAACCCGGAAACCATTGTTATCGATGCATCATCGGCACATCGAACCGAACCTGACTGGACATATGGGCTTCCCGAGTTATCCGGGCCAATGGAGGATCAAATCAGGAGCTCCAAACGCATTACCCTTCCAGGCTGCCATGCCAGCGGCTTCCTCGCTCTGGTGTATCCGCTGCTGGCGAACCGCGTGATTCAAAAGGATATCCGACTGACATGCTTTTCCGTAACCGGATACAGCGGAGGGGGCAGGAAAATGATCGGAGAGTATGAATCCGATTTGCGCAGCCCCCTCTTGGACGCCCCCAGACAATACGCAATCAGTCAGGAGCACAAGCACCTTAGGGAAATGCAGCACATCAGCGGACTTGAAAAGGCTCCGGCTTTCTGTCCCGTTGTTGCAGACTTTTACAGCGGTATGGCTGTAACCGTACCTCTGTTTCAGGAAGATTTGGCATACAATATCGGAATCGATGATATAAAAGATATATATCGGTCCAGGTATCAGGGCCCGGTTGTGGATTATCATGAAAAGGTGTCTCAGAATGGATTTCTTTCCGCAAATTCCTATTCGGGAAAAGATTCCATGTGTGTAACTGTTGAAGGAAACAAAGATCGGATTTTACTGCTTGCAATCTATGACAACCTGGGAAAGGGTGCTTCCGGGGCGGCTGTACAATGCCTGAACCTTGTTTTGGATCAGGATACAGCCCTTGGTTTAAGCTTATAGGCTGGTAAACAGGAAAGGGAAAAGGAGCGTGACGGGAAGTATGAAAATGATACCAGACGGAGTATGTGCTCCACAAGGCTTTCTGGCAAACGGCATCCACTGCGGGATTCGGAGAAACAGGAAAAGAAAGGATCTGGCAGTGATATACAGCATAAAAACAGCCAATGCAGCTGCAATCTATACTTCAAATCTTGTGAAAGGTGCACCGCTTCTGGTTACCAGGGAGCATTTGAAAGACGGAAAGGCCCAGGCGATACTATGTAACAGCGGTAATGCAAATACCTGTAATCCAGGCGGATATCAGATTGCATCTGATATGTGTTCTCTTCTTGCTGATAGATTGTCCATTCCCAGGACAGATGTGGTAGCAGCTTCAACTGGTGTAATCGGACAGAAGCTGGACCTTGCACCGATCAAATCAGGTATTCCAAGGCTGGTGGAAGGACTGGGAAAAAACAGCAGCTCGGCAGCAGAGGCGATTATGACGACAGATACAAGACCGAAGGAGGCAGCGGTGAGCTTTGAGATACAGGGAAAAGAGTGCAAAATAGGCGGGATAGCCAAGGGATCCGGTATGATCAATCCCAACATGGCTACCATGTTGGCGTTCATAACAACGGATTGTGCTGTCAGCTCTCACCTGCTGGAAAAGGCCTTGAAGGAAGATGCGGAAGACACCTTTAACATGATCAGTGTGGATGGCGATACCTCAACCAATGATATGGCAGTTATCCTGGCAAACGGCCTTGCTGGTCATTCTGAGATAAGGGAGGAAGATCTGGATTTTTTCAAATTCAAGAAGGCATTGAATCAGGTAACCCTGCGCCTGAGCAGGATGATCGCAGCTGACGGGGAAGGGGCGACAAAGCTTCTGGAATGTAAGGTAACAGGGGCAAAAACCAGATCCTGCGCCAGATTGGCAGCCAAGGCAGTGATCCAATCACCCTTGTTCAAAGCGGCCATGTTCGGTGCAGACGCCAATTGGGGCCGTGTCTTGTGCGCTTTGGGTTACAGCGGTGCAGACCTGGATGTTGAAAGGATCGATGTCAGCTTCCAGTCTGCTGCAGGAAGGATATCGGTCTGTAAAAATGGTGCGGCAGTTGAGTTTTCTGAGGAGAGAGCCAAAAACATCTTGAAGGAAAACCAGGTACAGGTACAGATTGACTTGAATCAGGGGGATTTCTCCGCAACGTCTTATGGCTGTGATCTGTCTTATGATTACGTCAAAATCAATGGAGAGTATAAAACTTGAAGGAGCACTGGATATGCAGATATCAAATACCTTAAGGGCGGATGTGCTGACCGAAGCACTGCCCTATATACAGAAGTACGCCAATAAAATAATCGTTGTCAAATACGGCGGCAATGCCATGATAAACGGACAGCTGAAAAATGCGGTTATGGGCGACATCGTTCTGCTTTCTTTAATTGGAATCAAGGTTGTATTGATTCATGGAGGAGGACCTGAAATCACAGAGGTGATGAACAGGATGGGGAAGGAAGCGGTTTTTATGGACGGACTCAGGGTAACGGATGAGGAAACGATGGAAATTGCACTGATGGTGCTGGCGGGTAAGATCAACAAGCTTCTTGTCAATATGATAGACAGCAAGGGAGGAAGGGCTGTTGGACTGTGCGGCATTGACGGAGGCATGATCAAAGCGAAGCAGTTGGACCAAAAGCTGGGCTTTGCAGGTGAAATCACGAAGGTGGATCCCGGTTTGATCACGGATTTGCTTGAAAAAGGCTGCATCCCGGTCATCTCCACAATTGGCTGTGACATGGAGGGGCAGATATACAACATTAATGCCGATACAGCAGCGGCAAAGATAGCAGGTGCGCTGAAAGCGGAGAGCTTGATTTTGATGACGGACACCAGCGGCATTTTGATGGATCAGGATAACCCTTCTTCTGTTATATCAAAGATTACTTCAGAGCAGCTGCATGCACTGATTGAAAAGGATGTCATCACAGAAGGGATGATTCCCAAAGCAGAGTGCTGTATGGATGCCTTACAAAGCGGAGTAAACAAGGTATTTATTATCGACGGCCGGGTTCCTCACTCCATTCTGATTGAAACCCTTACAGACGAAGGCCTGGGTACGATGCTGATACCATGAGAAGGGGTTGGTGGGAAAATGAATATGCAGGAGATGGATCAAAAATACATTGCAAATACCTATGCACGCTTTCCGGTTGCTCTGGTCAGCGGCAAAGGCTCGATTCTGGTGGATGAAACAGGCAAGGAGTACATTGACCTGACCAGCGGGATCGCTGTCAATACATTCGGGACTGCGGATGAACCATGGCAGAGGGCAGTCATGGACCAGCTAAGCAGGCTGCAGCATACCTCAAATTTATACTATACAGAGCCTTGCGCAAGATTGGCAAAGCTGCTTTGTGAGCGAACCGGAATGAAGAAGGTTTTCTTTTCCAACTCCGGAGCTGAAGCAAATGAGTGTGCACTGAAAGCAGCCAGAAAATATGCTGCGGATAACAAGGGCAAGGACTGCTTTACCATCATCACACTCCATGGCAGCTTTCACGGAAGAACGATCACCACCCTTGCTGCTACAGGTCAGGATGCCTTCCATCATGATTTTGCGCCATTAACACCAGGCTTTATCCATGTAGAAGCCAATAATCCGGCGGATCTGATTCAAAAGACAGCAGAAAACAAGGTGGCAGCCATTCTGTTTGAAGTGGTGCAGGGTGAAGGCGGCGTAAACCTTCTGAGCCGTGAATTTGTAAAGCAGATGCAGGAAATTGCCCGGGAGCAGGATATTCTTTTAATTGCCGATGAGGTGCAGATTGGAAATGGACGAAGCGGCATGCTGTATGGGTACATGAATTACGATATTCAGCCCGATATCGTTACAACTGCCAAAGGGTTGGGAGGAGGTCTGCCCATTGGAGCCACCCTCTTTGGTGAAAAAACGGCGGATGTCTTTACGCCTGGCCTGCACGGCTCTACCTTTGGGGGTAATCCAGTATGTTGTGCCGGTGCTCTGAATATATTGTGCCGAATCGATGAAGAGCTTTTGAGGGAGGTCCGGGATAAGTCTGAGTATATCAGAAGTCAGCTGGAGGGTGCGCCTGGAATCAAGCAGGTAACCGGTCTGGGTTTGATGCTGGGCGTGGAAACCGTTAAGGATGCATCCCTTGTCATTTCAGACTGCCTGGAGAAGGGAGTTCTGATTCTAAAGGCAAAGGAAAAACTCAGGCTGCTTCCTCCGCTGAATATTTCCATGGATGAACTGGATCAAGCAATTATGACGATAAAGGAGGTTTGTGCTCAGTGAAGCATTTGCTTAAATTAATGGATTTAACGACAGATGAGATAGTGGATATTCTGGATTTAGGTGACAGGCTGAAATATGAGAATAAAAACGCCATTACGCATCATCATCTAGAGGGAAAAACGCTGGGCATGATATTCAATAAGGCGTCAACCAGAACCAGGGTCTCCTTCGAAGTAGGGATGGCTCAGCTGGGAGGAAGAGCACTTTTTTTAAGTGCAAATGACCTGCAGATTGGCAGAGGAGAACCGGTTGAAGATACTGCCCGGGTGCTGTCACGATATTTGGACTGCATTATGATTCGCACATATGATCAGCAGGAGGTGGAACAATTTGCGGCATACAGCTCAATCCCGGTTATCAATGGGCTTACGGATTCTTGTCATCCATGCCAGGTACTGGCTGATTTGATGACCATTCGTGAGCATAAGGGCTGCTTACAGAAATTAAAGCTCTGCTATTTGGGAAGCGGTAATAATGTGGCCAATTCGCTGATCGTTGGAGGGATTAAGGCAGGAATGAAGGTGAGTGCCGCCTGTCCTCCCTATTGTCAGCCCGACAGGGAGGTTACCCAATGGGCTGAAAGGCAGGGGAATTTTGTCTTAACTGACAATTGTTATGAAGCTGCACAGGATGCAGATGTTATTTGTACGGATACCTGGGTATCCATGGGGCAGGAAAGGAACAGTGACGAGCTGTTGGAAAAATTGAAGCAGTACCAGGTGAATGACAAACTGATGGAAGCTGCAGATAAGAATGCAATGGTTCTTCATTGCCTGCCGGCCTACCGAGGGCGGGAAATCACAGCAAAGGTGTTCGAAGAACACGCCGGCGAGATTTTTGATGAAGCAGAAAACCGGCTTCATGTTCAAAAGGCTGTGCTTTTAAAATGCTTGAAGAGCTAGGTCAGAATCCAGACAGATTCTTTCAAAAATAATCAGACTTTACAATTTTTTTGTTTCATTTCATGGCATAAGTCTATATATACTCATTAGGAATGATAATCATTATCATTAACTATAGAAATTGAACAGAGTATATATGGGCAAACTATACGAAAGTATAGGACGCAAAGCCATGAGTCTAATGTATTGGAAAGCGTGAAACCAATTACAATGATTGTCAGGCTGCAAGATAACACCCTTATCGTGCAGCCTTTTTTATTAAGTGAAGACAGCCAAGAAAATAGAGGTTGAGTTTCCGCCTTTGATATAAAAACCTTATTAGAAATGAATGGAGTGATGAGAAGATGCTGAAACATAAAGCGAAAAGGGGAATCGTGTTCCTCATGATTTTTGTGCTTCCTTTGTTGTATATTGCTGGTTATGGCATGAATGTACAAGCAGCTTCCACAACCCCTGAATATTATTTGGGCAATGATAAGGATCTGCCCAGCCCTCCTAAAGGCTTACCCAGCATTAAATTTGATGACAATGAAATAACCGGGGTAGGTGAAACAAACCCGCCTGGAGAGACAGATCCGCCTGGAGAGACAGAACCGCCTGGAGAAACAGAACCACCTGGAGAAACAGATCCATCGGGAACGGATCCGAGTCCATCTCCCAACACCGAGGTTGAGCTTCCGGAGGAAGAAACGCCATTGGCTCCTGTGAGCCCGTCGCCATCACCGACCCCTGAGATTGAGCTGGAGGATGATGAGGTTCCGAAAGGTACCGGTACATTGCCCAAGACCGGCGAGCTGCCTCCCGTGCTCTTTTATGGAACCGGGGCAATGCTGACCGCATTTGGTGCTTATTTGAAGCGCAAATTCAATAAGCGGTAGTATTCGGAATGAGGCTGCGAAGAAAACAGGGGGTCTGCCTAACAAGGCAGGCCCTTTTAGGTCTTTCCAACAAGATCACAGCAGTGCAGGAAGAGGGTTTTACAATGAGAGTTGTGGCAACGATCTTGATCATAGCAGGATTGATTATAGGAATTTATCCATTGCTGGACAAAGCCTATACATGGTATCTGGAATACCAACTGACGGAAGAATATATCACTGCACTAACCCAAGAGGATACGATACCTGTCACCACGGATGCTTTAGATGAATTTGAACAGCTTCAACTGATTTTTGAAGAAGAGGTGATGATGGATCCTGAGGAGGCGGAGGAAGATCAGACTGCCGGGAAAGCTTCCGACAAGAAGGCATCCCCCAGGTTCAACAGGCTGGGAAGAATTGAAATCCCAAAGATTGAAGTCAGTATTCCCATCGTAGAGGGCACAGGCAAAGCTCACCTTAAGGTGGGGGCCGGCCATATCACCGGCACATCTGAATTAGGCAGCATTGGAAATACAGCGTTGGCTGCCCACAGAAGCCATACCTATGGGAAGATGTTCAATCGTCTGGATGAGCTGGAGATTGGTGATTCGATCACGATTACCACGGATCAAGGTGTTTATGAGTATACCGTTTACGAAATTCTTGTGGTTTCACCTGATGATGTTTCGGTGTTGTATCACAATAACCAGGAGCGCATTCTCACTTTGATAACCTGTACACCCTTGTATACCGCGACCCATCGATTGGTAGTCCATGCTGTCATGCGCTGAATGATGATGTAAGAAGCAGCGAAAAAGAATAAAAATTTTTTTGAAAATTGTAATAAATTGTTTGACAGGGGTAAATTATGGATATATAATTTAAGTGTATGTGTGAAATATATGTATACTCCAACGAGGTATATATCATAAAGCGTTGAACAGCTTTTCAACGATAAAGGCAAACCATTGGAAACAATGGGACGCAAAGCCACAGGGCCTAAATCCTCCGGGATATGGCAGCCGAGCCGCCGAAAGGAGAGTTTTTTTTGTGTTAAGAATGGTTTTATCCCTGGTTATATCCCTTTTCTTAGTCATGAGCCCCATTGTCGGACAGTTTATAGATCAACAGACTTCATCATTTGCACCCGAGTCTTTGCATATAGAGAATCCAGTCAATCCAACCGGGCAAAGTGATGCAACTGCCCAGTCATCAGAGGTGTCCGATCAAAACGCCGTCAGCACCAGCAGCAGGGCATCGAATGTAGTACAGGCGGCCAGCGCCAAGGCTGCTGTATCCGGTAAGAGAATTTTAATAGAAACCCAGGTCTCGGAAAAAGATATGTCGGTCATGGGCCCCGCACCGGAGGTTGATTCTGATTCCATAAGCCAAACGGAAGCAGGCTCAAAACCGGAAGTGAAGCCAGAACCGACCCGGGAACCGGTTACATCCAAGCAGCCTGCACCGGCAGCAGATCAGCAAACACCAGCACCAAGAACGACCACAGCACCACAGTCAACAACGAAGCCTAAAGCGGGAGAAACATCCAAGCCGACAGAAAATCCGAAACCGACAGAAAAACCAAAATCAACGGAGACCCCAAAGCCGGCTGAACCATCGAAAGCACCTGAGCAAACCCAACCCAGCACCACGGAGTCCGTGTCACCCAGCAATGAAAAGGTTTTTGATACCAGCAAGGCAGATAAAGGCACTCTTGGCGTACGATATCACAACACCAGCGGCAAAAGGGTTAAGTTGATGGTGGAAAAAGGTGACTCCCGCTATACTTACAATTTGGAAGGCGATGGTTCCCTGGAAACCTTCCCTCTTCAATCCGGCAATGGCGAATATACGGTAAGCATTATGGAAAATACGACGGGCAGCAAGTATCGATTCGTCTTGACCGAGAAGATCCATGTAAATGCCAGCGATTCCAATTCCGCTTATTTGGGCTCCGTCCAAATGATCAAATGGGATTCCGGAATGGCTGCAATCAAAAAGGCAGCAGAATTGACCTCCGGCGTGTCCGGTGACGAAGCAAAGGTAAAGAAAATATACAACTATGTGGTTCGCAATATCCGCTATGATTCGGACAAGCTGAACAACCTGTCCTCCTCATATATTCCATCGGTAAGCAGTACCTATAGCAGCAAGTCCGGCATTTGTTATGATTTTGCATCCCTGACCGCTGCCATGCTACGCAGTGTGGGTATCCCAACCAAGCTTATCATGGGATATGCGGACGGTGTAAACGGCTACC
>DURK01000050.1 GCA_012837325.1 Clostridiales bacterium
GCAACCGGTCATGCGATTACCATGCACTTCCCCCTCCGGGTACGAGAGGTTGAAATGCCCGGGCTGGATATTCAAGCTTATGCAGTAGATGGTACACCTGCTGACTGTGTCAAGCTGGGCATCGATGAACTATTGCAGGACCCTCCCGACTTTGTCTTTACGGGCATTAACAGAGGTGCCAATCTCGGGACCGATGTCTTATATTCCGGAACGGTTTCAGCTGCAATTGAAGGATGCATCATGGGAATTCGTTCTGCAGCATTCTCACTCATGTTTGGCAATGGAGATCAGATGGACTATACTTATGCAGGCAAGGCTGCGGTAGAAGTGGCAAAAATCATTGCCAGTAAGGATTTGACACCTAACACCCTGATCAATGTCAATATTCCAAACCTACCCGAAAATCAAGTAAAGGGTGTGAAAATAACACGCTTGGGCCGCAGACGCTATTCCAAGAATTATGAAAAGAGAGAAGATCCAAGAGGGAGAACCTATTATTGGCTAACCGGCCAGTTGGTCGAAGAGCAGCTGGATGAAGACATGGATATCGAAGCGGTCAACAACCATTTCGTTTCTATAACACCGCTTCATTATGACTTGACCAGCTATGAAATGTTGGGTACCTTTCGATCATGGGGCTTTGAGAAGAATTTTACTGAAAAGTGAAATCCATGTGCCTGTCTCTTGCAAAAATATGGTGATATGATAAAATATTCATGAAGTGTGCCGAAAAAAAGGAGCGTTTTCATGGACAAGCAAGATTTAATCCATCGCATTGAATCCAGTTATAAAAGAATGAGCAAGGGGCAAAAGTTAATAGCTGAATACATATTGAACAATTATGACAAAGCTGCCTTTATGACAGCATCCCGATTGGGTGAGGTTGTAGGAGTCAGTGAGTCCACAGTAGTGCGCTTTGCCAATGTTCTGGATTATGAAGGATATCCAAAGCTGCAAAAGGCACTGCAGGAAATGATTCGAAACAAGCTTACCACTGTTCAGCGAATTGAAATGTCCTCCGAACTGGATCAATCTCAGGTTTTAAGAAATGTACTCAAGGCAGATATGCATAATATCCGTCAGACCATTGAGGAAATAAACAACGAAGACTTCAACCATGTCGTAAACAGGTTTCTGCAGGCACAGCACATATATGTGTTAGGTTTGCGAAGTGCATCTCCATTGGCGCAGTTTATGGGCTATTACCTCAACTTTATCTTTAGCAACGTAAAAATCGTTACATCAGGAGTAAATGATATTTTTGAACAGCTTTTTCATATCGGTGAGGGAGATCTTCTAATTGGAATCAGTTTTCCCAGATATGCCAGCCGTGCGATAGAAGCAATGAAATTTTCCAAGGAACAGGGAGCAGATACCGTTGCTATAACAGATACCATGCTTTCTCCTCTAACTGCTTATGCTGATTATTCACTTCTTGCCAGAAGTGATATGGCTTCCTTTGTTGACTCTCTTGTGGCACCTCTCAGCTTGATAAATGCATTGATTGTTGCGATTGGTCAAACCAAGAAAACTCAAATTTCTACCGATTTTCACAAATTGGAAAGCATTTGGGCAGATTATCAGGTATATGTAGAAAAAGGCAAGAGTTAACCATGTATATCTATTTGACTCGTCATGGTCAAACCGATTGGAATGCTCAGAAGCGTACTCAGGGAGTCCATAACAGTCATCTTTCGCGCTTGGGAATCTGTCAGGCGGAAGAATTGGCAGAAAGGCTGTCATCTGAGTCGATATCCCATTTGTATTCAAGCCCCTTGGATCGAGCGTATCAAACAGCTGTTATCGTCGGTAAAAAGTATGGAATCATTCCTGAAAA
>DURK01000003.1 GCA_012837325.1 Clostridiales bacterium
AAAGAAAGTAGAAAAACAGAAATTCGGATTGTATAGGTCCATTCATACAGGCATGGAGATAAGCTGGACGAAACGAAACAGATTTATGGGAGCAGATGTATGAAACTCAGGATAAGGAAAACGCACTCTGATGCAAAAACCCCCGAATATGCCCATCCGGGAGATGCAGGGCTGGATCTTTTCTCGATTGAGGATGCAGAACTGGCACCCGGCAGCTCTCGTCTGATTCATACCGGCATTGCCATAGAATTGCCGGAAGGGACGGAAGCCCAGATTCGACCCAGAAGCGGGCTGGCATTAAAGCACCAGGTCACATTATTGAACACGCCGGGTACCATCGATGAGGGCTACCGCGGGGAAATCGGCGTTATTATGATCAATCACGGAAAGGAACCTTTTTTTGTTCATAAGGGCATGAAGATCGCCCAAATGGTCATTCAGCGGGTTTGCAGGGTGGACGTGGAGGAAGTGGAGGAACTATCCGACAGCCGCAGGGGTACCGGCGGCTTTGGCTCCAGTGGTGTATAACGGAGGGGTTGCATGAAGGTACGCAGATCAACAGCAGGGCTGATGGCTCTGCTTCTCATATTTACGCTGCTTTCAGGCTGTTCGCTGATTGGGGATGGAAAAGAAGAGGAAAACCCACAAAAGCAGCTGTATTTTTATTATCCCCCCGATGGCAGTTTTCTGATAAAGAGTCTGATCCTGAAATTTAACAGTATACAGGAAAAGATCATCGTCCAGGGGATAGAAGGCCCCGGTTCCCGCGGTGAGTTTATGGATCAATTACATGAACTCAACCAGGCAGGGGAAACGGTGCCTGGTGTCATTTTGATTCATGATACCTGGCTGGCAAAACTGGCGTCAGAGCAAGCAATCCGTTCACTGGATGGGGGCCTGTCCCAAGACAAAAGGAACAGATTTTTTGCAGGGATGGCAGATGCCATGCTTTGGGAAGGTCAAACCTACGGACTTCCATTCTGGCAGGATATGCCTTTGCTTTATTACCGCAAAGATTTAATGGAGAGCCCGCCGACTGCCTGGGAAGACCTGTCCCGAATGGCAGTGCAAATCAAAAAGGACAATGAAATGGAATATGGATTCATTTTCCCCGGTGAATCCGAGGAAAACGGAGCGGCTTTTTTGGCCGGCATCTGGTCCTGCTATGGAATGGTTCCTGATTTTGAGGCCGAAGAAACCATATTTGACGAGCAGGTGATGGCGAGCACGTGGAACAGTCTGACAAGTATGGTCAAAAACGAAGCCATTTCCTCCAATTCTTTAAGCATGAGCGCTGAGAACTGCAGGACGATTTTTGAAACAGGAAATGCCGTATTCATGTGGAATTGGTCTTATGCTGCCCGCTTGTTTCTTGATGAGGAGTCACCAGTAAAAGGGAAGGTCGGGGTTACCACTCTGCCCGTATCCGGTGATGGTGAAGCAGGGGGAATTCTCAGCGGCTATGCTTTGGCAATGAGCAGCAAAACCGGCCTGATATCGGAAAGCTGGGAATTCATGCAGTTTTTGGCAAGTGAAGAATCCCAGCAGTTGATAAGGGATGCGGGACTGCTGCCGGCTGAAAAATCATTGTACCAGCCGGTATGGATGCATCAAACAGGTCTTCCTTCCGGATTTCCTGATATGATGCAGTCCGGGTATGCTTTGAAACCCGGCCGCAACGTGGATGGTACATTAAATGTCATGGCGGGAGCTGTTTCCCTGGCTTTTCAGCAAAATAAGACTTTGGAGGATTTTATTCTGCTACTAAAGGAAGGAGTCATTGACGAGCAGCCTGTAAATGATGATATCCATGGAAGCGAAGACGAGGAGCAAGGTGAAACCGATGATGTGGAAACCGACCAATTAAACGAATCTGAAAATGCCGAAGAGGATTCGGAATAGGGGTAATGGTATGGATTACATGGCATTGTTTACACATATCCAAAAGGGGAAGCCAGGCAGCCTGTATCTGCTTCATGGCCCTGAAGAATTTACCAAAGGGGAAGCATTGAATCAGATGATAGAGCAATGGATCCCACAGCAGGTTCGGGATTTAAACTATCAGGTGATTGACGGAACGGAGACAACTGCTGACACCATCATTGCCGCTTGTGAAACCCTTCCCTTTTTGTCGGACAGGCGGATGGTAGTGGTCAAAGACTACACGGGCCTTACCGGCCAAAGGTCTGAAGATGAAGATATTTTGAAGAAGTATCTGGCCAATGTTTCCAGCAGCACAAGCCTGGTGTTCTATGTAAGAGGCAATGCTGAAAAAAAACGGATGATATACAAGGCCATAGCAAAATATGGAGAGGCAGTCGAGTTTGTGAGATTAAAACACCCGGATCTGATCAAATGGGCACGGAAGCGATTCAAAAATTACAATAAGAAAATATCCAATCCAGACTTGGAACACTTCATTCTTCAGGTGGGCAACAATCTGGAGGATATGAAAAATGAAATCGAAAAGCTGGCTGCATATGCAGGAAACTCTTCTGAAGTTACCAGAGCAGATATCGACAAACTGGTTGCACCCTCTCCGGAATTTACGGTTTTTCAGTTTATTGACGCTGTCTCCGTCAGGCAGAAGTCGGCAGCACTGCAGCAGATGAATGCTTTACTGGAGCAGGGACAGTCGATATTCGGAATCCTGTCTCTGATTGCAAGACAGTTCAAGATTATGCTGCTTTGTAAAGGTTACGATGAAATGGGCTACACCCTGAACCAAATCAAAGACAAGCTGGCAGCCAAACCCTATGCTCTGCATCCTTACTCCATACAAAAGGGGATGCAGCAATCACGGAGCTTTACCATGGAGCAGCTCAGACACGGTCTGAACCAATGTGTGGAGCTGGATTATGGAATCAAAAGCGGTAAAATAAAGGATCGACTTGGCATGGAGCTGCTGGTGATCAAGATGTGCAGTGAACAAATATCATAAATGAAAAAAAGCTTCCTGATTTGGGAAGCTTTCGCTTTTGTTACGATCGTTTTCTAAATAATGATTATTCCTGAGAGGCTGCGTTCAATCGAAGAGCCAGTTTTGCCTTTCTGCGGCTGGCAGCATTTTTATGAATGGTGCCTTTTGCAGCAGCCTTATCAATTTTTTTTGCTACTTCAGGATAAAGCAGCTTGGCTTTTTCCATATCATTTTCCGCAAGAGCGCTCTCAAACCTTTTAATTGTAGTTTTAAGGTTTGACTTAATCATCTTATTTCGAAGAGTTTTGGTTTGGCTTACCTTGACTCTTTTGATTGCTGACTTGATATTGGGCAAATTCTTCACCTCCTCGATTGAAATCAACGAACTACATTGTACCATTAAAATTTACGTTGCGCAAGAGTGAATTGAAAAGATTTCAAGAAAACGGGAAATGACCGAAGGCAGGCAGTGTCTGAGTGGAATAAATTTCCCCTTAAGGGTGAAAATAAAGGTAATCTGTCAGATTTATGAAAAATAGGAGATGGTGAGAGCTGTGTGGAAAAGCATTCGAACCGATTTGGCTATGGAAGCCAGGGAAATGGCTCAGGAACAGAAGCAGGGTGAAATACCCGGCGTCCGTGTAGAGAATATCATGCCGGCGGAGGATATTGTTGTCACCAGAGTAGAAGTGGTTTCCAGACTAGGAGAAGAGAACATTGGAAAGCCTGTCGGAAATTATATTACGCTGGAAGCCCCTGAAATTCGAAACAGGAATCCCGAGTACGAAGAGCAGTTGAAGCAGCAGCTGGCAGCCGAAATCAGAAAACTGGTTCAGTTGAATGACGACAGCGTCATTCTGGTCGTAGGTCTGGGGAATTGGAATGTGACTCCTGATGCGGTGGGGCCAAAGGTAGTCGATAAGGTACTGGTCACCCGGCATGTTTTTGAATTTGTCCCGGATCAGGTGGATGACCGCATGCGCAGAATATGTGCTGTTGCTCCAGGCGTATTGGGTATCACAGGCATCGAGACCGGTGAAATTGTCAAGGGGATTGTGGAAAAGGTAAAACCGGATCTGGTCATTGCCATTGATGCACTGGCCTCCCGCAAAACAGAGCGAATTGGAAGTACCATCCAGATAGCCGATACTGGGATCAACCCTGGATCGGGTATCGGCAACAAGCGAATGGGATTAAACAGAGAAACCTTGGGTGTGCCTACACTGGCTATAGGCGTTCCCACCGTAGTTTATGCACAGACCATCGGCAGGGACGCTTTGGAAATGCTGATAAAGGAGTTTTCCGGACAGGCAGATCCTCACAGTAAGTTTTATAATATGCTCCAAGCCCTGGATGAACAGCATTTGAACAGTCTTGTAGCAGAGGTGTTGACAGAGGGATTGGGTGATCTGGTGGTAACTCCCAAAGAGGTGGATCTGCTGATTGATGATGCAGCCGGTATCATTGCAGACGGAATCAACCTGGCGATCCATAATGGATTGTCCATGGAAGACGTGAATCGGTACCTTCATTAGGTTGTCATAATCATTTTGAGTCATGATTTTCATTTTCCCGGAATAGGATAGTTGAGAGAGTTAATTTCTGCAACTTTGGGGAAATGAGGTGTAGGGATGATTCGGGTGAAGACCATTCGCTTGTCCAGCCTGATCTATTTCTTGATTGTTCTGGCTTTGCTGGGCACTGTGGTGTTTCTGTCATGGAGGCTTATATCCGGCAATCCTGTGTCTTTCAGTCAGAGTGCAGAACAGGAAGCGCAGCCCCTGGATGAAGTGGAAGAGGAAAGAGCTGTTGAGCCTGCTTATCAATCCATGCTGGCTGCAGGCTTTCCTGCCGTGGCAGCAATGGATGGAGGGGCGGCGGGGATTTTCTCCACTCTTTGGAACATCATTACCAGGGGAGATATCCGTGATCCCAAAGCCTTTATAAACTACCCCATGCCCTATCTGGGCTATGCTCCAAAGCTGCCTGATAATGAATTGGATGAGGCAGTGGAAGTGGCGTCCGGGAAATCAGGGCGGAGCGGTATTGACCGACCTGATGAGCCCATTGACATCAGCCGGGCGGACTCCAATGAAGATCATGCTCAGGAGGTTTCGGAGGATATTAAAATCCAGATCAGTCAGATACAGGTTGACGATCATCCCATTGAAATGAATGGGGAAGGTCCGAAGATACTGATTTATCACAGTCATTCCCGGGAATCCTATAAGCAAAATCCAAAGGATCCCTATAAGGAGGCCTTTGCGGAACCTTTTCGTACCGATGATCTGACCCATTCCGTCATCAAGGTTGGAACAACTCTGTCTCACCAGCTTTCAAGCAGGGGAATTGCCGTTCTGCATGATCAGACCAACCATGAAAAGGAAG
>DURK01000051.1 GCA_012837325.1 Clostridiales bacterium
CCTGTAATGTACCGGCTTCAAGGCTGCCTTTCGGATTGATTATTTTTAAGACGCCCCATTCACCGGGGAACATATAGGGGATAAAATGGGTACGGATAGGGCATGCACCCTCCTTCTTGAACTGCACCAAGGCCAAATACCTTTCCTTCATCTGTCTTTCAGAGGAAAAGGATTCATAATCAAAGCCCTGACCGGTGGAAGCATAGTACTCCCTCATGGCTTTGAAGACCTGTTTCGGGTCAATCTGGAAAAGAACCCGATGAATGGGCTCAAATACCAGGGAGTCATCATGAACATTTACCAGCTCCACCAATGCAAAGCGGGCAGGATGGGTTTCCCTCTCCTTCTCGTTCAAGTTCTCCTTCAATTGATCCCAGCAGGCTTTGGCTGTCGCAAAGGAATGGTTCCCGTCGCCCATGGCAAAGAGAAGAACCTCCTTGTCATCGCCCACATCATATTTCTTTTGAAAGACCTCCGGGTCTGCCAATCGGGTGAGGGCGTCTGTGATGTTATTGATTATCGTCTGATTTCCTGCCTGATAACCGGCAATCCTGCCGCCATCCATCATCAGCTCAAAATCGTATAATTGATCCGCCCCAGATATTTCTTCAGATATGGGTTCAATTACGGTTTTTTCAGGGTCGTCAATCAGCACCATGATATGGGGAACTTCCAGCACGGCATTTTTACGAATTTCAATACGGGGCGGCAGCCGGTCCAGCACCGTTCCTTCAGTTGCCCGGATCAGAGTTTGGGAACCCTCATGATAATCATATTGCTCCAAGTCCAAGGCAACCATTAATCCTCTGCGAATTCCGGTTTGCAAAGTGCGTTCCACATAAACAAAGGATGGGGGCAGCTGGTTAAGAACCTCTTCATCCATGTATGTATTCATGGCATTGGAGATAGCTGCAATTCGCTGGTTCTTGTCACCATCTTCCAGGTATACTTCCGGGAATATCAGATGCAGGGTGGAAGGGCTTTCGGATACGTATTCCTCTACAGTATGCCAATAGTTTCGCTGTGAAGTGTATTGATCACAGGCGACAACCGCCCATTTTTTCAAATCAACCTGCTTATCCGGAAGCATGATTTCAGGTATCTCCACACCTATGGTGCGCAGCGATTTCCTTATCGAATCCGCTTCCATGCTATTTGAAGAACAGGGTATGATATTTGCGCTTCTATCGTGGTTCATTGTAGTATTGTTATCTGTCATGCTGTTCAAACGCCTCCAAACCATTAGATGTATAAAATATATTCATTGATTTGTCTTTACATAATACCCTAATATATTATCACAGATTATCGCTATTTACTAAGCTCTATGTATTGTACACACCAATTATCCAATGAATTATGATGACATGTCAAGGATCCAAATAGTTAAACACCATTCTCATTCTGAACTATTGTCCTTATATATCAAACATGGTAACATACAATTATAGTAAACACCTGTCTTTGAATCAATCCATAACCTTTAAGAAATGTAGAGATGCTCCTGTCAATAAAGCAAATAGCAGAGATAAGCTGCCATTTACCATGTACTGATTTTGGTTCATCAGATATCAGATAATAAGGACAGCTAAACAGCAGGTGATGATTTTGTATACAAAACAGCCTAAAAAGATGATAATCATCAACATATTGGATATTCTTCGCAAATATACTGATGAGAATCACAAACTGAGTCAAAAAGAGATCCAAGATATGCTGCACTCTGAATACAATATGAAGGTTGATAGGAAGGCAGTAAAAAGAAATTTAATGAATTTAATTGATTTTGGCTATGAAATTGAGTACAGTGAAACGGTTCGTAAGGTTCGGAATCGTAAAACAGGAGAGATTGAAGAAAGCTCTATCCTATCAGATTTTCACATTCTGCGTGATTTTACGGATGGAGAGCTTCGTTTACTCATAGACAGTTTGCTTTTTTCCAAGCATATTCCTTCTAGTCAATGCAAGGAATTAATAGGGAAATTGGAGGGCTTATCCAGCAAATATTTTAAATCACGTGTTAAACATATTCGTACCATGCCATGCAACACCCCCAGCAATAAGCAATTATTTCTAACTATTGAAATACTGGATGAAGCAATCAGTCAGTCGAAACAGGTTTCCTTCACTTACAATAAATATGGTCTGGATAAAACCTTGCTGCCTAACCTGAATGATGATGGAACGCCAAAAGAATACATTGTGAATCCTTATCAAATCGTTGCTGCGAATGGGCGCTACTATCTGATAGGTAACTACCATAAATATGATGATATAGCCCATTATCGCCTTGATCGTATTACAAATATAAAGCTGCTTCCTACATTGCAAAAACCAATGAAAAAAGTCAAAGGTCTTGAAAACGGCTTGGATCTGCCGAGACATATGGCAGAGCATATTTACATGTTTACAGGGAAATCTGACCTGGTTCTATTTCGTGCTAAGAAGTACCTCCTCAACGACATCATAGATTGGTTTGGTTCGGATATCACGTTCTTTGATGAAACGGACGAGGAAATTACAGCAAAGGTGACAGTAAACCTTATGGCAATGCGGAGGTGGGCATTGCAATATGCACTCCATACTAGAATTCTATCACCACAGAGCTTAGCTGAGGAGGTAAAAAAGGATATCGAAGCAGCTCATAAGAACTACAAACTATGAAAGGAAATAAAATTTGAAAACACAGGAGATTAACAAGCTTTTCAAAGAGTACCTTGAAAAACACAAGACCATCATGACACTTGATGGAGTAGTTGATGAAAAAGAAGAGAATATTCTTTTCATATTAAAAGAATCCAATACCGACAATCGTAAAGATATAGGCATAAAAGAATTTTGGTTTAAGAATGTATTTTCCGTTAAGAGTAAAAATGTAAATGAATATTATGAGCCAAAGGGAATAGCGCTTACCAGAGATCATAAGAAAAGTCAGACAAAATACTATAATTGTATTTCCAAGATTAAGAATGAATATGATAAAAAGTTTGGCAAAGATTATGGAATCTTCTATATTAACATTAATAAGGAAGGCGGCGGGGCGATATCTCATGGTATCGATATAAAGGAATGGCTTACCTGCAAAGAGAAAAGAGATTTCTTAATCAAGCAAATCAGAATATTAGCACCAGAAAAGGTTGTAGTATTCTCTGCACCTGTGGTTGGCAGCAAAATCATTGATATTCTCCATAGCGCTGATATACCAGATGCAAATATTAACAAGGCAGCATTTCATCCAAGCAGGTATACAGACTCCCAAATTGAACAATTCCTCGAAGAGGTAAAATAGATCCATCTTGCTCGTAATTGTTAAACCCCAATGAAACTCCAAAATCCAGGAATGCGTGACAATTCAACATTTATGGATACCGTCAGATAACTTCACAATAGAAATTTAAATTACCCCATATCGTTTCATGGCAGCTCAAGGGGTAATTTTTTATGTACCATTTTTGGTACATATATCCCTGTAATATAGAACCATAGCAAATAGGAAAAGGCGAGGACAGGCAATAAATGAATTTGATACTAATTTGGAAGGAGCTGCATAACATGGGCAAGAGCCTTGAAAGAGTCGTTATGATCGATCTTGGAAAAGACCAAATCACTGAGAATGGAAATATCATTTATGACATAGGAATTGTTATTATTGCCGGTATGGATTGTACACAGCAAGAACCAAAACCTCATATAGAGATAAGCTACCAGTTTGAAATAAGAGACACAGACGAAACAGTTGGCGATGGGATAGCGATTCATGAAGAAAAAGCAATTGCAAACATACTGAAAGACCTGTTCGCTTACAGTACAATTTCTGTTTATGCAATGTATGATGCTCATATTCTGATTCCCTTTTTGGATGAATTTTTATCGAAACACGGTTACAGGAATGCTTTCAAAAATAAAAACATTTTAGATATCAAGACCATAAGCAGAGATCGATTGATCCCTCCATATACTTTTAAAAAACTGATTTCAACTTATGCGTTAGATGATCCATTCAGTGAAGATCATTTGGCAATTGACAGAGCGAAGTTGCTCCTGCAAGTTCTATTTCAAATGCAAAAGGAGAAGGCTGATTTAGGGTTCTACATCAATTTAAAAGGTTTTACAGCTCATGAAAGCCATTCTGGATTCTTACCTTGCCCTAAGGTTCAAACCTTACCGCAAAAATCCAATGGTTCACAGAAGCTATATGAAGGATTTATTTGGGATGGATACCAATTTGAAAGTATCTTAGACTTTGAAAAGGAGCCGATTTATATCATAAAAAAGGATTCGAAATTCGGTATAGGCATTTTTGTGAATGACGCTACATCCCTGTATGATATCTTGCTGCCTTGCGAGTATGATAATATTTTTACGATTAACTTGCCATTCCAGGAAGAAACCAATGAAAGTGAATATGACACCTTTATTTATAGCTGCTATTTTATATTGGTGAAGGATGGCAAGCAGGGTTTATGCAGAGTTCGTTACAATAAAGAAAGGCCGGCCATGAGAAAGGAATTTAGCCTTCATTATACAGGCAGCGTGGAATACGACCATATCACGGCTTGTGGCGGCTATGGTTTTTTGCTGCATAAAGGGAAAGAGAAGAGATACTATAGTATGAATAATAAACGCTTAACAGACCCTTTTTCTGATTATAAATTAGAGTGTAATCATTACCTGATTATCTGGCGGGAGGATGGAGTTTATGTTCTTCATATAATTGATGATGCCTTAACGAAAATTACTGACGCCCGTGAAGAACATCTGTGTTATATAGGCTCTAATTTTTTTGCCGGATGTTATGATACGGATCATGTATATATGCTTACCCAGGATGGTGTAAAAGAATTCAAGCACTACAAATATGAATTTAGTATATCTGTAGGCATAGATCAGCATATGTGGTTAACAAATACTTATCTTGTGGTCTCTGGTCCAAAAGGGCTGGGAGTTCTGAATAAGGACGGAGAATTTATCATAACTCCGGAACAGGATACCATCCTGCCTGAGCTGTTATTTGTGTATCTGCGAGGAGAAAATTTTAGGGAAATGGGGATTCCGATAAAGGGACCCTGGAAAGAATGAAAGACTCGTGCAAAAGCTCGCCGGGAAAATTGCATGCTTTTCCTTATTTGCCATCTAAAATTTGGTATAATAGGGTAAAGACTGAAAAACGGGAAGGGGAGAAAACAATGCGTGCAGTAGATATCATTTTGAAAAAACGACGTGGGGAAGCTCTGACCAAAGAGGAGATCTATTTTTTCATAGAAGGATATGTAAAGGGCAGCATTCCCGATTATCAGGCAGCCGCTTTGCTGATGGCGATTTGCTGCAATGGAATGGACAGCTGGGAGACCGTGGATCTGACCCTTGCAATGGTGGACTCCGGCGATAAGGTGGACTTGTCCCAAATCAGCGGCATGAAGGTGGACAAGCACAGCACGGGAGGAGTAGGAGATACCACCACGTTGATTGTTGCCCCCCTGGTTGCAGCATGTGGTGTGCCCGTAGCCAAGATGTCAGGCAGGGGTTTGGGGCATACCGGAGGGACACTGGACAAGCTGGAATCCATTCCCGGCTTTCAAACCAATTTATCCATAGAGGAGTTCATCCATGCAGTGGAATCAATAGGCATTGCCGTAATCAGCCAGAGCAAGGATCTGGTTCCAGCCGACAAACTATTATATGCACTTCGGGATGTAACCGGCACCGTAGACAGCATCCCTCTGATTGCCAGCAGCATTATGAGCAAAAAAATTGCATCAGGCAGCGATGCCATTGTACTGGATGTAAAAACCGGAAGCGGCGCTTTTATGCGTTCCGTCAGGGACTCCTTCTTATTGGCTGATGCAATGGTCAAGATAGGCATCCGGGCTGGTAAGAACGTGATTGCCGTCGTTACCGATATGGATCAGCCTCTGGGTATGGCAATTGGCAATGCGCTGGAAGTAAAGGAAGCCATTGAGGTATTAAAGAATAAACAGCAGGGACCCTTGAAGGAGGTATCCCTTTATCTGGCTGCCAATATGCTGTTGACAGCCAAAGCCTGTACCAGTTTGAAGAATGGCCTGGCTATGGCAGAGCAAGCATTGGAATCAGGCAGGGGACTGGAAAAGCTGGGCGATATGATTCAGCTTCAGGGAGGGAATAAGGCAGTGTTGGATGACCTCAGCCTGCTGCCTTCTTCTGATCAGGTGATTCCGGTTGCGGCTGATGCCGATGGATACATTTCCTCCATGGATACTGAAAGAATCGGATTAAGCTCGCTGCTGACGGGGGCAGGAAGGTCAAGAAAGGAAGATTCCATTGACCCTGCCGCAGGGCTGGTCATGAAAAAGCGCGTGGGAGACGGTGTGCGGAAAGGAGACCTTCTCGCCGAACTTCACATCAACAAGCCGGAAGCAGTCCGGGAGGCTGCTGATATGCTTCGCTCCGCAATGAAAATTTCAAAGGACAAGCCCGAACCCAGACCGCTGGTGCTGGGAGTTGTTAATAAACACGGCATTCAGAGGTTTGATTCCAAAGAATAGAAACCATGCCTTGGATCCATACTGAAATTTCAACAGGCAGGTGTGCTTTTCCTGATGGATGATTGATGTAAAATTTACATGGGATGGAGAGACGATGATGAAGCTGACAATACTGGGAAAATACGGGCCTTTTCCGGCAGCGGGAGGGGCTTGTTCAGGCTATCTGGCAGAGCGGGGAGAAACCCGTGTTTTGATCGACTGCGGCAGCGGAATTTTGTCCAGGCTGCAGCAATTCTGCGATATCAGAAATTTGAACGCGGTTGTTCTTTCCCATCTGCACAGTGATCATATGGCGGACATGCTGATACTGCGTTATGCTCTAGAAATCTGGAAAGTCAGGGGGATCTATAACAAGGGTTCACTGCCAGTCTATCTGCCTGAAAACCCTTCTGATATCTACAAGCAAATCACATCGACACCGGTCTTTCAGCCGATCCCTGTAGAAGATGGCACAAAGGCTGTGATTGGTGATATATTGTTTACCTTTCGGGAGATGACCCATCCCGTTCCGAGCTTTGCCATGGCCGTGGAGGGTGGAGGGAAGAAGCTGGTTTACACTGGGGACACCAGCATGAATTCAATGATCGAAGACTTTGCGAAAGGTGCAGATCTGCTGATCGCCGACACAGGGATATTGGAAAAGGATAAAACAAGTAAGGCTCCCCATCTTACCGCCGGGGAGGCAGGCAGGATTGCCGGCAGGGCAGGAGTAAAAAAGCTCATTCTAAGTCATATCTGGCCGGGCTGCAGGGAAGAAGACATCATGAAAGAGGCTGCCAGGCATTACAGCAATCCAATGTTGGCTGAGGAGATGAAAACCTATATCCTGTAGTTGAAAGGGTAGGGATTAAAACAATCCCTGCTTGACTTTTTGTGTTCAGGCCGGTATATTATCTTGTTTTCCGAAACCATAATTTAACAATTAACCCTCAAAGCCTTCTGTAAAGAGACCTTGAGGGTTTCAAATTTCGCCTAGAGTTGTTGTGAAAATCAGCCTTTTTTGGAACTGGCTAAATTTTTTTTAATTTGTGCTAAAGTCATAAATTTCTTACCGAAATTAAAGTTAAAAACATTGTTCAGGTCAACAGTAATCTCATCATCATAATCAAATACAAAGAGGTTTTGATCAATGTGAGTGCAGGATACAGAGCGAAGGGATTCAACGATTCTTGAAAAAGGGTACCTGTTTTTCAGTCGGATTTCAGTCAACCTGGCAATAGTCAATGCAAGGAAACAAATAAGAAAGTGTGCATTAATGTGATCATCCCTTGAAAGGTATACAGGTCTAGCCCCAAGAGTACTCTTTGTAATTTTGAAGGATTCTTCGATTTTCCATAGACCCCGATAAGCATTGATGATGTTAGAATCCAGCTCATCCAGTTCACTTGTGACGATTGCATAATAACCATCATATTTTTCTTCTTCCTGAATTCTTTCAGTATCTATAAATCGTAGCTGTGAAGTCTCTTTGATCTCACAAGTTTCTTTATCAAAATCTAGATTTTTGACATATCCAGCAGCACCATAAGAAGTTGCTTTGTTGTACTTAGCAGGGTTTGCAATAAGATCAGCAGCTTTAGCGAGTAGTTCCTCACGCTTCCTTTTAGATCGTTGGGCATACTTTTCACTGTAGAAGATAACTTGCTTCTGGTCCACTTGGACTTTCTTCTTGGATTTCTTTTTACCTACCTGTTTGACTGTTACATTGATTTCCGCTGGAATAACCCGGGATTTCATTTTGTAATCATTGCCTTCTATATAGCCTTTTTCATCCAAAACATAGGCTTTGAACTCCTCATCAGCTCCCCGGATACTCTTGCTGAATATGTACCCATCTCCAAGTACAGTGTTAAAAGCGATATTGTCCCCACTGTTCAAACCTTTATCTGCAACCACGATGATTCGATCAACTCCATATTCCTTCTTTATGTCTGACATCGCAGGTAGATATGTTTCCGAATCATGTGTGTTCCCTTTAAAAAGCTTGTACGTTATTGGGATTCCTGATCTGTCTAAAGCCAAGCCCATCTGCACAATTGGAGAGCGGCGGCCTTCCTTAGAGAACCCTTTTTTACGTAGTTCGTCTTCCTTGTCAATTTCGAAATAGTAATTCGTTACATCATAGTAAACCAGAGACGTCTCTCTGTCATATTGCTCTACAATCTTGTCATGGAGATGGCGTAGCAGGTCTGTAGATGTTTCATGGAAATGGGATAGGCTGTTGTAAACATCGTCCAGTGAAAAGTTAAAGTTGTCAAAGAACCAATCCTTCAGCTCAAGTGTTTTCTTTTTAGAAGCTGGATACAACAGTCTGCAAAACAGCAGAAGTCTCATAATGCTATCCGTGTTGTATTTGAAATTCTCATGTCTGCGTTTGTTATTGAAAAATCTATTGAGCTCAAGTTCGTGATAAATTTTACTGAAAACGATATGCCCATAATTTTTCCGGTTTCCAGTACCTTTTTGAATTTTCTCATTAGAATGTATCTGAAGGGTAAGATATTCATTATCCGTTCTTTCCTTGTCCATCTCTTTAGCGACTTGGGTGAAGTGCTTAATGGGGTCTGAGTATTCTTTTTCAAGTTCATCAAGATATCCAATAGATTTGACGGTCTTTGATTTTGATTTACCGAACTGATCTCTATAACCGTGAACGATTGTGAGATAAGTTCTGCCACTTTTCTTATTAAAGCTTTTTCTCAAAAACATATCGGCCCTCCTAGATACAAATTATATGTATATTTTACCATACATATCAACATTAATCAACACAATATGGCAGAAATTTGACAAAAAAATTCGCCCCTGGCAATTGATATTGCTTGCTTAGAGCGTGTTAAATGTTATATTGTGCTTCCGAATTAACGA
>DURK01000052.1 GCA_012837325.1 Clostridiales bacterium
CAGAAGTATATATCGCATCCGGTACTCTTGTCTGGGAGTGATTTAAGTGCAAAAGCATGGATACAGGTATTTCAAAAACAAGCTGGAAAAGATGTTAGATGATAAAAGTGAAAGCTTATCTATTCACAAGGAGATTTCTTCTAAGGACTCTTTACGAAACAGTACAAATGAACTATCTTTTTATGACAATCACCCTGCTGACACTGGCAGTGAAACCTACGAAATGGAAAAACAGTTTACACTGAGCAGACATCAAGCCAGGCAAGTTGATGAAGTGAAAGCCGCATTGGAGCGGATAGGCAAAGGCAGTTACGGATATTGTGAGTCTTGCGGAAAATCAATTGCTTTCGAAAGGCTGGATGTTATACCGGAAACCAGATTTTGCATGGATTGTGAAGAAGAAAAGGCAGGAGCGTCAGATATGAAATATGATCGACCCGCTGAGGAGGATTTGTTGGAATCCCCTTTTTACCGAACATTTCAAAAAGAAGATTCTGTCCTGTATGATGGTGAGGACGCTTTGCAGGACACACAAAAATATGGCAGTTCAAGCGGTCCCCAGGATATCAGTGTCAATGACAGAATCGATTATCAGCATACCTGGTATGAAAGTCATGAAGATGTTGGATATGTAGAAGATGTAGAGAATATCAGCAACGAAACCTACCGTCAACAATTACCGGAGATTCATGGCGGGTCTTACGATGGATATGTAAAGCCAAAGAAAGAAATCAAGATTCATTATTTTGGAGAAGAAGAACAGGAAGCAGATTGATTTAAAAAGAACCTATGGGAACAGGTGGTGGAATATGATATAATACCCTCAATGAAAAAGAAGGGGTGCTTTCTGTGCTGGAACTGTTTATTATTGTTTTTATAACAATCGCTGATCAGATTACAAAATATATATCTGTACAATACTTGAAGCCTTTGAAAACGGTACCAGTGTGGGAAGGAATATTTAGTCTTACCTATGTGGAAAACCGTGGCGCGGCTTTTGGCATCTTACAAAATCTAAGATGGTTTTTAATTGTATTGCCCCTTCTTATCATAGCTGCTGTTATCGTATATCTGGTTATCCATCGCAAAGAGAGCCTTCTAACCCGAATATGTCTTGCTGCGATTCTAGGGGGCGCAATTGGCAACCTCATTGACCGAATCTTTTTAGGCTATGTAGTGGATATGTTCCAAGCTACTTTTATTGAGTTTCCAGTATTTAACGTAGCCGACATAGCTGTAGTCTGCGGTACAATAATTTTAGCCTTTCAACTTCTATTTCAGGAGAAATCCGAAGGCCAGGCAGATAAAACAGGTGGTGTCAATTTAAAGGATGAAGGTTCGAGTGAAACAGTTTGATTTTATAATCCAAGTGGAGGATGTAGGCCAACGGTTGGATCAATACTTAACAGGTAGTCTATCTCAATTTTCCAGAAGTCAGATTCAATCGCTCATCAAGCAAGGCTTCATCACCATTAATGGACAGCTGGGAAAAGCGAACTACCGTATAAAAGAGGGTGAGCAAATTTCGGTGAACGTACCTCCACTTCGAAAGGTGGAACTCACCCCCGAAAAAATCGATTTGAATGTTGTCTATCAAGATGACGACATTGCGGTTATTAACAAGCCTCAAGGAATGGTGGTGCATCCAGCTGCCGGAAACCATACAGGCACTTTGGTTCATGCTTTGTTGTATCATTGCGATTCCCTGTCTGGCATCAACGGTGAAATACGACCGGGAATCGTCCACCGACTGGATAAGGATACATCAGGACTGCTGGTGATCGCAAAAAATGACTTTGCACACCATAGTTTATCTAAACAGATACAGAATAAAGAAGTCTCCCGAATCTATTATGCAATCACAGAGGGGAACTGGAAAGAGGATGTGGGAATCATATCCGCTCCCATCGGCAGAAGTCCCCATGATAGGAAGAAGATGGCGGTGGTAAAGGGCGGACGACAAGCGGTTACACATTACCGAGTGTTAGAACGTTTCAATACCCATACCTATATGGAACTTACACTAGATACCGGACGAACCCATCAAATTCGTGTTCACTTGAGTTATCTTGGCCATCCTATTATTGGAGATCCTGTTTATGGCAGACGTATCCAAAAATTCAAATTAAGGGGTCAAGCTCTTCACGCTGCCATATTGATACTTACTCATCCGCGTACCGGGGAGAGAATAACATTTCGTGCGCCTGTACCGGAATACTTTGATAACATATTAGAACTTTTACGAAATAAATCGAAAAATATGTAATTTTGATACTAGACAGCAAGCAAACGATGTGTTAAACTTTAGTTAATTGAAAATAAGCCTTTAATTCGGTTCAGAGAGGCCGAAAGGTGGTCATTATTTCTTGTTTTTAATGTCTAAAAATGCGCCTTTTCCCTCGAAAGGCGCTTTGTTATGTCCGAATTTGCATAAGGAGGTTATCTTAATGCAGTTGCCAGAAAAGGCACAAATTATGGATGAAACAGCCATTAACCGCGCCTTGTCTCGAATAGCACATGAGATCATCGAAAAGAACAAAGGTACTTCCAACATAGTTTTAGTCGGTATTCAACGCAGGGGAGTCCCGATGGCGCGTAGATTAGCTGCAAAAATCTGCGAATTCGAAGGAAAGAAAGTTCCAGTGGGTATTCTGGATATTACCCTTTACCGAGATGACTTATCCACATTGTCAGAGCAGCCCGTAATAAACGGCACGGAAATCCCGTTTGACATCACAGGGAAGGTAGTCGTTATGGTAGATGATGTCCTCTTTACTGGGCGGACTGCCAGGGCAGCAATGGATGCTTTGATCGATATGGGCAGGCCGATTGCTATTCAATTCGCAGTATTGATCGACAGAGGACATCGCGAACTTCCCATACGAGCGGACTATGTAGGAAAAAATGTTCCTACCTCCAGAAGCGAGGTTGTTAACGTTCAGCTAGTAGAAATTGATGATATCAATCGGGTTGTAATAACTGAGTAGAGCAGTATGATCAAAGTAATATAATCGTTACCGTCCCTTTAATGATAGTCCAGAGAGGCTGTCAAGGGCAGCTGGCTGATAGCCTTCATGCCTTGATATGCCTTCAAAATATCAAGGCATTTTAGTGCCTTCAAAACAAAGGAGGATCCTTTATGGAAATGGTTACCCAAGAAACCAAAATTAGCACTTCAAAACTCTTGTTATTAGGTATTCAACATGTACTGGCCATGTTTGGTGCCACCGTGCTGGTACCTGCATTAACCGGGCTTAATCCAGCGGTCGCACTTTTCACAGCTGGAGTAGGTACCATTATCTTTCATCTGGTTACTGGACGTAAAGTGCCGGTCTTTCTTGGCTCCAGTTTTGCATTCATTCCTGTTATACTGTTAGTTGGAGAAACTTACGGTCTGCCCTATGCCACCGGTGGAATTGTCATAGCAGGTTCTCTGTACCTTGTCCTTGCTGGTTTGGTCATGGTCTTCGGTGTGGAGAGGGTAAAGAGCTTTTTCCCGCCAATTGTCACCGGACCTATGATAATGGTTATCGGCTTAACTCTTGCACCTACCATTGTAACCAATAACATTGTTGCAGAAACACTTCCCGGTACTCTTGCACAGCGCTGGATCATTGCCCTCTCAGTTCTAGCGGTAATGATTATTGTCTCTGTCTTTGCCAAAGGGTTTTTCAAACTGGTGCCTATTCTCTTCGGTATTGCAACCGGCTATATCTTATCTCTGATTTTCGGAGGTGGAATTGTCAACCTTGAGCCTGTTGCCAAAGCCAAGTGGCTGGCTTTTCCTGATTTCATGGCACCGCGATTTGGCATTGAGGCAATTACCTTGATTGCACCTGTTGCTCTTGTTACCTTTATGGAGCATATTGGTGACATTACAACAAATGGTGCTGTTATCGGCAAAAATTTAATGAAGGATCCTGGGCTGCACCGTACGCTGCTTGGTGACGGACTGGCTACTATGTTTGCTGGTCTGGTCGGTGGTCCTGCCAACACTACGTATAGCGAGAATACTGGTGTGCTGGCAGTTACAAAAATCTACAATCCCGTAGTTATTCAGATAGCAGCCATAATTGCCATTCTCATGAGTCTGATTGGCAAATTTGGTGCATTGTTGCAGACCATCCCCGCTCCTGTTATGGGCGGTGTCAGTCTGCTTCTATTTGGTATGATTGCCAGTATCGGCTTGCGGACCATATCGGATGCTCAGCTTGACTTTACCAACAGCAGAAACCTGATTGTAGTTTCTATCATACTGGTAATGGGTCTCAGTGGCGTTGTGTTCAATATAACGAGTCAAGCTTCCCTTTCCGGTCTCAGCCTTGCAGCTGTCGTTGGAGTGGTACTGAACAAGGTTCTTCCAGAAAATATCTAGTAAGTCAAACCTATTCAGAGCAGCGGGATATACCGCTGCTCTTTTTTAGTATAGTAAGTACATCAAAACATATACTAAAAGAAAATGAAAAGAGGATGAGCCATGCTGAACAGTATTCTTGAGACCCGTGAAAGGATCAACGGATTGTACCAGATAACATTGCAAATTAATGATGATACATATTTTACCTTTCATGATACCCTAAATGAGGTAGATGCAACCGAGCTGTTGGAGAAATACCTGATATTCAAGGCAGATGACGGCAGACCAGACAAAGTCAGTATAAAGCATAACAAGAACGAACATGTTGTTATCATAAAAGCTGATCTTAAATATGCTGATAATGAAAAAACTGAAGCAATATATCAGTAATCAAATCTCTTTGTAAAGAAAGAATAAAGGAAGCACGATGAATTACAGCCTGTCCATTGATGACACCATCGCTTCAGAAGGGGTGACGTATATCGTTTTGTGCTGTTCATAAATGACCATGCCGGGCTTTGCTCCCCCGGGTTTTTTAACATTTTTTCTGAGACAGTAGTCCACCGGTACATTGGCAGAAGAACGTCCCTTGCTGTAATAAGCCGCCAAGTTGGCAGCTTCTAAAATTGTGGTGTTTGGAACAGGCTTTCCTTCGTTTCGTACAATTACATGAGATCCATGAATATTTTTGGTATGCAGCCAAAGATCATTAGACCGAGCGTTTTTCAATGTAAGCTGATCATTTTGAATGTTGTTTTTGCCTACAAGTATCTCAAATCCATCAGATGAGAGGAATCGATGCGGTTTGGAAAGGAGAGACTGCTTTTTCACGCCCCTGTTTTTGGATTGTTCTCTGATATAACCTCCTCGCACCAGCTCCTCGCGAATTTCAGATACCTCATCCGCATGGGTAGACATAGACAAATGTTGAGAAATACTTTCCAAATAATCCAATTCCTCTTGTGTTTCCTTTATAAGGCGAGACTGGTTTTTCAGTACTCTCTGGGCTTTGTTGTAGAGCTTGTAATAGTATTGCGCATTTTGTGCAGGTGTTTTGGTTGGGTCAAGAGGGATGGTGATCATCGCGTTGTTTACATCATAATAATTTAGTAGTGTTACTTCAGCGGCACCAGTTGGAATCTGATGGATATTGGATGTAATCAGTTCCCCTAATAAACGATATTGCTTCGCACTTTTGGCATTTGCCAACTCGTCTTTCTGCAAAGCTAATTTCTTATAACAGCGTTCCAGGTTGTTTTTGATAATTCGATGAAGCTGTGCACTGCGTTGTTGAAGCCTTTCCATTTGATCCCGCATTACAAAAAAATCATCCAAAGCTTCCGAGAAGGAGGAACATGATTTTAATAAGGAAGGAGGATAGAGGGTATAGACCATGGGAAAGATATCCCTTGGTTTTCCTGATTGATCCATCAGCAAGGTTGGTTGAAAATCATTGTCTTTCACTTGTTGGAAAAATTGCATAAATGATACTGCAATTTTACAAGGTTCCTCACCACCTCTATAACAAATTTCCTCTGCTGTAGCCTTGGAAATGCCGGTATAAGACCTGGTGAGGAGGTTAGCCAGTCTGTTTTCTGGGTCAGTAGATTGCAAAATGCGTTTCACATCAACCATCTCTACAGTCAGGGGATTGATTTTATTCTGGGATGGGGGATAGGAGTATGGCCTGCCAGGCAGAACTTCACGTATTCTGCTGATACTGTGATTGATATGCTTGATCGCATCTAGAACCAACGCGTTTGAGTCCATCAGTATAATATTGCTGTGCCTGCCCATTGTTTCAATCACGAGTGTTTTTCTTGATTGATCACCTAACTCATCAACAGTATCAAATCCGATTTCAAGAATGCGCTCCATGCCGGGCTGGTTGATGAAGATCAGTCTGGATCCCAATAAGTGCTTTCGCAATACCATGCAAAAAACGGGTGGGGAAAGAGGATTGGTTTTACTTTGTCTGGTAAGATGAATCCTTGGATAACTTGCATTGGCAGACAGCACAAGCTTGTGATTGCTTCCCTTGCTGCGAATGATTAAATGAATCTCATCTTTTTCGGGCTGTTGAATTTTATCCACACGTCCACCTGCCAAAGCGGCTTCTAACTCCTTAGCCAGGCCGTAAAGCAGTACTCCATCAAATGCCATCAGATACATTCCTCCTTTCATTCTATTATACACCAGCTGAGATGAAATGAGAAAGCTGAAAACAAAAATGTAAAGTGCAGCACAACAATCCTAAAAACTGTGTTACAATGAAAAAAACAAAATAATGGAATCACTCATTAATTATTCATACAACCCCTGCTTGCCTAATATAAATAATATCAAGACATAGTCAAGGGGGGAGATTGTTTTGCGGAAAAAAATCTGGTTACTTACTGCAGTATTGCTGATCTTTGTATTGATTTCAGCTGGCTGCAGTAAAAAAGACGAAGGGTCAGTGAATCCCGAAGATACACCACCGATAAATGAGGAACCCGATGAACTCATCCGAGAAACCATTGTTTATTATGAGGATGATGCAGGATATTTGGTGCCGGTCATGCGCAAAATACCATGGGTAGAAGGCATTGCAAAATACACACTCAGTGTCATGATGGATACGCCGGAACAGCAAGAGGACTTAATCATGATGGGGCTTCGACCATTATTGCCTGCTGATACAAAAATACTGGGGATGTCCATTACAGATGGGATAGCAAAGCTGGACTTAAATGAGGCTGTTCTGGATTGTGAAGATGCATTGGAAGAAAGCAATATGATACAAGGTATTGTCTTGACTTTGGCAGAGTTCTCCACCATTGACAAGGTTCAATTTCTGTTTAATGGTAAAATATTGGAAAAGTTGCCTCATGGTACGATCGTAAAGGAACCTATTGGCCCTACAGATATAAATCTGGAAATGGCAGAAGACGCCATTGCGCAGGGTGCAAAGGTAACAGTATTTTTTCAAAGTACCTCTTCCAGCTTGTATGACTATCTGATACCTGTTACAAGGGTAACTTCTTTGGAAAATGCTTCCTTGCAAAGCACCATTAACGAGCTGTTAAAAGGCCCCATGGATACCGACAATATGAAAATCGACATTCCACCAGATACAAAGCTGTTGGGAATCCAGATGGATGGCGGAGTTACCTACTTAAACTTCAGTAAGGAGTTCAAGGATATAGCAAACTCCGAGGATAGCGAGAAAATGGTGTTGAAAGCGATTAAAATGACTGCGATGCAATATCCTGAAGTAGAAGTGGTAGAAATTCTGGTAGAAGGAAAACCCTATTCTGGTGCGACCAGTCTTGAGAATATTCCGGTATTTGCCAACGAATGGTAGAAGGTGCAATCAGGCTGCTTGCCATACGAAGCAGCCTGATTTTCAACGATATTAATAACCATACAAAGGAGGATCAAAATGAGAGTGGACGCAAGAGCAAATGATGAACTAAGGCCAATTCATATTACACCTGGATTTATCCCCCATGCCAATGGTTCTGCTTTAATTGAGTTTGGCAGCACCAAGGTAATCTGCACTGCTACAGTGGAAGAACGAGTACCACCCTTTCTGAAAGGTACAGGTAAGGGGTGGCTCACTGGTGAATATGCCATGATTCCTGCATCAACCAATATAAGAAAACCAAGGGAGTCTAGCAAAGGAAAGGTAGAAGGAAGGACACATGAAATTCAACGGCTAATAGGACGATCTCTTCGCTCTATCATAAATCTTGATGAAATTGGCGAGAGAACGATTTGGATTGACTGTGATGTGATTCAGGCAGATGGGGGAACCCGGACAGCTTCTATTACAGGCGGCTTTATCGCTTTGATTCATTGCATAAACTGGATGATAAAGCAGGGGATGATTGAGAAAAGTCCTGTACACAGTTATGTTGCGGCGATCAGTGTGGGCATTTATGATGGACAAGCTGTTTTAGATCTCTGTTTTGAGGAGGATTCCAATGCACAAGTAGATATGAACCTGGTGATGACCGATACAGGCGAGTTTATTGAAATCCAGGGAACAGGTGAAGAAAGCTCTTTTTCTATGGAAGAATTGAAGCAAATGATGCAAATAGGACAGGCAGGTATTAAAACGATCATTTCCATGCAAAAGGATTCCTTAGGCGGCCTTACAGAATTGGTAGCAGGTGATGCAAGATGAAGCAATTGCTTATTGCCAGTAACAATGAGGGCAAGATAAAAGAGATAAAGAAAGTGTTTTCAGGATTGGATTATGAAATCATATCTATGAAGGAGAAGGGACTAAACCTGACAATAATAGAAGACCAGCCCGATTTTGCAGGAAACTCCTTTAAAAAGGCAAGCGAAGTCAGCAAACAAACCGGTGAAATTGTCTTAGCGGATGATTCCGGCTTGGAAGTAGAGGTACTCGGTAACAAGCCAGGTGTTCTTTCTGCCCGCTTTGCCGGTGAATACGCAACGGATCAAGAAAACAACGAAAAACTCCTGTTACTTTTGAAAGATGTGCCAAATGAACGGCGTAGAGCACGGTTTCGCTGTGTCATGACCATGTATTGGCCTGATGGCTTCTATATACAAACGGAAGGAACCTGCCATGGCAGAATCGGTTTTGTACCCAAAGGCAGCCATGGTTTCGGATATGATCCTTTGTTTATATTGGAGGGCTTCGAAAAAACCATGGCACAATTAACCATTGAAGAAAAAAATAAGATCAGTCATAGAGCCTTGGCCCTAAAAGCTTTGCTTGAACTATTATTGAGCAAAACTGTACCGAAAGACTAGTTTACTTATAAAGCGATAAACAGGCTTTCAGTATACAGAGAAGTCATCCATATAAAATTCATACTGTCAATGGTCTACGAAAATGTCACCTAAAAGTGAGTAGTTTTAACCAGTGAAAATGTCACCTTTGCACCAAGAAATACATTAGGTCTAAGTCGCTAATGTTGTATGTCAAGGGCCAAAAGCGTGGCTTTCCTTGACATAC
>DURK01000053.1 GCA_012837325.1 Clostridiales bacterium
CTCGGACGGTTCTCCTGTGTCATTTAAGTCTTTGCGCATGATGTGGAATGACAAGCCGGTTATCCTGCAAATTTGCCGCCGGCTCATTCCGTCACTTCTTAAAAAGTCAGGGCGAAAACTAATTCCTAGAAAGCCAAGAGCGAAGAGTGAAACAGGAATCCACCATGTTATTTCACAGATTCTACTACGATTTTAATCAGACACAAAAGAACCGTCCCCTTGTGCGCAGAGAACCTATCTAATTGGACGTGAATATTAATAATGCTGCTATCTCTTGATGGCAGCACCTTTTTTCTGGCATTTCGAAAGGATCAACTTTTAACATATTTCAGTGGACATCTTGACAAAGCGACAGATCGCATCATAAAATAATTATATAATTATTAGATATGAAGACTTAACTTACCAAACACTATTGATAGAAGCTGGGAGATGATCCTGTGGCAATTTTCCAATGGCTAAATGACCAGTTACTGAGGATGGAATGGCTTAGTAACCTGGTGGCTCTATTGGTCAAGAATGTATTTGATTTGGATCTGGGCAGCAATTTGGGAGGAAGTATTCACTTCTATATCTACGATGTTATTAAAATCTTCATCCTATTGTCCGTGTTAATATTCACCATATCATATATACAGAGCTTTTTTCCACCGGAGAGAACTAGACAGATCCTGGGCAAGTATAAAGGTATCACCGCCAATATTTTCTCGGCACTGCTGGGTACGGTCACTCCATTTTGTTCTTGCTCTTCGATCCCCTTATTTATTGGCTTTACCAGTGCGGGGCTTCCCATCGGGGTGACATTTTCGTTTTTGATTTCATCGCCGCTGGTAGATTTGGCTTCAGTTATTTTACTGGCCAGTATCTTTAACTGGAAGATTGCTATTGCCTATGTTATCGTCGGTGTCATACTTGCTGTTATTGGCGGTTCAATCATCAGTAGGTCCAATCTGGAGCAGTACGTAGAACCATTTGTGTATGGCAACGATTCTCTGGACGTTGATATCGAAGAAATGACAACACGCAACAGGATAGATTTTGCCACAGATCAAGTGAAAGACATTATCAAAAGAGTGTGGCTCTACATCCTTATAGGGGTTGGAATCGGAGCACTGATCCACAACTGGATTCCTCAGCCGATAATCGATGCGGTATTGGGCCAGGATAAATGGTATTCAGTGGCCTTGGCTACACTGGTTGGCATACCTATGTACGCAGATATATTTGGAACTCTGCCAATTGCAGAAGCCTTGGTTCTGAAGGGCGTAGGCCTTGGTACTGCCCTGGCTTTTATGATGGCAGTTACCGCACTATCGCTTCCATCGATGATTTTGCTGAGTAATGTGGTCAAGACAAAGCTTTTAGCTGTTTTTGTGGGGATCGTCAGTATAGGCATAATCATTATTGGGTATACATTCAATGCCATAAGTTATCTATTTATTTAACATTCTTGAATGAAGGTGAGGTGATTTTGGTGGAGATCAAGGTTTTAGGAACCGGTTGTGCAAAGTGTAAGCAGCTTGAGAAAGATGTATTCAATGCGTTGGCTGAGCTGGATCTGGCAGCAGATGTGGAAAAAGTTCAGGACATCAAAAAAATCATGTCATATAAGGTTATGTCGACCCCGGCTCTAGTTGTGAACGGTAAAGTTAAGGTAGCTGGCAGAGTCCCCAGAGCGGACGAGTTAAAAAAACTGATCACCGAAGAGCGGTAAGAAGAAAGGGGCAACGGTCATGGCTGAAAAGAAGATTCTGGTCGAAGTATTTGGTGGAGTGTCACCGACAGGCGGGTGAGGCTGCTCTTCGGGATGTGATTCCGGAAACAGCTGTGGGCCAACTGTAGAAGAAGAGACTCTTGAATTAGAAAAAAAGTTGCAAGAAACTTACGGAAATAAGATAGCCGTAAAATACGTTGACACTACATTAACCGGGATTCAGCATTATCCTCTAGTGGCAAAAACAACCCAAATGGGATATGGTTTCCCGATCGTGTCGGTCGATGGGGAACCTCGGTTTGCCGGAGCCATTGATCTAGAGCTGATCAAGCAAGTTATTGACGAAATGAATGATCAGCAATCACAGTAAATAACGTAATTTATTTATAGGGGGAGGTGGGAGCGTGTTTGAATTGGTTTTTAAGGCTTTGGGAGAGCCTACCCGCTTAAAGATCATTAAACTGTTAGCTAATAGAGAGCTATGTGTCTGTGACCTGGAGGAAATCCTGCAAATGAGCCAACCCCGTATTTCGCAACATCTTAAAGTCTTAAAGCATGCAGGGCTTGTTAATGATTGGAAGGAAGGTCAGCGAACAATATGCAGTTTAAATCAGATTGCCTTAAACAACACAATCAATGAATTCCTGCAGTATGTAGATAAACCAATTGAATCAATTACAGAATTGGCGGAAGAAGTTGCACGGATACCTGCTGTAACTGGTGAAACATGCCTGCAAAAATCATGTAAGTAAACCATATAAGTGTATTTTCCCAACCATGGCAGTAGGAGTTGGAATGGGGTACTTTTCTCCGGGTTTTTCTGATTGGCTTAGTGGTTGTCGATAGGCATTAGGGGGAGAGTTCAATGGTGCCTTAAACTGATGATTAAAAGCATAGCGATCCGAAACATTGTACCAAAGGGGATGGGTAGGTTCTCAATTTTCGTTTAAGTTTACAAAACGCTGAAAAGCAATAGGAGGCATATATGAAACTGCTGCCCCAAATGATAACCAAGGGCGTCGGGGGGCTTTTGTGCCTGGGCTTGTTGCTGTTTTGCCCTGCGGGTACATTCAATTATCCGGGCGCGTGGCTACTTATTGCCATTCTGTTTATCCCCATGCTGTTTCTCGGCATAGTCATGTATTTCAAGGCCCCGGAACTGCTGAAAAAGCGGCTCAACACCAAGGAAGAGAACCCCGATCAGAAGGCAG
>DURK01000054.1 GCA_012837325.1 Clostridiales bacterium
GGCACAGGAGATATCAGTGGAGTTGAAGCTGCCAATTCGTGTTGTGTCTATGATTGCCATTCAATCCAAAACAAGCAAGCTCCCCCAAATCTCTGCATTGGACAGACTGGAAGGTTTGTTGATAAACAAGGGACTGATCGATACAAGAAATGATATCTATGGCGTGTTAAATGAACGGCTGATTATACTAAAATACGCAGGAGAAGGTTTAGACGCGAAGGAATTCCTGCAGAACATGAACAAGGCATCCGAAGCGGAGTCTTCTTTCAAAATTTCCGCAGCAATAGGAGGAACCTGTCAGGACTGGACCCAAATCAAAGCATCCTATCATGAATCGTTGTTCCTCTGCCAGCTGAACAATCAGCACTACTGTGATCTGGAGAATAATACTGTAAAAGTAGAATATTTGATGAATAATGTCAGAAGTGAACCCATCAAGCGTTTTATTACTCCTATGTATGAAATACTTGCAAAAGGCTTTGGCAGCAATGAAATCGACTGGATTATGGAAACCATTCAGGCTTACTGCAATTCGGGATTCAATGCCGCACTCGCTGCGGAAAACTTATACATACACAAAAACACTCTGATTTACCGTATAAACAAGATTTTATCCCTGTTAGGACTGGAAAATGAGCAAAGCTTTACAAAGGAATTCTTCCTGAAAATGCTGCTGCTGCATCATAAGCGCAGTTGATGAAATCGGTTGCTCGCCCTTGTTACTTGCTGGGGCATCGCAATAATTCATTCTGGATCTTGTATTCGCCATATAATAAAAAAAGAGGAGGGTATTTATGTCAGCTTTATTTATGTTCTCTGTTATTGTTATTGCAGTAATCGCAATGATTTTAGCCATCAGTAAGCTTAAGATGCATCCCTTTATCGTCATGGTGGTGGTGGCCGTCCTGGTGGGACTTGTGTGCGGGATGAACTCGGAAGAGGTTATCAACACAGTAAAAGCCGGGTTTGGAAACATCATCGCCAGCATTGGTATTGTTATCCTAGCTGGTACCATAATCGGAACGATTTTGGAAAAGACAGGCGCAGCTCTTACAATGGCGAATACGATCCTTAAAATGGTAGGAAAAAACAGAGCGGTATTGACCATGGGTCTGACAGGGTATGTTACAGGTATACCGGTTTTTTGTGATTCGGGCTTTGTAATTCTTTCCCCCATCTCAAGGGCTCTGGCAGCCCAGTCTAACACCTCATTGGCTGTAATGGGAACCGCATTAAGCGCAGGGCTCTATGCAACCCATTGCCTGGTCCCGCCTACTCCCGGCCCCATCGCAATTGCCGGCAACTTAGGAGCCGACCTGGGGCTGATGATCTTAGTAGGGTTGTTGATTTCCATACCTGTTACTTTGGCTGGTGTGCTGTATGCAAAAAGATTTGCAGGAACAATCCATATTCCGGCAAACCCCGAATTTACTGTAGAGCAGCTTGAAGAGAAATATGGAAAACTCCCGGGAGCACTCCATTCCTTCTCCCCCATCCTGTTGCCTATTATACTGATCGCACTGAAATCCATCGGTGACTTCCCGTCTGCTCCATTTGGCAGCGGTTTCGTTAAGTCATTTATATCCTTTATCGGTAACCCGGTTATTGCCTTGATGTTAGGGATTTTCCTGTCCATGACACTGATTCCGAAGGTGGAGAAAAAGAACACCTTAAAATGGGTAACAGAAGGTGTCACCAATTCAGCTGCTATTATCGCAATCACCGCAGCTGGCGGCTCATTCGGTGAGATATTAAAAAGCCTCCCCATTGCAGACGCATTGAACCAGTCCCTCTTAGGGCTGGGCATAGGTGTCCTGCTTCCCTTTATCATCGCAGCTTTGCTAAAAACAGCCATGGGTGCATCGACCGTTGCCATGATTCTTACATCCACAATGATTGCTCCAATGCTGCCTTCATTGGGACTCACAAGCGTATTGGGCAAGGTTCTTGTCGGTCTGGCTATTGGAGCAGGCTCCATGACTGTATCTCATGCGAATGATTCCTATTTCTGGGTTGTCTCTCAATTCTCAGATATGACTCCGGAGCAGGCATATAAATGCCAGACAGGTGTTACATTGGTGCAAGGAATCGTTAGTATCGCAGTGATATTTGTTGTTGCATTGTTTGTTCGATAAAAATGAGTATCCTAACCGGTTAAAGCTTTGTACGCCTGTATCATGCTTTAACCGGTATTTTTTTTACGGACTTGCAGGGTCAAGCCTTCTACTTCCCGCTTAACATGCTTAGATTCAGCATGTCATTCTTCAGTTTCAGCAGGATATTGTTGATCATCGAATATTTCTTTAGGGTAACGGAGTCTGAGCTGATATGATCTTCCACCTGCCCCATGGTATGCTCAAACATATCCTTCATCTTCTGCAACTCAAGGATGATTTCCTGGATGCGCTCCTGACTCAGCTCACTGTCAGGTGTAATCCTTTTTCGGGGGGCACACTCTACCGCATCCTTGCCCATAATCTCATACACTTCGTTGTATTCCGGTATGATGCATTCGATTCCCAGCTGCGACCTTACTTCCCTGGCAAAATCCTCCTTGGCCTCCCCTTCCCCGTGCACGATAAAGAGCCTGCAGGGTTTTTCCCTGAAGCCTTTCAGCCAGTTCATCAGTCCATTTTTGTCGGCATGACCGGAGAACCCCTCTACATTGTACACTTCTGCATTGACATAGATTTCTTCTCCAAAAATTTTAACGGTTTTTGCGCCGTCCCGGATTCTTCTGCCCAAGGTGCCCTCTGCCTGATAACCCACAAACACGATGCTGCTGTTTCTCTTCCAGAGGTTGTGCTTCAGGTGATGCTTGATTCGGCCGGCCTCACACATTCCGCTGGAGGAAATGATGATTTTGGGCTCATCGGAAAAATTCAGCTTCTTGGATTCCTCTGCATTCTGTACAAAGTGGAGGTTGGAAAAGGATAGGGGATTATCACCCTTTTTCAGCAGATCTTTGGCTTCCTCATCAAATACGCCGGCATTGCGATGAAATACCTGGGTGGCCTTTGTTGCCAGAGGGCTGTCAACATAGACCGGTATTTTCTCGAGCAGATTGGTGGTGGTTCCAAAGTCGGCCAGATGAGAATCATAGTATTTGTTCAATTCGTATATGATTTCCTGGGTGCGCCCAACGGCAAAGCTTGGTATGACAACTGTTCCGCCCCGCAATACCGTCTTCAGGATAATGTTGATGAGGGTTTCTTCCCTCACTCGGGCATCTTCATGTACCCGGTTGCCATAGGTGGCTTCCATAATAACATAATCCGCACTTTCAATGATGGAAGGATCATTCAGGATGGGCTTGTCCTTTGTGCCCAGGTCACCGGAGTATACGATCTTGATTACCTCATCGTCTTTTTTTATCCACATCTCGATAATGGAAGATCCCAAGACATGGCCGGCATCATTAAAACGAATGGTTAAATGATCATCTACACGGATGATCTGTCCGTACAAGATGGGATAGAAGTAATCAAGGCTTTCATTGGCATCGTCTTTGGTGTACAGAGGCTCAACTGCTGGTTTTCCCGCTCGCTTGGCCTTTCGATTTTCCCATTCTGCTTCCATTTCCTGAATATGTGCACTGTCCAGCAGCATGATTTCACACAAATCAAAGGTTGCTTTCGAACAATAAATCGTGCCCTCAAAGCCCTGCTTTACCAGCAGGGGAATTCTGCCGCTGTGATCGATATGACTGTGACTGAGCAGCAGGTAGTCGATGGTGGTTGGATCAAAGTCCAGCTCCTGAAGGTTCAACTTTTCATCCCTGCCCTGGAACATGCCGCAATCCAACAGGAGCCGCTTGCCTCCATACTCAATTAGGTGGCAGGAACCGGTAACTCCTTTTACTGCACCCATGAAACGAATGTTCAAATCATCACCTGTTTCCTAGAGAGTGTGCCTGTATGCATTCTTAATCGATATATTAATTATAACATTTTTCCGGTGATTTGTTGTGCTGTTTTTCAGCTGAAGATTTGAAATTTGCCGTTTGAAGGCGAATTGTTTGATATGAGACGTAAATATATCCATAATATTCTGACATATTATATCAAAAAAATACTCCCCATTGGGGAGCTGCTGACAAATCTATATCATTTCGATATGAACCTTTTCCAATAAATCATCAATCTGTTTTCTTTCAGGCATCTTTGTTCCTTCACATGTTACCTTGGCAGCGCTTACAGCCATAGACAGCCTCGCTGCTTCTTCAAAGGTAAGATTGTTATGTACTCCGTAAGCGAATGCTGCCATCATGGAATCGCCCGCACCAACTGTGCTTTTCACTGGCACATCCAAGGCTTTGGCATAGAGGCGGTTGGCCTGATTAAAAAACATGGCTCCTTCTCCACCCAAAGACAAAACCACGATAGAAACTCCATTTTCTAAAATTCTCTCACATTCCAGAATCATTTCCTGCCGGCTGATTAGCTCTTTACCGGTAATGGATTCCAACTCTTCCTGGTTTGGTTTGATCATATAAGGCCGGGCTTCCAATGCCAGCTTCAAAGCGCTTTTTTCTGCATCCACAAAGACCCTTGCCTTCTTATGCTTGCACTTGATCATCCAATCCCTGATAATGGATTCATCCATGCCATTTGCTGTTTTACCTGAAAAAACGACAATATCATCTGCCTGAACCATGGACAGCAATTTGTCTTCCAAGCTCTTGATATCTGCCTGTGAAAGCGGTTCACCAGGCTCATTGATATCCGTATGGGTTTTTTTGAAGGGATCCACCACTTTTAAATTGGTTCTCGTTTCTGCCTGGGTATGAACAAAGCTGGCTTGGATGCCCTGCAGCTTCAATTCCTTCTCTATATACCTTCCGGTTTCCAGACCCAGAAAGCCCATAGCGCATGTTGGTTCGCCCAGTTTATTCAGCATTTTTGATACATTGATGCCTTTGCCGCCTGCATCTTTTCTGATGGATAAAACCCGATTTACCTTATTTACAGCAAAGTTTTGTATTGTCACCGTTTTATCCAGTGCAGGATTACACGTAACCGTATAAATCATACTCTACCTACTCAAATATAATCTCATGCAGTTTCTGACGATTTACATCCAGATCCGGTACCAGAACCAGCATTTTTCTTACCCAGGCATTCTTGTAGCTTCCATCAACCGGGATTCTATGCTGCTGCAAATTACCCAGATCCATCTGCAGTGCGGTAACCGCCAAATCCATCAATTGATCATTGGTTAAATCCGTGGTAACAAAGGGAAGCACCTTGTTTGCCAAAGCCATAATATCCGGCACGCTGGAGTCTTTCACCTTCTGAACTGCTGCCATGATGACCTTTCTTTGTCTTTCCGTTCTGCCGAAATCATCGTTTCCAACCTTACGTATTCTGGCATAAGCCAAAGCCAGCTTCCCGTCCATCTTTACCTTGCCTTCTTTTGCATTGGAGAAACCCTTTTTTCTCAGATGCGAAGCTTCCTGCTTATTCAAGGTGATTTCAATACCGCCAATGGTATCGATACCCTGTGTGAAACCATCGAAGTCCACTTCTATGTTCCCATCTATATGAATGAGAAAGTTCTTCTTAATGGTATCGTCCAGAAGCTTCATCCCACCGAAGGCATAGGATGCATTGATTCGATTGTCACTATACCCGGGAATTTGCACATACATATCCCGCATTAAAGAGGTAAGTTTAATAGTACCGGTTCGTTTGTTCATGGTCAGAATCATCATGGAATCAGAACGAGCCCTGCTTTCACCCGGTCTTCTATCCTGGCCGATCAGAAGGATGTTGATAACGTTTTTATCTCGCCTGACCTCGCTGTCGCCCGGCCATAGGATGTCATCCGGATTCATTTCTTCCCCTTCACCGTTGGGTTCATCGGTTTCAAAAAATTCATCATCAGGACTGATCGTGGCAATGGGATTGTCACGATTGATGAGATTCAGCATGGATTGCAGGTAAGCATATGCCGCTATGCTGATGACAAGCAAGATGCTCGTAAAAACCAAAAGTATCTTTAATAACGTTCGTTTCCCCTTACTAAGTTGTTTGCTCATATATAACTCCAATTCTATATAAAATATCAAAGTGGATTCCTGTATAACCATTATGATTTTAACAGATGTTTAACTTTTTTACTATACATGAAGGTTGAAATGATTTTTAGACTTTCTACTTCCCATTTGATAATTTGTTTAAAACGTCTCTTAGTTGGGTAGATGAAGTCCCTTTTGTATAAGGGAAAAACATAATTTCTACATCATGATCCCTAAAAAAAATTTCATAGTCATTCCATAGTTTTGAGCCTTTCCAGTCACTACCCTTGAAAATCACATCATATTTATACTTTCTCCAAGCATTAATTTTATCTGTATCATCTTCGGGTACCACTAAATCAACATACTTAATTGAATCTATTATTTCAGCCCTTTCTTCAAATTTAATAACAGGTTTTCTTTCTTTTTTTCCTAATAAAAGCTTGCATTTCGCTCTCTCCAATCCTACATATTACAGGCATCGAAAAAGGGCATAGCTTCGCCATATACCCCACTTATATGCGGTATGCTTTGGCAAAATACTATAACCTCATTTCAAAAGCCCTGCGCCGAAACAGCAAGGCCTTTGTCCTGATTATTGGAAGATTTTACATATATTATACCTGTTTATGAACCAGTTCTGCCCCCAGATCCACCTTTTTTACCTGTCCTAAAAGTTCCAGACGAATCTTCAGGCGTTTTTTACGGTGGTCGTAAGACTCAATAATACCCTCCAGCCCTTCCATAGGCCCTTTTGAAACCTTAATTTTATCCCCTTCCTTATATACCTCGGATAACTCAATTACATCACCATGATTGGTTAAGGCCAATATAACGGCTATCTCATGTTCAGGTATGGACATGGGCTCGGTTTCATCTCTCAGTATGCTAAGCAGGCCGGGCATTTGCTTCAGTTGGTAATAGAAGCTGACATCCATTTCTGTTTTTATCAGAACATAACCGGGAAGAAGGGTTCGTATTTTTTCGTATACCTTCCCCATACGGCGTTCCTGCAGTTTACGCTTGGGTATCAGTATTCTCATATCGGCATCAGGAAGAAGGGTCTCCAGAAACTTACGCATAACCTCTTCCTGCCCGGTCTTGACAAACAGAGCATACCATTGCATTGAGCTCCCTCCATAACCTGCACGCCAGCCAGTCCAACTGTTTTACGCTACAAGAATTATAGCATAAATGATCTGTATATACAATAAAACAAGTATTTGTGTAGGTATAGAACTGCTGCTTAACATTATGGATTACGCGTAAAAGTGCAGCGATGAAAAGAGGTTTCAGTGTAATCATAAGCAAATAATAACGATTGGCTATTCGTTTATAATACTTTTATCTACAGACTTATCGATTAAGAATGAAAACTCGTCCTGCAGGATATCGTCCAGATCAGAATATGGAATCTCAAGCATAAAAATCCCAAGTGCATAAGGTGTGTACATATAGGGATCCCATGAGAAGCACATTCCCGTTTCAGTTATATAGAAGTCCATGGAGTCATCCATACCTTTGAACTCCTCCAATAATTCAAACTCCTGTGATTTCTTTATCAGAATTTTATTGATGGTCGTTTTCCAGTCAGAATCGGGCTTGAAAAAATCCTTTACACTCATCACTATACCGCTTTCCGTATTGATGATCATTCCACGCTCACTGGTATATCCATGGACAGCTCCCGTCAAAAACTCATTAAAGACAACGCTTAACAGGTGATTCTTATTATACAGAATTTCATAAATCATGTAATTTTTGATTTAAATTCTTCCTGCGCTCTTCCAGTACAAGAATCCCTGCCTTCAATTCGGTTATCGTATCATATACCGGCTTGATTTCATTCAGACAGACCTGATACATTTCTTTTCTAGCCTGGTTCAATTTCTTGCTTTCCTTCTGCATTTCTTCTTTTTTGAATTTCATTTCTGACTCGACTGTATCAAGTAGTTCCAGGTCATATTCCGTTACTTCCTCATATACATCCCACAATTGTGTAAAGCCGCCATATTCCTCATTCAGTCTTATTTCCTTTTTCCCTTTGTAGGCAACATCTACCCAGGCCCAGCCTTTATAACTAAATCTTGTATCCGTTGTATAAAGGATAGCGCGCTGGTTGGAAGGGTACTTCCCATAATAATTGTACTCCGGCATGGCAACTTCGTAGGCTCCATATGACGTTTCAGATATGATATAAAAATCCATCATTCCGTGATCTTTGTAATCTTTCACGTCATAGTACAGGTTTTCGCTTTCACTGAATTTACTGAATGCCTCATCTATCTTCTCAGAAACGCCATCTACACTTTCTACGATTGAACCGATTTTGTTTTCCAGGACTTCAATGTTCTCTGTCTGCTTATTCACATCTATATTCAGTTTTTCCATTTGTTCCTGAATATTGCTGCTGTCCAAAAGCAGTTGATAAGCCTCAGTAATGGCGGTATTGCTTCCAAACTGACCGTTCTTGTATAGTTCAGTCAGCTCGACAGATGTATCCGCTTGGCCCTTGGAAAAGTAATCATATATAAGTGATAGGAAAGCAGCATCACTTTCATCTTGCGGCATTCCTTTAACCAATTGTGAAATGTAATTTTTGCTGGATTCGGATACGATATTAAGAGACTCAATCAGTCCTGTTACAGGAATCATATGCTGTACTAATTTATCAGTATTACTACCAATCTCATGAAAGGCTTGAACTGCCTCTATAACAGCATCCGTATCCTTGTCCCAATTTTTGGATATATAATTCATCAAGTACTCTCAAATATCCTTGTCAGGGTATAACTTCAGTATTTCAGCTAAGATGCCTTTGATTTCTGAATTGATTTGTTCCTTCAGATAAAAATCTGCCAGCCCGGACAAATCACGATAGACGGCCGACTTGTCCTGCATTTGGCTTAGTATGAATCCTGCTACTGCATGAGTGTTTACATCGTTGTTGTGTTTCTCTTCCATGTGCTTTTCCTCCAAGTGATTATGTAAGCATTTTGGGTATCAGAATTATTCAGTCCTGCTCAGCAGCAACTCAGGCAGAACAATTCTAACTTCCCGGTCACTGTCTTCCTTTTGCCAGTATACAATGTATTTAACGAAGGCTGCTGTTGGTTTGTAGCCTCTTTGGACCAGGTATTCCACTTTTCTGGCAAATTGCTGTGAAAACCTCACGACAATCTGTCCTTTCGAATTTCGGCAGCAGCTATTCTCTGCGAGAAGCTTGTCTCCACTGCACAGCTGCCGTAAAATACCCTGGCAGTTCAGAAAAGAATCAAGCCAGACATCCCTATGTGTGAGCTGCATCGTCAATTCAGGGGGTGAAGGATACTTACCTTTGTCCTCTATCCTCGTCATTGCTTCAGTCCGAATGGAATCAAAATGGCCGCCATTGTAATGTATTGATAAGCTGGATTTCGCCCTTGTCAATGCAACATATACCTGACGCTTGGCATCATCATTCCTGTCGTCAAAGTTGTTCAACAGCAAAAAGACGTTATCAAATTCTTTCCCTTTTGCTTTGTGAATGGTTGATACGAATATCATATCGGTTTTTTGCGTAACAAAGTCCTCCATCTTGGATTCCCGAATAAAGATATCCAGATCAGACTTGTACTTTTTCTTGGAGTTGGCCGCCTCGAAATCTTTGATCATATTCATACAGAGCTCCAAATTTGGGCTTTTGCTGAATCGGGTTTGGAGTTTTCGCAAGGCATTCTCCCATCTATCATCACTGATTACATATTCATGATCCGCCATGTCAAGCTGACTTAGAAAAAAACGCACTTCCAACAGATGATACAGGGAAAAACCTTCATTGGTTTGTATTAATTTTACATGAGCACCCTTTCTGAGCAAAAGTCCGGCAATCTGTATGGCATCCTCATTTCTATAGGTCATAACACAGGTTGTTCCGATAAGCTCTGACGATAAAATGTTGTTTACAAAAGGTACAATCAACTCGTTATCCCGATAGTGAACAAGCGTTATTTTCCCATTATCCCTTTGCACTGAAGAAATTGGGGTCGTTTTCATACGATTGGGGATTCCAAGTACATATTGATTTGCAAAATCAACCAGATTACTTTTACTCCTGTAGTTTTCAATCAACTCGTAGACAACAGCACCCCTGTCTGTGATCAGCTGCTGCATATATTTGGAGCTGGAACCCCTAAAGCCATAAATGTTTTGGTCATCATCCCCGACCGCAATTACCCGCATATCTTCGTTATGGGAAATCAAAGCTTCAATCAGAGCAAATTCAGAAGCATCCATATCCTGGGCTTCGTCAATCACCAGTACGGTTTTTGTAATTCTGCCTGGTTCCACTTCCCCATTTTTTATCTTTAGAACAACTTCATCTATCACTCTATCAGCCTTTTCCAAGGTGCCTACCCTGCCCAGCAAATCAAAGCAATAGGAATGAAAGGTTTTGATTTCAATAAAGTTGGCAGCATTGCCAATCAGCTTGTACAAGCGCTTTTTAAACTCTGTAGCGGCAGCTCGTGAAAAGGTTACCATCAAAAGCTGTTCATGCTTTACATCCTCCATCAAAAACAGCGATGCCAGCTTGTGTACCAGTACTCTGGTCTTCCCGCTGCCTGGTCCTGCAGCCACAACAATGTATCTCGAACAGGAATCATTGATAACCTGCAATTGGCTGGTAGACAACTCACCAAAGATCTGCCTGAACTTGGCAGGTGTGATATTCATTTTGATTTCATCCTGCCGGCTGCCTTTAAAGTACTTGTTTAAAAAGGCAGTATAGTTGAGCTGGAAATAATCATTTACAAATTGCAGGGCATCTTTGTAATTTCGAATCATTTTGTTGGCATATTCCCCAACTATATGGATCTGCTGCCGCTTATTCTGGTAGAATTGCTCAAGCTTTTGGTAATCCTCCAATTTATAACGCCTTCGATTGTCCTTCTCAAGCCTCTCTATAGCCATTGCATTATAGACAACCATAAAGCCGCCTTCAATCTTTAAGGCCTCCAGCCTGGACAAGTAGAAAAGTGCATCCTCAACGTCATCCAGTGTTGTTTCTCTGCCAAACAAGGTCAGCTGAGCATCAAAAGCAGTTTTTAACTCCAGAACCGAAAACTCAACCAACGTCTCTTCCTTTTGCAGGTTTGTGTCCCCAATGCCCTTCTCCTTGTTCTCGTCCTTTTCAATTCTTTCATACAAAAATTTCAGAATAAACTGACCCAGCTCATGACGTTTTGTCATTTTGGATTCGATTTCTTCTCTTCTTAGGAGACATTGAATCACAATATGGTTTTTTGAATGCTCTGTCATCTGCCGCTTGATCCATCGCTTGATCATCCAAAAGGTAAAGATCGCTTTGATTCGATTGGGAGTGGAATCCTCGCATCCATTCTCAATGGCAAGCTCATTCAGTTCTTTTATGTTAAGAACCTGCTCATCGCTTCGATCCTCGACAGTGGATAACAGAAAGCGTTCCAGTTTCATAAAGGTATGCAGCAGGGTCATGGAACGGTTAACGTTCTCCCGTTTCTTAATATAAGCCGTTAAGTCCTTTGTATCGGCCAGAATTCCTTCTTCTCTCAGTAAATTGACAATCCGGATAACCTCTTCCTTTACGATCCCCAGATGATCGGAAATGTAGTCGACCCTGGATTCTGCTTCCTCACTGCCCGGATTCTTTCGGCTCCTGCTGGCAATCAGTTTTTTGATGATGCGAACTGCTTTTTGCTTCTGAGCAAGATCGAACCTGCTGGAGTTGTTAATCTTGTTAATCGCTTCGTCTGCATTTTTTGCACGGATACTGTTTGCATATAATCTTGGCATATTCTGCCCGCGCTTCAGATAGCCGGCTTCCTCCAGAGCAGAGATTGCTGTCTTGACCCTGGTTTCCATTTCCATGATATTCTCGTCCCAGCCTGCTTTTCTTGCAATCTCCAGCGCGGATTGTGATACCCTGGACCGCAGTCTGGTAATCTCTTTGATTGCTTTCCATACCTGCTGAATTTCCTGAATGCTGAGTCTTGTCTGATTCAGCAATATGAAATGCTTGCTTAAGTCTTCATCATTATACAGTACATAACAATCTGCAGAGATGGACTCATCACGACCCGCTCTACCCGCTTCCTGAACATAGTTTTCAAGTGAATCGGAGATGTCATAGTGAATGACCAAGCCTACATCCTTTTTATCCACACCCATCCCAAAGGCTGAAGTGGCTACCATTATCCGGACATCTCCCCGGATAAAGTCATCCTGGTTCTTTGTCCTTTCTTGCTTGTCCATTTTGCCATGATAAGGCCTGGCCTCACAGCCATCCTCTGTTAATCGCCTGGCCAACTCATAAGCGCGTCTTGTTCGTGATACATAAACAATGGTCGGGCAGTTCTTTTCTTCAATCAAACTTCTCAAGGTATTGTACTTATCATCATGATCTGCTTTGGGGAGCACCTTATAGTGGAGGTTGCTTCTTGTCGCATTTGAATTGAAGATCTCCAGGTCGATAGACAGCTTTTCCGCAAAGTAATCCCAGATGTCTTCAATTACCTTTTGCTTGGCTGTAGCGGTAAAACAGGAAACAGGAATCGGATTTTCCATACTCTTTTTGTCCTTATATGTCTTTATGAAATCACCGATATATAAATAATCCACTCTGAAATCCTGACCCCAGGAAGAAAAACAATGGGCTTCGTCTATTACAAAGCGCACTACATTTCTGCCCAGCAGTAACCGCTCAATCGTTCTGGAGCGTAAAGATTCAGGTGAAATGTATAAGATGGAAGCAGATCCATCCTCTACCCGCTCTATTGATTTTGCTCTCTCAATGGGGTCGAGCAAGCCATTGATGGTAACTGCTTCTACAATTCCCGCCTTTTCAAGATTGTCAACCTGATCCTTCATCAAGGATTGAAGAGGGGAGACTACAACCGTCAGTCCTTTCACGCTCAGGCCGCTCATTAAAGCCGGTATCTGGAAGGTAAGCGATTTCCCGCCCCCGGTTGGGAAAACAGCCAACAGTGACTTATTGTTCACTGCAGCTTGTACAGCTCTTTCCTGAAGTGGTTCTCCAGCATAGGTTCTATAAGACTCAAAACCAAAAAAGCGTTTTAGAGCGCGATGAATATCCAAAGACTCATTACAATAATCACAGCCGCTTAAACATGGGCTGCTTCTTAACAAATACATGATCCGTTCCACATCGGGATATGTTCTCAATACCCATGGGGGAGTAATAGAATAGCGGTTGTTGCATTCAATTAAAGCCAGGCAATAGGCTGTTTCAATTGGATATTTCGAAACCATGTCGCCTATGTCGGCCTTCTCACAGATCCGGCCATGGAATCGTCGGCGTATCACTTTTTCTATATCGATGTGATCGGCTTGGTAGTCAAGGTAGGAAAAGAAAGCACGAAACTCCGTTTTATCCTTAAGCAGCGTGAAAAAGATCTGCTTCAATTGATCATCAGACCGCAAAAAAGCAGAAACCTCATCATAGAATAGATCTTTTGCTTTAATGGAATCATTAAGAGGGTTATTA
>DURK01000055.1 GCA_012837325.1 Clostridiales bacterium
CAAAATTAGGCAGCATGATTAAACCTCCAGCCCCTGCTTCTACATTCTCTGCCAGCTGATCTACAAGTGTGTATACCGATACGTTTTCCTGTCTGCTTTTTTCAACCAGAGACTCAAGAAACTCATCCTTAAACCATTTGAGAACAATCCCTGATGTCTGACAATAGGGAAGATAGATATATTTCCCGTTAAAATGCCTGTGTATGATTACCTTTTCAGGGTTGTTGTAATTGGGTTTGTCAACCGTTGCTCCAATGGCCAAAGCCGTTCCGGTTGTCTCCGTTATCACTCCCGGTACAACATTGCCGGCACCTACAGCTGATGATATCTGATCCATGGCTCCGGTTGATATGACGGTTTGGCTGTCAAGTCCTGTTTCTGCCGCCGCCTCTTTTGTAACATTCCCCACAACCGTCGCACAAGGCTGTATCTGAGGGAGCTTTTCCACACTGATACCCGCCGCATTCAGGATTTTATCCCAGTATGCCCCTGTATTGATATCGAAGTATCCTGTAGAGGATAACAGCGACTGCTCTGAAACAAACCGACCCGTCAATTTGAATAGGAGATAATCTTCAACCAATAAAAATTTGCAGGCTCTCTCATAAAGATCGGGTTTGTTGTTTTTTATCCAGAGAATCTTCGCTATCGGGGTTGCAGGGGTTAAGTCCGGCATGCCGGTTGCCCGGTAGTATTCATCATCCTTGAGCGCTTTACTTAAAAGCTCCGCCTCATGTCTTGCCCGGTTATCCTGCCATACTATGGCATTGGATAAGGGGATACCATTTGCATCGACTGGTATCAAGGTTTCCCCCTGGGTTGTGATGGTAATCACTTTGATGTTTCTGGGGTCTGTTGCTTTCGTAAGGATACTCCTTACTGCATCCTTGAATTTATCCCAGTAGATATCAGGGTTAAGCTCCACCCAATCTGGTTTTGGAGTCACCAGGTTATATTCACTATGATACGAATCCAATATCTCAAAGTGTTCGTTGAATAAAACTGCTTTGATAGCCGTTGTTCCGACATCAAATGTTAAAATATGTTTCATGTATACCGTCAACTCCCTAAGACATGGTAAACTGTACTCGCAGCCTACTTACGCTGCAACAGGATCGACAGCAATTGCGCTTCGGCATCGGATACATCAGCAAGCAGTTCCAGGGGGTACCCTTTTTTTCGCAGCCGGTCAAACAAATCCATCAGAATAGGCGGCTGTAAATTGGCCTCCCGCAGCAGCTCCACCTGCCCGAATACCTGGTCGGGGCTGCCCTTTGTCACAATCAATCCCTTGTGAAGCACATAAATCAGGTCTGAAATGCCTGGCACGATATTGATATCATGGGTGGTCATCACCAGGGTGATTCCCTTTTCCCGGTTCAAACGGTTCAGCAGGTCAATCATTTCCTCCTTGGACTTGGGATCCAGTCCGTCAAAGGGCTCATCCAGTATTAAAATCTGCGGCAGCATGGATATGGCACCTGCCAAAGCCACCTTTTTCTTCTGACCGCCGCTTAAGTAATGGGGGATTTTATCCAGGATATCCTCTATCCCCAGCAAAGAAGCAATATTCTGCACCCGTTCCTCCACTTCCTGCCGGGGCATTCCCTCGTTTCGCAGAGTAAAGGCAATATCATCGTAAACCCTGGGGCCGATAATCTGTTCATCCACATTCTGAAACACGATGCCGATATGCTTTCGAACCTGATTGAAATGCTTGTCGGGCTGCATTCCCATTACCTCAACCCGTCCCTCCACCGGAGACAGCAGACCCAATATATGAGACAAAAGCGTGGTTTTCCCCGCCCCGTTTGGGCCCAGAATCACCACCCGCTCTCCAGCCTTGACTACAAAATCCAAGCCGCATAAATTGACCTCTGTTTTATCCGGATAGACATGCCGGATGCAGTGTACCTTTATCAAATGCTCCATGGTATCAACACTCCTGTCAAAACAATCAGCGAAAACAGTATCAGCAACCCATCCACCAGCCGCAGCGGCCACCACTCCCTGGTGATGGGAATTTTGCCCTTATAGCCCCGGATGGCATAAATACGATACAGCCTCTCACTCATATCAAAAGCCTGGATGGTCATAACCCCCAGCGCGCCCGCTGCATTTTTCAGATTGAACAGGATCCTCATAGGGTGAAAGCCGCCTCTTAAGCGGATGCTCCTCATCA
>DURK01000001.1 GCA_012837325.1 Clostridiales bacterium
GCAATACGCATTCCTTATTATAGCACCTATAGATTGTTTATACAAAGCAAACTTTCTTTGGGGACAGTTCTCAATTTTTGAATGTTTGTCCAGGCTTTTCTTCCTTCAGCCGTTCATCTATAACATTATTGACAAAAAATGGTGATATCAATCGCGGCTGTGGCTTTCACCGCCCATAACAAAAGGGCTCCACATTACTCTGAGCCCTTGACAGATCGGTTTCTATGACGTATGATCCCTTCTTACACCCTCAAATGCTTCCGCATGGACAATAAGCTGGCACTGATTCCGACAATCCCGCCCACCACAATAAACAGGGCAAGGATGGGATACAGGATGATGTTCAAAGGAAGAATCTGAAACAGGGAAAGCAGATTGCTCTGTGCCGGTGAGCTGCTCATACGCTTTTCAAGCAGGGAATACACAAGCCCGATGAGGCCGCCGGACACCACTGCCCCAATCAGACCCAATAACATGCCCTCCATCAGGAAGGGCCAGCGAATATACCAATCGGTGGCACCAATGTATTTCATAATATTGATTTCACGCCGCCTGGAATAAACGGATATTCGAATGGTATTGTGGATGATCACCATGGCCATGGCAATCAGGACCCCTACAATCATCAATCCAAAAACGCGGGCAGTGGATGCAATATTGGTAATGGAATCCACCACATCCTTGCTGTATTGTACCTTTTCCACCATGGAGGATTTCTTTGCCTTCTCAACAATCTCTTCTACGAATTCCGGTTTCTCTACCGTAATCCGGAAGGAATCCGGCAGAGGATTGTTCTCTTCATTGTAACCATCCAAAAGATATCTTTTGTCGCCCCATTCTTCCTTCCAGGTATTCAGGGCTTCCTGTCTGGATATGAATTGCCGCTCGCTGATTCCCTCCCAGCTGTTAATTTGCCTGTCCAGGTTGTCGATATCAGCCTGTCGGATATTTTCTTTCAAGAACACGGTAACCTCCACCTTGGATTCCAGACCAGAGACCATATTGTTCATATTCATCACCACTGCCAGCACCAGCCCCAATACAAACAAAGCTGCAGCAATGGCAGAGACAGAGGCCAGAGACATGATGCGATTTCGGAATAAATTCCGGAATCCTTGCTTTACCATACGCTTCCAGGTTCTAATCTTCAAAGAAGTACTCTCCTTTCTCCATGTCTGATACAACAACTCCCTTTTGAAAGGTGACTACTCTTTTCTTCATGGTATTGACAATTTCCTTTGCATGGGTAGCCATCAATACAGTGGTGCCTCTGTGATTAATCATATTGATAATCTTCATGATGTCGGCCGCAGTTGCGCTGTCCAGGTTCCCGGTCGGCTCGTCCGCCAGCAATATGGAAGGGTTGTTTACAAGAGCCCTGGCCAATGCAGTTCTCTGTTGTTCTCCCCCGGACAATTGACTTGGATAGGAGTTGGCTTTGGAAGCCAGGCCTACCATGCTCAGAACAGCAGGCACCTGCCTGCGGATTGCCTTCCCTGAGGCTTCTATGATTTCCATTGCATATGCAACATTTTCGTATACGGTTTTGTCAGACAGCAGACGGAAGTCCTGAAAGACAACGCCTATGTTCCTTCGATAGAAAGGAATATCCCTTCGCTTCATCTGAGACAAATCCACATCATCGACGAACAGCTTGCCGGAAGTGGGTTCAATCTCCTTCAGCAGAAGCTTGATAAGAGTGGACTTTCCAGCGCCGCTTGGACCGACGATAAAAACAAACTCCCCGTTTTGAACGGCTAAATTGACATCATTCAGTGCACGAAGGCCGTTATCATACTCCTTCGTAACATTCGCAAACTGGATCAAGCGTTAAACCTCCCAAGTATATCTGTCCATGAGCATCATCATAATTTTAAAGGTTACGGCATGATGGAAATTTCGAAGATCCAGTCCCATGATCTTCTGGATTTTATCCAGACGGTAAACCAGGGTATTGCGGTGTATAAACAGCTGCCTGGCTGTTTCACTGAGGTTCAGGCTGTTTTCAAAAAATTTATCGATGGTGGCCAGCATTTCTCCGGTAAGAAGCTTTTTGTATTCTTTGACAAACAGACCTTTGCTGTATCGCTCACACAAATGCAGCGGAACTTCATGCAAAAAGCGCTCCAGCAGCAGGGAACTGTACATGTAAACCCGCTTGCTTGTATTGTATACCCGCCCGACTTCGATCGCCCTGGAGGCTTCCTCGTAGGATTCCTGCAAGCGGAACAGATTTTCCTTGGTTCCCCCGATGCCGATATAGGCTTTGACAGATGTCTCATTTTGAATGGTATCTTCAATGGCATCCGCCAGCAGAATCATTTCCTCTTCATCTGTTTCCATAGGTGCTGCCTTGACCAGGGTGACTGTCATGCCGTCTACCAGAATCAGGATGTCCTCCTGGTCTCTGGGGAAAGCTTTCAGCAATATCTGATACACCTGATCCGCTTCAATTCCCCTTGTGCGGATTAGGTAGACGCAGCGCGGCAAGCCCAGCTCCAGCTTGTAATCCTGTACCAACTCCCGCAGCTCCAGTTCGCCCAGTTGATTCAAAAGAATGCGGCGCATGACCTCTTCCTTATCCAGCTTCTGCGGGGTGTTGGTTAACTGGGATTCGATCAGGGAGACCAGCAGCAGGCAATAATTGCGGATCTCCCGGCTGGTGCCTTCCATGGAAACAAAATAGGTCAGGGTCTTGTCAACTATGAATTTCATGTATGTACGATTGCTGTCTATAAATATGGCGTTGACATCTTCCTCTGCCAGACCCTTTACAATATTGCCCAGATCACCTATGCGGCCTTTGTCGCTGCTGGCAACAATCATACCATTGGCATCCAGAACATCTATCTCTACCTGAAGACTCTTTACCAGTCTATCCAGGATCTTCTGCATTCTTCTTTCCATCAGCATATCTATTCACCTACTCTTTTTAGTATACATAATCCAGCTGGCCTTGACCAGAGGAAAATTCCCCCAGCCAGGGAATGCTCTCTCTACTATCATCCAGAAGGGCGACAAAAAAAGCAGAAATTTCATCCCTCAGGATTACTATTTCTGCCCTGTCGACAAAAATCCTTCTTTTCAGTGAGATTTATTAAAATTATGGTCTGACCAGCAAAGCTTCTTCGGTATCCTTATCGAAGAAGTGAAGTCTGTTGGGATCCATGGCAATTCGGATGGTATCACCGGTTCTGGCAGTGGATCTGGGGTCAACCCTGGCTGTCAAATTATTGTCTTCAACGTTCAGATAGAGATAGGTTTCTGAACCCATCAGCTCAACCACTTCCACATATGCCTTGATTGTGGTATCTTCTGCACTCTGCAGGAAAATTTCCTCATCGTGAAGATCTTCGGGACGAATGCCCATGATGACTTCTCTGCCTACATAGGAAGGATCCTTCAGCTGCTTGATTTTACCTTCAGGAATCCGGATCTTGCTGTCTCCGAAAACGGCAAACACACCGCTGGCCTCCTGTACAAGGGAAACAGTGATGAAGTTCATCTGGGGGCTTCCGATAAAGCCGCCTACAAACAGGTTGACGGGATGGTCATACAGGTTCTGAGGAGAATCTACCTGCTGAATGAAGCCGTCCTTCATAACGACAATACGGGTACCCATTGTCATCGCTTCTGTCTGGTCATGAGTTACATAGATGAAGGTGGTTTGCAGTCTATTGTGGAGCTTGGTAATTTCGGTTCTCATCTGTACTCTGAGCTTGGCATCCAGGTTGGACAGCGGTTCGTCCATCAGGAATACCTTGGGCTCCCGGACGATTGCTCTGCCCAGTGCAACCCTCTGTCTCTGCCCGCCTGAAAGTGCTTTTGGCTTTCTGTTAAGCAGGTGCTCAATATCGAGGATTTTCGCTGCTTCCTTTACGCGTCGGTCAATTTCTGCTTTGGGTGTTTTTCTTAATTTCAAGCCAAATGCCATGTTGTCATAAACGGTCATATGGGGATACAGGGCATAGTTTTGGAACACCATCGCGATATCCCTGTCTTTGGGAGCTACATCGTTCATCAGCTTGTCGCCAATATACAGCTCGCCTTCAGTGATCTCTTCCAATCCGGCAACCATCCTCAGGGTAGTGGATTTGCCACAGCCGGAAGGCCCTACCAGCACGATAAACTCTTTATCTTCGATGTCCAGGTTGAAATCGCTGACTGCTGTCACACCGCCTTCATAAACCTTATAAATGTCTTTTAGCGTAACACTTGCCATAAAACCCCTCCATAATCGTTTTTTGCATCCTCCGATGCAAAATTGTGTTTGAACCATCTGAGCACATTTTTAATTATAGCGGTACAAGCAAAATAAAGCTATATCCATAATTAACAAAATTCGCCTACAGGTTTTTGAAGACTTGCATAGAATTCTTGCCTCAATTTGGGCAATCTGGTATTAAATGGTCTCGTACCCAGGCCTTTCATCATTCTAACAGCCTGCCTGCAGGAATAAACTTGTATCAGGACCATGGATGGGAGGCAGAAGACTTTGAAAATCAATACCAGATCTATGTTGTACGGAACCATGATCCTGTCAACAGCAAATCTGATCGTTCGATTGCTTGGTTTTGCATACCGGGTATTTCTGAGCAGAATGATCGGTCCGCAAGGCATGGGTCTTGTTCAGCTGGTTTTCCCGGTATTCCAAATTGCCATCACGCTGATCGCAGCAGGTATTCCGGCTGCCGTTTCCCGGTTGATATCGGAAAAAAATGCAAGACAGGACATTTTGGGCATGCGCCGTACCATGACAGCCGCCATCACAATGGCTGTGATTCTTTCGACCACTCTAGCCCTGCTTGCCCTGCTGAACCTGGACTTCATTACGCGGGTCATCATAAAGGATCAGCGGACGAAAGGGGCTTTGTTCATCCTCTTTCCCAACCTGATTTTTATTGGCTTGGGGGCTGCCCTAAAGGGCTTCTTCTATGGTCGGAAAGAGATTCATCCTCCGGCTTTGGCAGAGATGATTGAACAATTCCTGCGCATGTCCGTCACAATCGGATTGATCCACTGGCTGGTGCCGAAGGACAACTATACCTTGGCTGCCGTACTGGTCATGCTGGGCACGGTATTTGGAGAGATCTCCAGCCTCTTGTTTTTACATACCCGTTACCATAAGGCAAAGAAACATTTGCGGCCGCAAAACACTGGTTTCATGCGCAAACGAACACGGATCAGGGATATCAGCCAGGCTGCAGGAGCGATTGCAGCCATAGCCATGCCGATTACCGCCACCCGGCTGATCAGTTCAATCATGCTTGCCGCCAATTCCATCCTGATTCCACAAAGGCTTATGGCAGGCGGAATGATGAGAGACCAAGCCCTGGGTCTGTTCGGTATCGTTTCCGGTATGGTTATGCCCCTTTTGTTCCTGCCCTTCACCATTACCAATGCACTGACTGTGGTGATTATTCCAAATCTGTCTGAGAGTCGGGCAATGAACAGATGGAAGGACATCCAAAGCAAAATAAACAAGGCCATCAGGTTGACCTGCTATATTGCCTTTGCCTCCACTGCATTGCTGGTATCTTTGGGCAGACCGGCGGCAGATCTGCTTTATCAGCAGCCCCTGGCGGCTGTCTTCTTGATTCCTCTATCCTATTCCCTCTTGTTCCACGCACTCCAGCATACCTGCAGCGGTATTTTAAACGGACTGGGCAAACAAAATCGAGCTGCCCTGCATTTTATTGCAGGAAGCTCGATCCAATTGCTTTGCACCTGGTTTCTGCTGGCCAACCCTTTGATTCGCATCTGGGGAATGATCATCGGGTTTACCTTGAGCAGCATGATCGTAAGCACAGCCAACCTGACCCTTGTATTGAAAACAGCCGGGATGTCCTTTCGGATCCTGGATTGGATACTGAAGCCTGGGTTTGCCGCTCTGTTCATGGGGTTGTTCACAGGCTTGCTGTATCAGCTTCTGACTGCCGCCCGGACACCGGCTTTATTGAATCTCCCTGTTTCAGCAGCAGCCGGGCTGCTGCTGTTCCTGCTTCTTCTATGGGCTGCCAACGGCACCCCTGCCCTGGAAGCATGGAAAAGCCGATTCAAGGGTTAAGAGGCTGTCAGGATGGATTCGCTTTTTTCCCCTCATAAGCCTTCACAACACGCTCAGGTATGACCCCCAGAAAATAATCCTCGATCAGATCCCATATGGTATCATTGGAAAAGTTTCCTTCAAAGAGATAGGTCAGCATCTCCACTGAGATCTGATGTCTTTCCGCTACCAGCTCCAGGAGTCTGTTCTGATAGCGCCATGGCTTGTCGAGAATCTCCTTCATGGTCTTGGTCTGGTTCACATAAATATAGATTTGGCTGTTTCTGCCTCCGAGCGCTTTAAAGACAAGCAGATCCAAGGTTTCCAGAATACCGAGAATATGAAGTATCTCCCTGAACAACTCATTGCCGTTCTCTTCAACCAAATACATGGTTCCGTCCTTTATGTTGTCACGGATTTTGGCAAGCCCGTTTTGTATCCACCTGAAAAAGCCTGTTGAACCATTTGTAAACTTATATTTTACTTCCCCGGATTTTAAAGGCTTTGGTACATAGACCCTGCCATGCATATTCCTGCTGTAGTCTCTTTGGTATACGGACATCGCAGAGATGATGGTCTCAATAATGCTCTTGGATTTGTAGATGTTTATATTCAGCTCTTTCATCAGCGCATCGACAAGGCCGTCTTTCCCATCGATGCTGTAATACCTTTCTTCTCTGACAGATCTGTTGACGATCGTTTTCAGCGCATTGATGCAGCGTTCGTAGTTCTGCAGGTAATTTTCTTCAAAAGCGATATCTATGCTTAAGGCAGGCTTCATGTTCTCCTTCTGTTGAAAATTCAGTGCAGCATCCTTGGTATACAGCATGTATTTGAATTTCGGAAAGGATATCTTTGAGTCAAAGTCCTGCTCCCATATTTTTTTCAGGTTAACGGAACAGATGTGCATATCCCGGTCTGCCTCCTGCAGAACCGCCCCATACCTTCTCTTGATTTCTTTCTGAGCCTGCAGGTCGATTTGAAAATAACCAATCTCAAACAGGGGAATGGGTCTTACATGAAAGGGAGAAAAAGCAAATCTTCTCTCAAAATCCTTTTGTATAAGCAGCATGGCCGTTTTCACCTTGTTAATGCCATCCTCCTCACTGAAAAAGGGATTTTCAAAAATATGCGAAAAGCTTTCAGCGTCCACAAGCATTTCATGCTTTTTCTTGGTTATTCTTCTGCCCTGGCTGTTGTTCAGATTCTCCTGATATAACTCATAAACCTTGCGTATCACTTCAATCAGCTGGTATTCCTTAATAATCGACAATCCATGAAGACGGTTGATGTGCTTGAAATCGTTTTTCATAAATCTGTAGCAGGCTTCTCCAGTCAGATCCCTGCGCCTTGCAGCCCTTCCGATCTCCTGAACATAGTCGCATACATTGCCGGTCGGAGCAAAATGAGCAACGATCTCAATGTCATCTATATCAATACCCATACCAAAGGCTTTGGTTGCCAGCATAACAGGCGTTTCCTTATTCAAGAACTTCCTGTAGTTCTCCTCTTTTTCGTATGCTCTCATCTGACCGTGGTATTTTGAGACATATTGTCTCAAATCTTTTACAGAGCAGTATTGGTAGAACCTCTCGATCAACGCCACGGTTGGAAAATAAACCAGCATCTTTTTATCAAGCATGATGGCGTAGTCTATTTTTTCAAGCAGCTGATTGAACTTTTCCAGCTCATATTCCGTTGTTCTTCTGATGGTTTCTGTGGGCTCAATGTTAATGATGATGTCATCCCGCTTGACATATCCGAGATAGGTAATCGGGTCAACCATCTTCAGGCTTTGAATGGTCTCCTCATACATGTTTTCAACTCCGCCGTAAATCGCAGTTGCTGTAAAGGTGGCCACAACGAAGCCCATCCCTTTTTTCTTCAATTGTGCTTTCTTGATCTTGTTTAAATGATCACCCAGATACCAGTAATCCGGTCTGAACTGCTTACCCCATGTGGTAACAATATGGGCCTCGTCTATAACCATTAAACCCAGGGTCCTTGTGCCGATAATCTGATCCAGATCGCTCTTGCTGAGCAGTGATTCCGGTGAAATATATAAGACGTGACAGTTGTTGTCAATGATGTCGTTAAGAATCTCCTGCTTCTGAACAGGTGAAATATCAGAATTAATCGTGCGGGCATAGGTGTATTGATGCTGTTCAAGATTGTTTACCTGATCCTTCATCAGGCCGATTAAAGGAGAAATGACGATTGTAAAAAGCTGATACTTTTCAGCGAGGTAAATAGCAGGGATCTGGAATATAGCAGATTTGCCCGCTCCTGTGGGGGCGGTGACAAATACATCCCGGTAATCCTTTCTTTGTATGCATTTTTCTGCCTCATCCACAATATTGGTGATGATATCCCCCTGGGTAATTTCCTCTACAACCTTGGAACCATGATTCAACTCATTCATATTGTAAACCTTTATTTTTTTAAAGGTTTCGTAACCCCAATGAGTTTTGAGGATTTGCGTGAACTCCGGATTGATATCGGTCGAAACCTTCTGTTCCTCAATGTAACCGATTTTCAGGTCCAGGTCTTGGTAAACCCTCCTGATAACCTGCAGCTTTTCTTCCAAAAGGATTTTGTTTATGCTTGTGTTTTTCTCGATGATATAGAGTTTAGCGGGGTGCTCGAAATGGATTCTGTCCAGCATGCAGACATAATCATGTTCATCGATGATGTCCATGCAGAAATCGGCATCCACTATTTTTTCCCTTTCAATTGTACCGGCTGCCCCGTCGAACAGGTGAATCTTTCTTTCCTTTTCATGTGCAATGGTATTATTGTAAGAAACATAGTACCTATCTTTTACAACTGTAATATTGCCATAGATCGAAGTGAGCTCCGCCAGGTCGCCGATCTCATAGTCATCTCCTTCCTTGTCCTCATCAAAGTGGATCAGAAGAGAATGCAGTTTTTCATCGCTGATTTTGACCTGGAGCGGGTAAAAGTTCAGATAGAGGTTGTTATCGAGTATCAGGATTCTCTTATACTGCAGCAGAATTAAGTCATAAAGAGCAATGTATTCATCATATGTAATCATACTGCGTTCTTCAGACAGCTTCATAAAGTACGAAAGCTTGTTGTTCAGCATCTCATCCATGTCAACTACGACCTGGTCATTGAAGAGAGTGATATCGATCCCTTTCAGGACGATCATTGATGATTTGTCGCCAATGCAGTCTTCAACCAAATTGTGTACGTGTTCTTTGATATTCACAAGCATGTCCTCCCTATAGAAATTCCTTCAGTATCCTGGCCCTTGTTGGATGCCGCAGCCTTCTCAAGGCTCTCGCTTCAATCTGCCTGATCCGTTCCCGGGTTACCCCGAATTCTTTTCCGACCTCCTCCAGGGTTCTCGGCTGATCATCATCAATCCCAAATCGAAGCTTCATGATTTTCTCCTCCTTTGGCTTCAGGTCAGCCAGCATCTCGCCGATTATCTGCTTCAGTGCCTGTGCCTCGATCTGCTCTTCTATCAAGGGTTCTTTTTCATCCATGATAAAGCTGCCCAGCTCACTGTCCTCCGCTTCTCCCACAAGGGTATTTAAGGAAGTTGTTGAGAGAATGTTTTGAGAGATGTTTATCAGGCTTTCAAACTTTTCCCTGCTCATGCCTTCCTCTTGTAGGATCTCAAATATCTGATCCTTTGAGAATCCCGGATTATCCCGAAAAGTACGCATCAGCCTGTTTACCGAATCAAAAATATGTACCGGAACCCTTACTGTAAACCCGCTGTTCATGATTCCCCGAAGGATCTGTTGATCAATCCACCAGAGTGCATAGGTTGTAAACCTTGCTTCCCTGCTTGAATCAAACCTTTCTGCAGCTGTGATCATGCCGATTACGCCGTCCTGGAACAGGTCATCTTCGGTCAGCTTATGTCGATAGGTTTTTTCATATCTTTTCACCCTGCTCCATACCAGGTTTTTATTCTTATCCACAAGCGTATCCAGTGCCTGGCTGTATCCCTGCTGATACATTATGCAAAGCTGTTCATTGGTGAGTTTGTTCAGTCCTTCTGCATAGACTTTACCGGTTTCCTTACCTTCCCCGTTTTGGGTTCTTCTTTTTTTGCTCCGGTTTATGTAATCAATCTCAATATCATGATCAATAAGAATATCTATCACTTTATACTGCAGACGTTTATTGAGTTTATGGAAAAGCTTATTAAAATCCTCTTCTCCAAGCATGCCCTGATCATTTAAGTAAGGCTTGATTCGTTGTAGTATAAATTCCTTATTCACCCTAGCCCTCCAAATAAACTGAAACACATCCTATATTTCTATAACATGTAAATCATACATCCTCCATTATACCATTTAACTGACTTCTCTCAAGTACATATCCATAAAGTATCTCTGGATACCCTGTCACAAGCCTTTCGGAAATCCCCCTGTTATTCGAATGCCTGTAAGGCTTACTTAATTGTGACTGTATTTTTCGCATAATAAGGGAACAGCCGGATGCGCTAACACATCTGCAACTGTCCCTTTAATAAATGAAAATAAGCTTGATTTTGTATGCTGGCAGGAGCTTAAAGAATATATTCCTCTTTTTTTTGCGGTCTGGCATCCAGTTCAGCCTTCTTTTCTTCATAGCCGGGGCGGCCCAGCAAAGCATAGGCTGCATTCTTTCCTTCTTCCACTCCTGGCTGGTCGAAGGTATTGATTTCAAGCAGTTCTCCTGCAAAGGCTGTTTCCACTTCCATAAAGTACAGCAATTGCCCTACTGTAAAGGCATTGACTTCCGGCAGGGTTAGGGTCCGGTTCAGACGTTTTGCTTTTAACAGGGCATATTCGGTGGCAGCCTGTTCCGCATGGATCAGTTCATTCAAGGTGTGCCCGCCCAGGAAGGAAACAGCCGGAATCCCTTCAAAACCCCTAGGGATCTCCATGGTTGTGCGATATTTCCCTACACCTAGAAAAGTAATCACCTTATCGAATGGGCCTTCGGTATATAACTGCACCTGGGAATGCTGGTCGGTTACACCAAGGGCCTTGACCGGTGTCTGACCTGCAAAAACCTCTTCCCCTTTGAGATTATACCGCTTCCCCAGACTTTCCGCCCAAAGCTGTGCATACCAATCAGCCATATATTTCAACGAATCTGCATACGGCATCATAACCGAGATGTTTTTTCCGGATTTCATAGCCAGAAATTGAAGTGTGGCTGCCATATAAGCCGGGTTTTTATGTACATCCTGTGTACTGCAGAGCTCGTCCATATAGGCAGCGCCTGCCAGCATCTCCTCAATATCGATTCCGCAGACTGATGCCGGCAGCAAGCCGACCGGTGTCAATTCCGAAAATCTGCCGCCCACGCCCCTGGGTATGTAAAAGGTCTTCAGGTTGTGCTCCTTGGCAATTTTGATCAGGTTGCCGTTTTCCCTGTCGGTGGTGGCAATGATATGATCTCTGTATCCTTCGCCCAGCTTATCCTTCAACATATCCCAGATAATCATAAGCTGAGACATGGTCTCGGATGTGCTTCCGGACTTGGTAACCACGTTGAACATGGTCTTTTCCACGTCTATGATTTCAAATAATGCCTTCATCCGTTCCGGATCTACGTTGTCTGCCACATAAAACCGGGGGCATCCTCCCCGCTGTGCTTTGGAAAGTTCATTGTAGTGCATATGATTCAGTGCCTGCTGTACAGCAATGGGACCCAGTGCAGAACCGCCGATGCCCAGCACCACAAAAGCATCAAATTTCTGTTTGATTTTCGACGCAGTATTCAAAATGTCTTCAACGATTTCATTTTGGTTCCAGGGAAGATCCCTCCAGTCCATTTTGCCTTCTTCCCGTTTGGTTTTCATAGCTTGTGCTGCTGTTTTCAGCTGCTCATCCAGGGAAGCAATGGACTCCTTTGATATGCCCTGGTCTTCCCCCAGCATATCGGCCATCATGTTGTTGAAATCCAGGGTTATCCTCATGGATTCCTTCCATTGCTGATTTTCATAGCGTTTCATAAGTGATCTCCTTTCCAAATCGTTATCGTTCAATAAGTGACCCTTTAAAAAATAGTATGATCCCCATCATTATCTTATTTTAGCATAAACAGTACAGTTGTTCGAACAAATAGAAGCATCAAAGTATAGATACCCAAAAAAACAGCCCTCCAACTGACTCTGAAGGATGCAAAAGGCCGGTTGAGGTGTTGTCTACTTGTTTTTGATCATGGTTTCAATTTCCCACCTTCCCTTTCTGTGGCGCATCATCACTGCACCCTGTAAATCGTTTCGATATACTGCAATGTCCTTTTCCTTCAGTCTTTGCAGGGTTTGCGGGGTGGGATGTCCGAAAAGGTTGCTTCCCGACTGAATTACGGCAGCATCCGGGCGTACTGCATCCAAAAAGACATCTGTGCTGGAGGTATTGCTTCCATGATGAGGCACCTTCAGAATGTCGGCTTGTTTGTCCATTCTTCCGCTCAAATAGTATTCCACGCCTTTTTCGATATCCCCCGTAAAAAGAACAGAAGCGTCCCCGCATTCCAATAGCAAAACAAGAGACAGATTGTTTTCATTCTCCTGATACAGTCCGGAGGCACTTTTTGAATCAGGATAAAGAACATGCAGCCGGGTCTGCTCTCCAAGGCGGTAGGATTGTCCCCTTTCTGCTGGAATAACGGGGATTCCTTTTTCATGAACAAGCTTCTTCAAATCCAGGTAAGCAGGGTTGTACTCCCTGGGCGGGTACTCCATAAAGGCTGCGGTTTTTAATTGGTCCAGTACAGGCAGCAAGCCGCTGATGTGATCATCATGGCTGTGGGACATGATAACCCAATCCAATGATGAAACGCCGTTTTTCAGCAGGAACGGCAGGAGAACATCCTCGCCTATGTCTGCACCGGCTTGTCCCCCGCCGTCGATCAATATCCTTTTCCCGTCCGGAGTCTGGATGAAGCAGCAATCCCCCTGCCCGACATCCAGAAACACCAGCTTCAGCTCTTTCGGTACAGTCAGACTCATCAGCAGGTTTCCTGCCAGCAGCACCACAATCAGGCCCAGGCAGACCACAGAAGGATAACGGATAAAAGCAGGCCTTTCCCGGGAAATGACCCATAAAATCAGGAAGGCAAGAAGGATGGTAAAGACGGAGGGCGAAACAACCCGGAAAGAGGCAAAGGGGAGCTGTGCTGCAAAATCGGTAACAATGAGAATCAGCCTGCAAAGAAGGCGGACAGGAAAGGCTGCAAGAACTGCGGCAGCCGGGAAAATCATTTCCAGCGGGATCAGCAGAAATCCTCCCGCAGTGACAATACCCAATACAGGGAGCACCAGAAGGTTAGCCAAAACCGATATCGGAGAAATGAGATTGAAATAATAGACGGTCAGCGGAAGCGTTCCCAGTTGAGCGGAAAGACCTGCTGCTGCCAGCGAGGCAATTTTTCCGGGAAGAAATCGGAATGCTCTCTTCAGGGGGTCGTGAAACAAGCCAATGGAGCATACAGCCAGAAAGGACAATTGAAAGCTGATCTCCAGGATATCCAGAGGACGGATTAACAAAATAAGGAGAGCAGCGGTACCGGTGCTGTTGATCAAGTCGGATTTTCTGCCAAGCGCCCGCCCGCCAAGGTAAATAAGGGACATGATAACTGCCCTGGTAACTGAGGGAGACGCTCCCGTCATCAGGCAGTAAAGAATGAGAACAACAGCTTGAACCAGCAGGGCAGTCCCCTTTCGAAGGCGCAGCAGAGACTGGATCCAGTTCAGCAAGGCAACCAGATAACCGATATGCAAGCCAGAGATAGCCAGTATATGAGCCAGGCCGGTTCTGGTAAAGGCATCCTGATCTTCAGGCTCTATAAGCCAGCGTTGACCCAGCAATACAGCCTTCAGGAAATTTCCTTCCCTGCCTCCGACCGCTCCTTCCAGCGATTCGGAAGCTGCATCGCGAAAGGCAGCCAGAGTCCGGTCAAGGGAAAAACCGGCAGCCTTTCTGATCAAAACGGTGTTTCTTTCCTTTGCCGAAAGAATCGAATCAATTCCACGGCGTGCAAGATATCCTTTGTAGTCAAATCCCTTTGGATTCCTAGGGCCTGCCGGCTCTTTCAAAGCACCGGTTACCTGCAGGATGTCACCGGTCTGGTAGACAGTTTTGACTTCAGCATCCTCATCATACGTATCAGGATATACGCTGATCTTAACCTTTGCATGAATCGGATAGATGGCATCCCCAACCTTTGCTGCCCTGGTTTCCACAACATAGACTGCCCTGTCCTTCTCTATCTGCGGAGCACCTCTAATCATTCCCTGCAGGCTGACTTCCAGACCGGAAAAGGCTTCGAGGGGATTTGCCCGCAGACAGAAGAGGGAGCCTCGCAGGCCGCCGAATAAGAAAATGATGGCTAACA
>DURK01000056.1 GCA_012837325.1 Clostridiales bacterium
TCTTTTCACCGGGTCCTCTGGTTCCAATACCGCCCCCCAGTCTGGAAAGTGCATGCCCCATCCCCATCAGTCTGGGCAGCCGATACTTCAATTGAGCGAGCTCCACCTGAAGCTTTCCTTCCCTTGAAACGGCATGCCGGGAAAAGATGTCCAGAATCAGAGTGGTTCGATCAATGACCTTTACCCCCAGGATTGCTTCCAGATTTTTTATCTGAGCAGCAGACATTTCGTCATCGGCGATGACCAGATTGGCATTCATGGATTGACACAAAAGGGCCAGTTCCGCTGCCTTCCCCCGGCCGATATAGGTTGCCGGTTCCGGCATCTTTCTGCTTTGTGTTGTCTTATACAGTACCTTTGCGCCAGCTGTTTTGGCCAGCTCCTCCAGCTCATTGACGGAGCGGATCCCTTCTCCCCGGTCATCCAGACCGATGAGAATGGCCCTTTCCTCTTCCTCCTCCAAGGTTTCTACGGTTTGGGGCAATACAATGAGAGGATCCAGCCGCCGGATTTCCCGCATGAGAGCTTCTGAACAAAGCTCTTCTATGGTTAAAGGCCCATATACCGCGTACGACTGGACCTCCTCAGGAGGATTCAAAAAAGCGGTATAAGCATTTACAAACCTTCCCCCCTGTACGCCAACTGCTGTCATGGCATCAAAACGCAACACCTGCAGGGAATTCAAGTCTACACTGGACAAGTGCCCGTCACCGCCCGGATGGGTATGAATACACCGAATGCCGCTTAAGCGTACATTGCTTCTTCTCAGGTTCATGCTTGGCAGAGAAACCTGACCGATCTCACCTACCGAAACATCCAGGACCTCTCCCCTGCGGTTCAGGTAAACCGATAACTCCCGGTTGATCATATCGGTCAGTTCACACAATAACAGCACCATTTCTTCAGAAAGAAAATCCTCCCGCTCCACAGATATGTCATATATGCTTTCCAGCCTCAGCAGAATCTGCTTGGACAGGCCTTCTATATTTCCATTTATCATAAGGGTTTGTCACAACCTTTCCATACTTGTCACATGTTCAACACAGGCTAATCTTATGATACCCTTTCTGCATGCTTCTTTCAAAGTATTTCTTTACTATATCTATTCTCGTCCGGAATCAATGTTTTTTTTCGTTATTGTGGGGCTTTTGCTGCTTTTCACCTTAATATACACCACAATTTATGTTATAATGAATGAAAAGCTTCATTTGTTTCTATTCACCCAATTTTCAACTTATTTATCATAACAGAAAGAAAGGAAGGATGCGGATGACGGAAAAACTCAGCAGCAGGCAATTATCCCTTCAGCGGGCCGCAGAGCTGTCCGGCAAAGCCAATGAATATCTGGAAGCAAAAAAGCGTATACCCAGAGGAATGGAAATGCAGGACCAATTCGATAATTCAAAAGAAAGGCTGCTTGAGCATTTCCAAGCAAACGAAGACGACTGGAATGACTGGAAATGGCAATTGGATCATATCATAAGCGATGTAGAAACTCTGAGCAAGGTGATTAATCTGTCAGAGCAGGATAAGAAAGATTTGACTCTGCTGACCAGGAAGTATCGCTGGGCAGCATCCCCCTATTATACCAGCTTGATGGATCCCAATGATATCTATGACCCCATTCGCTTGATGGGACTGCCCGCCATGGCGGAATTGGCAGATGAATCCGGCGAAATGGATCCCATGGGCGAAGAGTTTACCAACCCGGCAGGCTGCATCACCCGTCGCTATCCGGACAGACTGATCATAAATGTAACCAACCAATGCGCCAATTATTGCAGGTTTTGTCAACGCAGGCGAAATATTGGCCAGGTTGACCATCATAAACCAAAGTGGATGCTGGAGAAGTCCATTGAATACATCAGGGATAATCCTGAAATCCGAGATGTTTTGATTACCGGCGGCGATTCCTTCATGCTGGATGATCACATGCTGGAATGGCTGATTTGCAGTGTTCGAGCCATACCCCACGTAGAGGTGATTCGCCTGGGTACCCGTTCTCTGGTTACCCTGCCCCAACGAATTACACCTGCTCTTTGTGATATATTGAAGAAGTATCATCCGATTTACGTCAATACCCATTTTAACCATCCCAAGGAAATTACCAGGGATGCCAAACGAGCGGCTGAAATGCTTGCAAACAGCGGTATATCCATTGGAAACCAAATGGTTCTGCTGAATGGCATCAACAATGATAAATTCATCGTACAGAATTTGAATCATGAGCTGCTGAAAATTCGGGTTCGCCCCTACTATATATTCCATCCCAAGCAAGTACAGGGTACAGGCCACTTCTTGTGTTCAGTGGATGACGGGATTGAAATTATGGAACATTTAAGAGGCCGAACCTCGGGTATGGCCATCCCCACATATATCATAAATGCTCCCGGCGGTGCGGGCAAAACACCTATTCTGCCCACCTATCTGGTTTCGAGAGGGCACGATACCATTTCTTTTCGAACCTGGGAGGGTAAGATGTTCCGGTACAGGAATACACCTACCAAAGACATTCGTACGCTTATACAGCAGGCAAGAGAGTCAGTGCATCGCACCGAAGAAGCAGAAGCATAACAGCGATAACAGAATACCAATGTGGTCAGCTGTGCAGAAAAGATTTCATGCTGTCCGTGTCCAGACAGTTTAAAATGTCTTCTTTTCACACCGTCCCTTACGAGCCATAGCCACGCCAAACCCTGTATATGAAATTTCAGATATACTGTGGGCATCCGGGTTGATCATCAGCCTGATGCCCATTTCCTTTGCTCTTCCTGTGGGGTGCCCCAATATTTGAGGATATCCGCAACTCTTTGCTTATCCATACAATCCGCTCCATTTCCCGGCTTACAAATATTATAAACCAAAGTAACAGCCTTCACTCAGTCGGGATACCGCCAAAAAGGCCATATTTAATTCACATTATTCTAAATATTTTCGCAATACATATTGTAATATATATACAATTATGATATAAAGTAGGTAGTATCACTCTCTACTTTTAAATCCATATCCTGTTAAAAACCAAATAAAGGAGGACTCTGTATGGCTTGCACTGTAGAAGAAAAGCAAAGGCTGCAGGACATCGCCCGGGAGCTGCGTCTTACCATTATAGACGTAACGGCTTGGTCGGGCGGCGCACATGTCGGCGGCTCCCTCAGCATTGTAGAGCTTTTGACTGCACTGTACTTCAAGTACCTCAACGTTGATCCAGAGCGTCCCCAATGGGAGGATCGGGATCGTTTTGTGCTGTCCAAAGGTCACGCTGCCGCTGCTTTAATTCCTGTACTTTCCAAACGCGGCTTTATTCCGGAGGAGGAGCTCAAGACCTTCAACCACTTTGGCTCCCCATTTGCAATGCACCCTGACAGCAACAAGGTAACCGGCTGTGATGCCTCCACCGGAAGCCTTGGACATGGTCTTTCCATTGCAGCAGGCATGGGTCTGGCCGCCCGTTACCTGAAAAAGGATTATAAGACGGTCTGCCTGATGGGAGACGGCGAATGCTGCGAAGGAAGTGTATGGGAAGCGGCAATGTCAATCGCAAACTTTAAGCTGACCAATGTGATCACCATTGTAGATCGCAACCGATTGATGATTGACGGATTTACAGAAGATGTTATGGCGCTGGAGCCCTTCGCTGAGAAATGGCATTCCTTTGGTTTTGATGTCATCGAAATCGACGGCCATGACTTCGAACAGGTCTGCTCAGCACTGGAAAAAGGCTGGAATGCAACTGAAAAGCCCGTATTTATCCTTGCCAACACCATTAAGGGGAAAGGTGTTGACTTTATGGAAAATAATGTGGTATGGCATTATGCTTCGGCTGACTCCGCTTTGTGCGAAAAGGCCAAGGCATCCATATTGAACTTGTAAAGAAGGGAGAAACGGATATGTCTACGATAACGGGAACCACGTGGAATTGCTATGATTCTGCTACCATGACCCCGCGAGAAATATACGGCCGGACATTGGCAGAGTTGGCAAAAACCAACGACAGGATTGTCGGCGTAACCGCAGACCTTGCAAAAACCACTGCCATTGTTCACTTTGCCAACGCCTTCCCGAACCGATTCTTTAATGTCGGCATTGCCGAACAAAATATGCTGGGCATTGCAGCAGGCCTTGCCAAAGCAGGGCTGATCCCTTTTGCATCTTCTATGGCAGTATTTGTCAGTATGAGAGGCGGTGAGCAGGTACGCACCGACATTGCCTATCAAAACCTTCCGGTAAAAATCATAGGCACCCATGCAGGGATTTCCTTCGGTCATGCAGGTACTACCCATCACTGCACGGAAGACCTTGCGATTATGCGTTCCATCGCTAATATGACGGTTATCTGCCCTGCAGACGGAATTGAAACATCGCTTGCGGTGCGTGCCTGTGTGGATATACCTGGCCCTGTATATATCCGCATCGGCCGTGGATTCGAACCCCCCTGCTATCCCGATGAAAACTATGGCTTTACCATTGGCAAAGCCATCGAGATGGTGCCCGGAACCGATATCACCATCATCAGCTGTGGAATCGCGGTATTGCAGTCTGTTCAAGCTGCCAAAACCCTGCTTGAGCAGGACGGCATCAGTGTCCGTGTTATCAACATGCATACCATCAAGCCCATCGATAGGGAAGCTGTCCTGAAAGCAGTTACAGAGACCCGCCGCATTCTGACCGTTGAGGAGCACAATGTAGAGGGCGGCCTTGGTGATGCAGTCGCCAGTGTCATTGCAGAAAGCGGCAAGGGCTGTGTATTCAAGAAGCACGGTATCTATGACCAGTTTGCCACCATCGGCTACGCAGAAGATCTCTATACCCATTATGAGCTGGATGCCGACGGCATCATCAACCAGGTTCGTTCCCTTATGGGCAGGGATTACGAAGCAGATGAAAACTGGGAAGACGAATAATGATAAGCACCTCATTCCAATCTGAAAGGAGTGTTGAGATTGTCAGCTTCCCCTCAAGACCTCATGATCGCCAGGTTGTTTTTCAATGCAGCTTTTCCTGTCATGCAGGTGCTGTTGGATGATGACCCCAAACTAGGCAAAGCCTTTGCCAATCTTGCTGCAACGGTTCAGTTCGGAGCAAAAAACAATGATGAATTGGTGGCTTGTACCCTGAAAATCGACCATGGAAAAATTACCATTCTGCAGTCTCCATCAGAAGACCATGATCTGGCCCTGACCTTTCCCACAGTAGAGAAAATGAATGCTCTGCTGCGCGGCGGGATAGCCATGCCCAGGATCAAGGGTAATCTCATTTTGCTTCCCAAGGTTTTGAAGCTGCTGATGGGACTAATGATCATGTCCCCTAAGAAGAGACCAAAAGAATATAACAAGCAAAAACTGAAGGTGAAGTGCAGCCTGTTCATGATTACACGTGCACTGTCCGTATATAACAAGCTCGGTGATGCCGATATGCGTGAATGGTGCACAAGGCAGCCTGATCGCATCTACCAGTTCTCGGTAGAACCCTATCCTGAAACAGGCATTGCATGTTATCTTCGGGTGAAAGCAGGCAACTCCAAGTCCGGCCGCGGCATCTATACACGCCGCAGTCCTTTTGTACATTTTCACTTTTTAAGTGTAGAAGGTGCGATGAAGGTATTGCAAAAGGATGTCGCTTTCGTGGAAGCGGTTGAACAGGGTTATGTCGAAACAATCGGCAGCCCGGAGTATGCCTGCCAGCTGAACGACTTCATGGCCATTCTTCAGTCCATGCTGACATAAAAAGGAGGCAGGTGCAATGAAATGTGTATACTTTGAAAAGGATATCCCTCGCATCCTGATCACAAAGCTGGCGGCAAAGCTCTTCAGGCCGCTGCTGTATACCGGGCTGAACGCGGTCAAATTCAACAGGAATCTGCCCGATCCGCCGCTGCCTGCTGATGATTGGCTGCGGGTTCGGAATATTTCCTGCGGCCTGTGCGGAACGGATGTAAGCTTCTTTAAAGCCACGACTGGCACAAACTCTGCCTTGGAGCCCATACCTTTGTCCAAACGCACCTATCTGGGACACGAAAACGTAGGGATTGTAATAGAAGCTGGACCTGCTGTAACCAAATTCAAAGTTGGTGACCGCGTTACCATTCGGGAATACATGTCGGGCTGCGGGAACAAAGGAATCAAGCCTCCCTGCAGGTATTGTGCGGAAGGCAACTACAATCTCTGTCTTAATTATGGTGAACCCAGCCCTTACAATCTGCCGGATACCGGTGCAGGTTGGAGCGATACCTTCATTGCACCGGAACAGCAGCTGGCAAAAATATATGACGAGCTCACAGACGATCAGGCTGTAATGGTGGAACCTACCTGCGTTTCAATCCACTCGGTGCTGATGTCCCCTCCCGCTCCGGGAGAAAAGGTAATGGTTTTAGGCTGCGGAACCATAGGCCTTGGCATTGTGCAGGCTCTCAAGATCGTCCAACCCAACTGTGAAGTCTGGGCGATGGAACGCATCAAGCCCAAGCAGGAGTTTGCCTTAAGGCTGGGTGCAGACCACATTCTATCCGGCGACCCATATGAAGCTGCATCAAAGGCAACGGGTGGAAGCCGAGTATATACCGGTATGGGCGGCAACAAGATGTTCTTTGGCGGCTTCGACCGTATCTACGACTGTGTAGGCGGCAGCTGGTCCAACCATACCTGCCTGCGGCTTCTTGCTCCCCGCGGTACGCTTGTTAAGGTCGGTCATCACATGTGCGGGGTGAAGCTTGACGAGACACCGATCTGGTGGCAGGAATTGACTCTGGTGGGAGTTGATGCTCATGGAATGGAGGAGTGGCAAGGCAGAAAGCGTTACACCTTCGACCTTGCTCAGGAGTGGATCCGGGATGGCATCTACTCAATCGATGGATTCATCACTCACCGTTTTGCCCTGGATGATTATAAAAAGGCACTCAGGCTTGCAATGGAGAACCCGCCCGAGCTGATAAAAATCGTATTGGACTGTAATTAACCTATGAAAAGTGAAAAAAATACACAGAATCTCCTAAAAATAAGCGAACTTGCCAAAGCCTCAGGCGTAAGCGTTTCCACTGTGAAATATTATGTCAGGGAAAACCTGATTCCCATTGCCAAAAAAACCAAACATAATATGGCATATTACCATCCGGACTGCATCGCCCGCGTGAGGCTTATCAAGTCGCTTCAAAAAAATCGATACTATCCGCTTGCCGTAATCAAACGTCTGCTGGAACAAGGCGAGCCGGACCAAGCAGAGATCGAGCTGTACGATGCAATCCATAAGGCGGAGCGTACTACGGTATATCATCCCCTTACCCTTTCTGCAGTGATCCGGCACTCCGGGCTGACACGCGAACAGATCAATCAGCTCCAAAGCATGGCTGTCATCACACCTATCGAAATAAACGGAAGGCGCATGTTTCGTGATTCGGATTTGCGCATCATGCAGCTGGTCAAGCGCAGACTGGCGGCAGGGCTTCCATTCGATCAGACGCTGCACGCTTTTACAGCCTACGAAAAAGCATTGAATGAGGCCGTGCAAAATGATATTCATTCGGTTATCGAGGACGTTCTTGTGCCTGAGTGTCCTCCGACAGATGCCATCGTGCATATGATCCGGGTTTCTGACGAAACCCTTGATGAGTTCGTGTCACTTCGCCGCTATGAGCTGAACCGTTTACATGGTTCACGCCATATCGAAGATGTTGCAGAGTTTTCGGTTCGTCTGAAGCAGTTTCTATCTGCGGTGCAAAGCGCATTGTCAGACAGCAAGCTGTCCGCTCTTTGCGAAAATACGTTAAGCGGAGAGCAGCCAAAAGACAGCGGGCTTGCTGCAGAAGCGCTTGGAGCATATGCTTCCATCATTCATCTCTCTGAGATGGGCCTGGCAGAAAGCATCGCTTTATGCAGCCGGGCATACAGCTTCTTTGTATCCCTGGATGCTTCAAGTGCACCGGATAAGGAGCAAGCCTTACTCCTTGCCCTGCGTCTTGGATGGCTGACGCTTGCTCCCAGTGTGCTGAAAGGCAGCCCTCATGTAAAGCAAGCTGCAGCGGATTTGAAACAACTTACCGATAAAGGAAAGGATGGAGCATCCTTTTTTGCTCTGATAGAACAAGCATTGAAAGGGGTAGACAATGAACATTGAAAATATTGTTGCCAAGCAGCGGGCCTACTTTGCAAGCAATGCAACAAAGCCGGTTGAATTTCGTATCAATGCACTCAAAAGCTTGAAGGCAGCGCTGCTTCAATATCAACAATCCTTTAATGATTCACTTAAAGCTGAATTAAACAAACATGAAATGGAAACCTATATGACCGAAACAGGCATGGTGCTGGAGGAGCTGAATTTTCACATCAGACATCTTAAATCATGGGCCCGCATTAAAACCGTCCCCACACCTATGGCCCAATTCCATGCAAAAAGCTTTGTCATGTCCGAACCATATGGTGTCGCTTTGATTATCTCTCCCTGGAATTACCCCGTACAACTAAGCTTCACGCCTCTCATCGGAGCGATATCCGCGGGAAACTGCGCAATCATCAAGCCCTCCTCATACACACCTGCCACCAGCCGCATCATAGCTGAACTGGTAGAATCCATTTTCCCTCAGGAATACATTGCAGTGGTGGAAGGAGGCAGACAGGAAAACAGCAAGCTGCTCGATCAAAAGTTTGATTATATTTTCTTCACCGGCAGCACTCATGTGGGTCATCTGGTAATGGAGGCCGCATCCAAGCATTTGACACCTGTGACACTGGAGCTGGGCGGTAAAAGCCCGGTCATTATAGATCAGACTGCCGACTTGAAGCTTGCTGCCCGCCGCATTGCCTTCGGCAAGGTGTTAAACGCAGGTCAAACCTGTGTGGCACCGGATTATCTGCTGATCCATCAGAAGGTGCGCGATGATTTTATTCAATATTTCCGCCAGGCTCTGGATGCATTCTTTCCCGGCGAAGATATGAAGAACATGCCTGTCATCGTTAACGAAAAGCACTTCAAGCGGCTCGTTGATCTGATGAAAAGCGGTAAAGCGGTAATTGGCGGCAGAGTAAATGAATCACGACGCTTTATCGAGCCCACTGTGCTAGTGGATGTGTCTCCCGACTCCCCCGTGATGAAGGAAGAAATATTTGGGCCCATCCTGCCTGTGCTGACCTATGAACGGCTGGATGAGGCAATCGATTTTATTAACGCTCGCAAGAAACCACTTGCGCTGTATGTATTTACAAACGATAAATCCGCTGCAGATACCGTATTGACCTGCACATCCAGCGGCGGCGGGTGCTGGAATGATACCATTATCCACCTTGCCACCACAAGAATGGGCTTCGGTGGTGTAGGTGACAGTGGTATGGGCAGCTATCACGGCAAGCTTTCCTTCGATACCTTTACCCACTATAAAAGCATCGTTAAAAAGTCCAACCTGATTGATCTGCCCATGCGTTACCACCCATATACGCAAAAGAAGCTTGGGATCATTCGAAAGTTCTTAAAGTAACAAGTTTTCAGCGGGTAGAGTGAATCGAAGGATTCACAGGTCAGTCTTGCTCCTGATAGACCAAGTCAAAATTGATTCCGTCAATTGAGCGGTAGATACACGCCTCGTTATGATCATAGGTAAATACGGTGACATCGAACCGTTCCATTCCTACCGACTCGACATCTCCGTCAATACCGGCGACCCTCGTTCCTTTGCTGCCTGTACTGACGTATAGTTCTTTATCGCTCACATAAAACAGCTTGTTCCCCTTATAAAGGACAAGACTCTGACCATCGTGTGTTTGAACACCGTCCCCGATTAAAACAGGTTTGTTTGTACCCTTTTGGTAATATAGCTCATCATAATGGTTGACGAAATAGATTGCGCTCCCGTCCTCCACAGCGATGTATGTTCGAACCTCGTCTTCCACGAGCTTCACTGCCTCTGCGTCTTCTTTTGATCCGTTGATTTTTTCAATCCTGTCGTCCCGCTGATAGGTAATTGTTTTCCCATCAGATGAAAGCTGGGGAGCTTCCGCTTCCCTTATAATTCTTGTGCACTCGAACTTGTCAGTAATACGATAAACCGCATCATCAAAGCTTTGGTAGTAGGTATTGGCAAATGAATCGATTCCCAGTATCGGGTGCTTCCACATTGTTCCATGAGGCAGGAGTATATTCCATAGCTCGCCGGACAGTCGTTCCTTCTCACCGCCATTACGGGTTATGTATGACCGGGTACCGCTGTCCGTTTCTGTTATGTATATTGCCTGAGAAAGATCCTTGTTAAACCCGATTAAGTATCTGTACTCACCCAGACTGACTCTGGTTTCGATGTTGTCGCCTCTTTGAACATATAATTTGCTGTTCTTGTTGTAATAAACATATTTTGCACCATTGGCGATTGCGACAGGACTGACATCTTTCCCTAATTCCTTTTGTTTGCCGTCATAATAATAACCGATCATATCTCCATCATCGTCAAGAGCATTATATCCGACAATTCTGCCGTCTGGAGATATGGTCAAACTGCCGTACACAGGAAAATCATCACTGATTGCAGTGGTCTCCCCCTTCCTATATAGGGAGAGCTTGCCGACACCGCCGAACACTTCCTGTACGAATGCTACCCCTTCACCGGAAGAAGATATTACCATATCATACACATCAGTGGCAATCTGCATTGATTGATCCTTATCAATCAGGTATAAATTGTATCCTGCCTTTTCCGAAAAGTCGGCATCATCGTTGATGAGGTAAGCAGCCTTGGTTCCATCCAGGCTGTACTCCACCCTTCCCAAAGCACCATTTGTGACGCTTTTGTCTTTTCCCGGGTATTGAATGATTATTTGTTCACCAGTCTGGGAAATGCGAAAAGTGTTTACATACTTACCATAGTTTGAAGGCTTGAAGATGCTCCAAGCAATGCCGGCCAGGATGACAACTGCAATGACGATTGCTGCAGGTGCTATATATTTTTTCAACCTGGTTCCGTCTGCTTTATCCTTAGGAGAGTCGGGCACCGTATCGACAGCGGCGGGTTCTGTATGTTCAACTGGTGTTCCGCATGCCCCGCAAAACTTCATATCAGCGGTCATTTTACCGCCGCAATTTGCACATTTCAAACAGTTCTCCTCCCTATTCCTTTTTTTGACCGCAGGACGTGCAGAAAGCCAATTCAGCTGTCATTTCCGCTCCGCAATTGCTGCAAAACCGTTTTGCATCTTCTTTGGGCTGCGGCTTTTCAGGCTTGGATTCCACCTCGGTCTTTGCTCCGCAGGTACCACAGAAAACCGAGGCACGCGGCAGCTCTGCACCACAGTCCGGGCACTGCTTTATTCCCTTTATCCGGCGTATCTCCTCGTTGTGCTTTTCAATGCGTTCCTTGGCAGATGTAACCGCTTGACACAAGTCTTGAAGAGCCGGATCCTCTCCACCTGACTGTGCGGCTTCATAATACAGCTTGCCTATTTGTGAATACATCTTTGCTATCTGCTTTTGTTCGTCACCGATAAGGGAATTCAATCGGGCAATTTCGGTCATGTCCTTTGTGCCGCGGACTACGTTTTGAGTTGTTGCTGAGATTTTCTTGCCCAGGTTGTCAAATAATGCCATGATAAGTACGCCTCCTTAACAAATATAGATTGAATAAATATTGCACTTTATTGTTAAAATTTTTATTTTTAATTTCTTCACTTTATGAATGGAAATCTTTATTCAGCTTGTGTGAGAAATGTAGAATGTCCTGGAGTTAAAAAGGTGTGATCTCATATAAAGTCCCCCTACCTGTAATATTATGCCATGATATACGATATAACTCAATACCATATTTGGAAAAAGCACCTTGGAGAGCCTGTTCCTGTCATTGCAAACCATGTTTTCAGTTTTCTATTTACCATATGATAATAAGGTATCATAATCAGCCTTTCATTTCAAAGGAAGCATCATCGAGAAAGCGAATATCCTGAAATTGCTTCAGGTCTTTCACCAGTTGAAATAGAGCAGCGTCTTTCTTCTTAGCCTCCAACATTACATCGAAATCCTGATTTATACCTTTTGCCCTGGTTAAAAATTGATAAAATGCAGAGCTGTCAACATAATCAGCATGGCTTCGAATCTGAGCAGGTGACTTTGGGCTGGAGAAATGAACCTTGGGTATGAGTACCTGCTTCTTCCATGTGTTAAAAACAGGGTTCAATAAATCTTCTATTGGCAATCCATCCGGATTGCATAGGTGATGGTGTACGTCAAACACCATGGGTATGTTCAATAATCCGCAAAGATGAAGTGTATCGGAAGTGGTATAGGACTTATCATCGTTTTCCAGGACAATGCGGTCCTTCAGATTTTGAGGCAGGGATAAGAAGTTGGAAGCAAAGGTCTCCATGGCCTTGGCTTTCATCTTATAAGTTCCACCAACATGGAGCACCAGTTTGCCTTTATCGGGAGCCAAACCCATTTCTGTCAGGATGGTATCATGGTAAACTAGATCCCTGACAGATGCATCGATTACTTCCCTTCTTGTACTGGTCAGCAGTGTATAGTGATCGGGATGCGCACTAATGCGCATATCGGCTTTTTGTATAAACTCCCTCAACCTTCGAAACTCTTCTGCCATTTCGGCTGTATAATTCCAATCGACAACCTTCTTATGGGTAACCAGTGGAACCAGCCTGGACGTAATTCGATACACCTGAACAGAGTTGGTCTTTGCATACCTCAATATTCGGAGCGTATTGGTCAGGTTCTCACGGGTTAATTTCTTCAACCGATAAACTCTGGATTCCCAATCAGGCAGGTTCTGATAGGTTTTATAGGTCATGGTTCTGGATGGTGACGCATTTTCCAGGGCCAAGGACATGGCAACAAAGCCAAGCCTTATGATCATGGCAGCCTAATCCCTTCAATCATTCTTCATCAACATGACTTATTATTGTATTTATTTGGACTGATTATTCAGATATGGTAAGGATAGACATCCTTTTTTAAGCAGTTCGATTGCCGATTCTTCATCCATAGGCCTGCTGATCAAATACCCCTGCACCTGGTCACAGCCATGATCCAGTAAATACTGCAGCTGTACTTCGTCTTCAACTCCCTCAGCTACAACATATCGACCGAGCTTGTGTGCCATGGAAATAATGTCACCGGTGATAGCCTGTTCCGGCTCCAGACAGCTCAGCTTGCCAATAAAATACTTGTCGATTTTTAGACAGTTTACCTCAAGCTCCTGACTGCGGGCAAAGGATGAATACCCTGTCCCAAAATCATCAATTGCGATTTCAATGCCAAGAGCCTTCATCTCGCCAAATGTCTTGTTAATTTTACGAAGCTTGTTGGAGAAGGTGGATTCTGTTACTTCAATAATCAAACGTTCCGGTGAAACATCCATATGATCAAGAAGCTCACACAAATCTGAGACAAAGTGGTCTGTTAGCAATTGAATTGCAGATATATTGATTGACACACCAACGGTATCATTCCCTTTTGCACTAAGCTTGCTCAAAAAGCTTAAGGCATGGTAAATGATCCTCTTTCCCAAAGGAATGATCAGCTTTGTTTCTTCAGCAATTGGAATAAATTCCAGGGGAGGTATGATACCCAACTCCTCGGTTTTAACCCGTGCCAAAGCTTCAAAGCTGCATATTTGATTACACTTAATATCTAAGACAGGCTGATACTCTAAGTAAAGGGAGTCCTCTTCCCCGGCTGCTATCCGTTCCAGCACCTTTTGAATCATTTTTTGGCGTAATATTTTTGATTCCATTTCCTTATCAAAGAAAGCAATACTATAGCGCTGGTTGGGGTTGTTTAAAGCATTTTCTGAAGCGATCAGCAGGTCTTTCATAATCTGCTTGACATCCGTCTCACTGTCATCCAGTTCGAGAACGCCGATGCCGGCACCGGTTCCTTCCACCGATAAAATCGATTCCAGTATTTTCTCAATTTCAATGCAAAATTCAATCAGTTCATTTTTATCCCGGTAGCCATGTATATAAAAGGTTAATCGATTCGTGTAAGTCGAATACAACTGACAATCTTTTGTGCACAGGGGCATCAGAGCTGCGGCAACCTTCTTTATCAGCACCTGGCTGTAATGAAAACCGTAGGTAAGGGTAAGCAGATCGACTTTACTCAGATTTATGTTTATCAGCGCTCTTTTTCTGTTTGATATGAATTCAATATCATTGGCCAGCATTTCTTCGAAGTAGTTTCGATTATGAAGGCCGGTCAGGGTATCGTATTTGCTTAAATATTCACGCTGGAGCTCGAGTTCTTTTCGGTCGGAAATATCCAGAACAATTCCTTCAAGTGCTTCAACGTTTCCGTACTCGTCATAAATACCTTGTCCCATTTCCAAAACCCATTTTCGCTGTCCGGATTTTGTAATAATTTCATACTCTGATTGAAAGGGACGTCTTTCTGCAAGCGTTCTAACCCATTCCTGCCAAAGAAACTCCCGATATTCCGGTGCGATCAATTCATTGTAAGACAAATCCCTGTTGTTTATAAAGCTTTCTGCCTTGTAACCGGTTAAATCATAGGAGCCCTGTGACACAAACTGCATCGTCCAGTCATGGTCATAATTGCAGCGATAAGCAAGCCCCCGTAAGCTGGCCAGCAGCACGGACTTACTCCTTTCACTTTCATGCAGTACTTTCTCTATCGTCTTTCGTTCCGTAATGTCCTGAACAATGCATATATGATTAAAATCCGTTTCCTTTCCCGTGCTCAGCCGGGCTACAACCATATCTACCCATACTATGGATCCATCCGGTCTGATATATCTCTTTTCCATGGAATAGCCATTGATTTCACCTGACTGCATTCTGTTATAATGGTCCAAGTCCGCTTCCAGGTCATCAGGATGTGTAATGCCTGCCCAGCCAAGATGGGACAGTTCTTTCTCTGTTCTCCCGATAATTTGCTCAAACATGGGATTGATGCTGATCAGGTTGCTTTCGCCCGGAAGATGAGATTTGCTGGAATATGAAACTGCAATACCAACAGGTGCGTTCTGGAAAATGGCATCACATCTTAACCGGTTTTCATGCATCGCATGTTCAAATAACCGGTATGCCTTAAGCAATTCGATGTGCATGCCGATTCGAACCTTAAATGAATCCGGATGGATGGGTCTCCTTATGTAGTCAACCGCACCAAGCTTCAGTCCCTTACTTTCGTCATCAAGCTCGTCATGCTTTGTCAATATTATGGCTCGTATTTTTTTATATTTTTCATTGGAATTTAAGGCGGTAAGTACCTGGAAGCCGCCAGGCATTTTTAGATCGAGTATGATCAGGTCTATTTCCGATTGTGCGTTCATTTCCTGCATCGCTTCCAAGCCGTTGCGAACGGTCAGGACATGGTGCTCAGTCAACAGATTCCTGATGGTAAACAGGTCTGCTGCAGAATGGACAGCAACCAGAATTTTTGCAGACACAATCGATCCTCCCATTTGGAATTTAGTTCACGGCAGACTACTTCCGATAACCTTTAGAATCATCAAAAAGCATTATATTGTTTTTTCTAAATTGAATTCGACAGAATAAAGAAAAAACATACAATGTTCGACTATTATCGTCTTTATTTTCATATAATACATACCCATAATGATTAAACTAAAACAGTTGTCTTAGTTATGTGTTATTTATTTACATTAATTTAAGTATATGAATCAATACAGGTGGTCAGAAATTTTTGTGTTCATGAATTTCATATACTGATTCCAGTCAGCTCTGCTGAAGTAATGACAGCCCGGACGCATATGATAACCGATCCGGCCTCCATGCAGACTTGTACCTGCTGTAGGATATTCATCAGGTGTGATGAGACCATTGTACCCTAATAGCTCGTATACTTTACTTGCTGATACACAGGACAAAAATTCCGATTTGGGGTCTGCTCCTTCATCTTGTTCTGCGCTGCCTACACAAATACACCTTGGAGCAATGGCAGCCAACAGAAAGTGTTGGTCATATGGCATATTGATATCTTCATAACCATCGTATTCCTTAAACCTTTCGCAGTACCAGTCCCAACTGCCTGCCTTTAAAAAATCAGAGATTCGTTCTCCGGTAGAATGCTTGGATATGGCTGCACCTCCAATCCCGGAGTTGTTAGAGATTCCCATAAAAAAGCGTTCATCTTGTGCGGCTGTCCATAGTGCTGTTTTGCCAAGTCTGGAATGCCCTACCACTGCAATGTGGCCGTGTTCAATCTCATCACGTGTCAGAAGATAGTCCAGTACTCGGCTTGCGGCATATGCCCACATGCCGATTTTACCCCACTCTTCAGGGTCTCTTTGCCTGCTGCTAAAAAACAATTTTGCCAACCCATCTGAGAAGTCACCATGCAGATTGTCATTTACAACATCCTTATAGCAAAATAATGCCAGCCCGAATCCATTGTCGGTTATCTCTTCTACGGGACAATAGATATCCGGAATATCAGGGCGGAATGCTATATGTAGAAACAATGGTGCCCGCGGGGTGCTTTTAGGTAGAAACAGGTGCAATGGAAATGATATTTCACCGTTTGGAGTATCAAACCTTATTTTGATACGCTGCTGAAATACTTTTCCCGCAAAGGCATTAGGCGGACTTTCTTCAACGACTTCACCAGTAACCTTTTCTGGCGGCTTTGGTGTGTATCCATAGATGTACTTTTGCAAAATGTCCAGCAGCTCCGCCCGTCTTTCACGCCATAGGTCGGCAGTGCAGGGTCTGCCATCCTTCATTGTCAATAGTGGCGGCAGCTCACGCTTAGCAATTTCCTGTTGCAGCATAATGAACCTCCTCATCATCTTCATCTCAACCATCTACCCAGATCAACCACGTCTGGATATATCCCTTATCAGGCATCAGATATCCGGTAATCCGATGTTTTCCCATTCCAGTATTTTTTCTACAAAAGGTGCATAATAAAGTGAATATCCTGTTACCTGCAGTGATCCGTCTTCTTTAACACCTATGAGTGCCATATCACCCGCTGCAATGGCTATCACGTCATCCCATGATTCGCTTTTTTCATTCTCCAACAACCCATATATCGCAATTCTACCATCCTTTGTCAGTCCGGCTGTGTAGGTACTTGTTGATATGGATACAATATCCAGGTAATCAAAGAAAACGGTGGAATCCTCTGAACTAAAGGCAACACGTCCATAGCCCGAACCGATAACCCCTCCGTCTTCCTGCAGGCCAGCAGTATAGTCTCTGCCTGCTGATATCATTTTTATGCCTGTCCACGTTGATACATTGCACTGACCCTTATCATTGCTTCCGACTGCCAGAACGGTTCCATCATCCTTTAAGCCGACTATATGAAAATCACCAGCATCGATTGCAATGATATTGTCCCATGATGAGAGATCAAAATCGCTATGTGTTGTGACGACTGTTCCATCTTTTTTTAGGCCAAATGTAGCAGACAGACTCGCTGTTATGGCAGTTATGTCTTCCCATGCTGACACGTCGCACTGACCTTTATCGTTTTGTCCAACAGCCAAAACAGTTCCATCTTTCTTCAAGCCCACTGTATGAAAGTTGCCGACATCAACCTGTACGATATCCCTCCAATCTGAGACTTCACAATAACTGGGGTTGTCATTGCTTGTTATATCTACAGCAACCACTGTACCATCTTTTTTTATTGCCGCACAATGATCACGTACTGCCACAGGGGAGGGAAGAACAATGAAATTCTGCTTTTCATTATCCGGTGTTGGCGGGTCAGTGGAAGGGTCTGATGAAGGAGAAGATGTTGGCAATAACGGGATTTCATCAATTTCCGATGGTTCTGCTGTTGCTTCACTCCTATCTGTAACATTGCTGCTGTTATTTCTGTCAGCTCCCAAGCATCCAGCCAATAAGGTAATTACCATAATAATAGCACA
>DURK01000057.1 GCA_012837325.1 Clostridiales bacterium
ATACCGACAAAACGGTCTTTGAGTTTGCCGGGAGCAGCAGCAGGGTGGAGGAAGGCCTGCGCAGCCCTTCTATCCGGGATCTGCTGAAGGAAGGCCAGGAATTGACGGTGCAGGTGCTGAAGGAACCAATCGGCACCAAGGGTGCCAGAGTGACCACCCATATCACCCTGCCCGGCCGATACATGGTGCTTATGCCGACTGTCAACTATATCGGGGTATCCAGAAGAATCGAGGACGAAGCCGAAAGGCAGCGGCTGAAGGAAATCACTGAAGGCATCAAGCCCGAAACCATGGGCATCATCGTGCGCACCGAAGCCCAGAGGAAGGACCGCTCCGACTTTCTTCCGGATGTGGAATTTCTGGTTCGGCTTTGGGAAAAAATCAAAGAGCGGGAACGCAGGGGCAGGGGAAGGATTCCCAGACTCTTGCACAAGGATGAAAGCATCATCTACCGGATCATCCGGGATTTGTTTACCGGAGATGTGAAAAAGCTGATTATCAATGATGGCAATGAATACCAAAAGATATTGGAGTGGGTGAATTTTATCTCGCCCGGCATGAAGGACCGCGTTGAATACTTCCAGTCCAATCGCAGTATTTTCGAAGCTTACGGGATCGAGGATAAAATCGAAAAGATCATACAAAAAAAGGTATGGCTGAAAAATGGTGCACATATCATCATTGAGTCTACGGAGGCTCTAACGGCAATTGACGTCAATACGGGCAAGTATGTGGGCGGGGTCAGCCTGGAGGAAACGGTGCTCAGCACCAATCTGGAGGCGGCAGAGGAGATTGCCAGACAGATTCGGCTGCGGGACCTGAGCGGGATCATCATCATCGATTTCATCGATATGGAGGCTGAGGAGCATCGGCAAAGGGTACTCGAAGTTCTCAAGTCGGCCCTCAAGCGGGATCGAACCAAAACCAACGTGCTGGGCTTTACCGGCCTGGGTCTGGTGGAGATGACCCGGAAAAAGGTACGCAACCGCCTGAGTCAGTCCCTGTTGAAGCCCTGCCCCTATTGCAGCGGCACCGGAAAGGTCTATTCCGAGAATATGATTCTGGCCAAGCTGGAAAGGGAACTGGAACGAGTCACCCAGGACGGCGATTTGTACGGTGTGCTGGTTGAAATTCATCCGGCCGTTGCCAAGCTGTGGCTGGAGGAGGATGGACGGGGGCTGGAAGCTCTGGAAGGGGCATTAAGCTGCAAAATTCTGCTTCGCACCAACCGTTCCCTTCACCTGGAGGAACCCAATCTGCTGCCGATTCGAACCCGGGAAGAAGCAAAGGACCTGCTTCAAGAAACCGATTCGATTTATACCATGGGCTATAAATTCAGTTGACAATCCAAAATGGATTATGGTACAATGACCGTTGTGTAAGCCGCACGGATATGGTTTTCAAATGCCTGCCTCAGCAGGATACCACAATTCGGCGAGACTGGTTAGAGGAGGTGCGTTACCCATGTATGCTGTGATAAAGACAGGTGGGAAACAATACAAGGTACAGGAAGGGGATATCATCCGGGTTGAAAAGCTGGATGCAGCCGAAGGCTCCACTGTACAGTTTGATGAAGTTCTTGCCTTAAGTGACGAAAATGGTCTGAAAGTCGGTACTCCTGTAGTAGACGGCGCTGTAGTGGAAGCCAATGTTTTAGGACAGGGAAAAGGCAAAAAGATCATCGTTTTCAAGTACAAGCCCAAGAAAAACTATCGGAAAAAGCAGGGCCATCGTCAGCCCTATACCCAGCTTCAGATCACCAAAATAAACGGATAAGCCGGGATTGCTGCGATGATTCAAATTGCTTTCCAATCAAGCCGCCAAGGCTGGATACAGGAATTTACCGTTAAAGGGCATGCCGGCTACGACGAACCCGGAAAGGACATTGTATGTGCAGCGGTTTCGGCTGTTGTACAGACTGCAGTGATCGGCCTGACCGATGTAGCGGGCGTTCATCCGGAACATACTCAGCACAAGGGACTGCTTCATTGTGCCTTGCCGGATGACATGAGCAAAGAGCAAAAGAAAGCCGCCGGTGTGATATTGCAAACCATGCTGGCAGGATTACAGAGTATCCAAAGCGGATACCCAGACCTGATTTTCATAGAGGAAAGGATGGTGGATTGAATGTTCAAAATGGATTTACAACTATTTGCAAGTAAAAAAGGAGTAGGCAGCTCCCGTAATGGTCGTGACAGCGAGTCCAAACGATTGGGACCCAAAAGAGCAGACGGACAGTTTGTTCTGGCTGGCAACATCCTGGTAAGGCAGAGAGGCACCAAGATTCATCCCGGAACCAATGTTGGCAGAGGAAGCGACGATACCCTCTTTGCCACCGTCGATGGTGTTGTACGATTTGAACGCATGGGCAGGGATCGCAAGCAGGTCAGCGTTTATCCCCAGGCAGATGGTGCAGCCGCCGCCCAGATGTAAATTTTGATGAAAAAGACCACTGCTTTACCGGCAGTGGTTTTTTGTTCGTTGTTTTAGACTTGCCGGCTTCGGCTTCTTGCAGCGAAAAGCCGCGCTATGATATAATCCTATAACAGCAGGTGAGAAAATGTTTGTAGACAAGGTAAAGATCAGTATTAAAGCAGGAAACGGCGGAAATGGCGCTGTTTCCTTCCGCAGGGAAAAATACATACCCAACGGCGGCCCGGACGGCGGTGACGGCGGACACGGCGGCAGTGTTGTGTTCCAGGTGAACCCGGGTATGCACACCCTGATGGACTTTCGTTATAAAAGAAAATTTCAGGCCCAGTCCGGGGAAGACGGCCGGGGCAGCAAGCAGACAGGCAGGGACGGCGATTCCATTATCATAGAGGTGCCGCCGGGCACCGTCATCAGAGATGAACAGACAGGGCTGGTGCTGGCTGACCTGCGATCCCCCGGTGAAAGAAAGGTTTTGGCACGGGGAGGCAGAGGAGGCAGGGGCAACGTTCATTTTGCGACTTCCACGCGGCAGACCCCTCGCTTTGCACGGGAAGGAAGCAAAGGGCAGGAGCGTACCGTAATATTGGAGCTCAAATCCATTGCGGACGTAGGCCTGGTGGGCTTTCCCAACGTAGGCAAGTCCACAATCCTTTCGACCTTGACATCAGCCCGTCCAAAAATCGCCGATTACCATTTCACCACCTTGAAGCCCAATTTGGGTGTGGTGGAGGTTCGAAAAGGCCAATCCTTTGTTATGGCGGATATTCCGGGAATCATAGAAGGAGCCCATCAAGGAATCGGTTTGGGCTATGACTTTCTCCGGCATATTGAGCGAACCCGGATTCTGGTACATGTTATCGATGCTTCCGGTTCGGAAGGCCGCAAACCATTGGAAGATTTCCATGTTATCAATCGGGAATTGAAGGAGTACAGTGAAAAGCTGGCACAACGTCCTCAGATTATTGCAGCCAATAAATCGGATATTCCGGATTCGCAGGAGCACATCGATGAATTGAAGGCTGTGCTGGAGCCCCTGGGCTATCGGGTGTTTCCCGTATCTGCAGCCCAGAACAGGGGCTTTGCTCCCTTGCTGGATGAGCTGGTTCGCCTGCTGGATGAACTCCCCGAGCCGGAGTCCTTCGAAGAGCAGGAAGTGGATGATCTATACAGCCTGGATGAGACCGAGCCTTTTGAAGTCACAAAGGAAAACGGGGAATACATCCTGTCCGGTCCGGCTGTGGACAAGCTGCTGGGCAGGGTGAATCTGGATGATTATGAATCCCTGCAGTATTTCCAAAGAGCTCTCAGAAAGCTGGGCATGATTGATGCGCTTCGGGAGCAGGGCATCGGAGAAGGGGATACGGTCCGCATGGGCGGCTGGTCCTTTGATTTCGTGGATTAATCGAGAAGAGGTAGAGAGATGTTGACAAGCAAACAAAGAAGCTATTTACGTAAGCTGGCCAATCGGGAAGCTGCCATACTGCAGATCGGAAAGGGCGGCATCAGCCCTTCACTGGTGGAGCAGGTAAGGGAAGCACTGGAGGCCCGGGAACTGATCAAAATGCATGTACTGGATAATTCCGACCTGTCGCCCAGGCAGGCCTGTGATCTGCTTGCCCGGGAAATCGGTGCCGAAGGCGTTCAGGTGGTAGGCGGCAAAATCGTGTTGTATAAAAAATCCGGGGAGAATCCCCGGATTCAACTTCCCTGACGACTGTCCGCCGCCGGCGGATCCAGCAGAGATTCCCTCCTGTCAGGATCCCTGCGGCCTTTCAACCAGACCAGCCAGGTCAGTGCAGCCAGCAACAGGAAGATGACAGCCATCAATACATAATACAGGGAGTAGCTTTTGAACAGTCTGGACAGGACAAAGAGAAGCAGGGCATAGCCAAGATAGGTACGAATGCGTCTGGGCATCAGGATTTCCTTTTTCAGAAGCGCCAGCCTCTGCTTCCGGCTTTTGATTTCCTTGTCAATCAATGCATCGATGGTTTTGTCATCCGGAAACATGCCTGTAAGCTCCATCCGATTCAATAGTTCCTCCAGACTGAGCAATTGTACCCTTGCAGCATTCCTTTTTTCTGCTGCAGCCTTGCTTGCATCCGAGAAGCTTCCTGATGTAATAAAAAGTGCCTGAAGATATCCTTCCAGCCTTGCCTGATTCAGGAAATCAGTCAGTCTGGCATGGGGCACCTCTTCATCAAAGTCTGTATGGTAGATGCCGATGGCAGTCTTCCTGCCGTGCAGGGTTGTCTCCAGAAAATGCCCTTGTTCCCGGATATCGCTGATGCCTTCCAGCTTCAGCAGCAGGCGGGTAACCTGCCATTTGAACTCCTCGGGATCCAACTGCTTCAATTTATCAGCCAGAAAATCCCGACCAACCTTGCGTCTTGCTTCAGCCTTCCTTTTTTGAAAGGACTTCCGCTGCTGAAGGAGGATTGCCGCAGTCAGGAGTACCATGATAATCAAGGTCAGAACGAGAGACAGCAGTGGAATTTTCGTTCTTTGGACAAACCACAGGTATCCGATGACAAACAATAGAAGTTCAGCAAAAATCAGATTGATAACCGGTGCCAGCAGGGAGCTTCCCCAATAATAGCGGCAGCGGCGTATGGAATCCAGCCATTTTTGCATGAAACAACACCTCCTATTGAAATGTTTGCCAGAATCCGCAGATTTCAAACATCGCCATGGAGGGTGTTAAGACAAAAGGGAAGGAAAGGGGCAGATCGATGTCTATCGGCCGGAAAATCGGAATCATGGGCGGCACCTTTAATCCGGTGCACATAGGTCATTTGTTTGTGGCCGAAGCTGCCAGGGAAGCCTTCTGCCTGGAGCAGGTTCTTTTTATTCCCACCGGTGACCCGCCTCATAAGGATACTTCCCAGCTGGCACCCGGCTGGGACCGAATCCGCATGCTGCAGCTGGCTGTCCGCAACAATCCATTCTTTCAGGTAAACGCAATGGAAATAACGCGGAAGGGAACCACCTATACAATCGATACCCTGATGGAATGGAAGACAGCTCACCCCAATGACCATGTGTTCTTTATCATCGGCGGGGATACGCTGCCCGAACTGAAGACCTGGAGGACATTTGAAAGGGTGGCCGGGCTGTGCAGCTTTATCGTTTATCAAAGAATAGGCTATCCCAGAGAGCATCTGGAAAAAGAGGCAGAGAGGCTGTCCTGTGATTATCAGGCCGATATTCATTTTATGGAAGGGTCTTACCTGGAGGTTTCCTCCAGCAGCATCAGAAAAAGACTGGCTGCCAATCAAACAATTCGGTATTTGGTACCTGATGATGTGGTTAACTATATAACCGAGCATAAACTATATAGAGGAGACTAGGAAATGACGAGTCAGGGCGGTATAGTGGAAAAATTGAAGGAATGGCTGGGCGAGAAGCGCTTGAACCACTCTCTTGGTGTCAGCCGCTGTGCTGCAGAGCTGGCCAGGCATTATGGCGCTGATGTGGAGAAAGCCGAGCTGGCCGGTTTGATACATGATTGTGCAAAGGATCTGTCCTTTAAAAAAGCCCTGGAGCTGGGCAAAAAATACGGATTCGAACCAGACACGATTTCCAGAATGAATCCCGCCTTGCTGCATGCCCCTTTGGGAGCTTATCTGGCACGGGATGTATTTGGAGTACAGGATGATGAGATTCTGCAGGCCATTGCCTGCCATACAACCGGAAAAGAAAACATGACCTTACTGGATAAAATCATATGCCTGGCAGACTTTATAGAGGAAAGCCGCAGCTACCCAGGTGTAGAAAAAATAAAGGCGCTTGCCTTTGTGGATATCAACCGGGCTTTGCTTACCGGTCTGGAGCTGTCCATTCAAGCAGTCTTGCAAAGCGGCAGGCTGCTTCACCCCATGACGGTAGAGGCAAGGAATGCCCTGCTGCTGGAAATTAAAAATGCTGAATCAGCATAGGAAAACCTAAAAACAAATTCAAGCTGAAAACAAATTAAAAGGAGGATTTATCATTGTACAATCCCGATACCCTGGCCCGGCAGGCTGCCGACATACTGGACGACAAGAAAGCAGAAAATGTAGTGGTGCTGGACATCAGCCGTCTTTCCATCCTGGCTGATTACTTTGTCATTGCGTCCGGACGATCCGAGCTGCAGGTGGAAGCCTTATACAATGAGTTTCGGGATCAGTTATCAAAAGAGAACATCCATCCCAGGCATTTGGATCGGAGCAAACGCTGGGTTGTGCTGGACTACGGTGATGTCATCGTCCACATTTTTCATCATGAGGAGCGATCCTTTTACAATCTGGAACGGCTTTGGGCAGATGCCAGGCAGTTGCCCTCCTCAGCCGATTAAAATCTTCGGTACATGGTATAGTGTCTGCGCCGTCTTCGGTTAATCAAGAAGACAGCTGCCTTCAGGAGAATGAAGGCAGACAGGATGAACGCTGCAAAAACGGCCCAATTGAGCCGGAAGGAACCCTCTTTAGCAGCTTCCCCGGGCAGGATATCCAAAAAAGCTCTGGATTTTACGTCCCGTACTGCTACAAGAGGCGTACTGGTTAATACCTGTCCCCTGAGCGTAACCTTCAGCTCACCTATTTTCTGACCCCTGCTGATGGGGGCTGCCAGCCGGGGCAGAGCCTCTGTGGCTTTTTCCGATAAAACAGAGGGCTCCCACACGATCTCCCGTTTGATTTCCGGGATATCCTCCTTTCGGAACACGTCTCCCCAGTCCTCTGACGAGAGTTGGACAGCCATGCTGCCCCAATCACCGGAAGCATAGTTGTCCACCGGCAGGGATTCGACAATCTCGCCTTGCTTTAATACGTTCTGATATTTAAAATTGGAAAATCCATATTCAAGCAAGTCCCGGGTTTCACCCCATTGCATGCTTGGATCGGCTTTCAGTACCACCGCTATCAGGTCCAGGCTGTTTTTTGATGCAAAGGTTATCAGGCATTGAC
>DURK01000058.1 GCA_012837325.1 Clostridiales bacterium
GAAAACTGGGGGATAAGCTGCCGGAAACCGCTATCCGAATGGTTTCCTCATCTGTTTTTCTCTTTTTTGGCATAACCAGGCTGGTAGAGAGTCTGCCGCAGCAATACCTTTCTTTTCCCAATATATTGATATTTTCATCTGTTCTTGTGACCGTGGTTCTATTTTTGCTAAGGTCTATCATCCGCAGCCGCCAATTAGGGCAGGAGAGTGCATTGATTCGGCGGTCCCGAGAACTCCATGAATACTATAACCGCATTAAACAGGACTTTGACAGCATCTGTTTGGGAACAAGACAATGCGGCATGTGCCAGGGCAGCAAATGCCTCGTAGGCAGTACGAAAAGTTTGATACAAAACGAGTTGGACGACAAATTGTCAAGACATTATGGCCAGATTAAAATCAATGTCAACAGCATGTACAAACCCTTCAACCGACAACAGGCGATGGAAAGTCTGTTGGCAACGTTGAATATTCTAAAGACCTATCCCCCTGGAAAGGATTTAGAGCCAATTCATCAAATCAGAAGAAACTTAGAAGTAATTCTGTTCGGTAGAAGTATACAGGAGTTACATGACTGGAAACAGTATGAAAGGGATCTATTTGAAATAAACCAAACCACTGCTGCAAGCTTAATTGGCGATTTAAAAAAATCCGACAAAAAACGAGGTATATGAAAAACACTTTTTATTGAATCGAAAATTCACGTGTTAAGCTGCCGTGCATTGGGTATTTATATTAACAGATATAGAACGAAAACACAGTTTCCCAATCAGAAGAATTGTTTTTTTTTATCATTGCATTTTGCTAATCATTATGATATTATGTTTTCGTTTTTATTTACTTATGGAGGGAAAAAAATGAAGAAAATAATATCCATTACTCTATTACTTGCTTTGGCTGTTGCAGTGTTTGCTGGTTGCGCCGGTCCAAAAAACGCTTCACCTACGCCGACTCCTTCACAGAACAATGGCAGCGACAATGGCAGCGGCAGTGCAGAGGGTATTGTCAAGCTTGGCTTGGGACAGCTTGTTTCTATTGCCAGCTCCAAGAATGCAGAGGGTGACAACGGTGCAGTAGCACAGGTTGACACAATCATAGCTGCTGTTGGCTTTGATAAGGATGGAAAGGTTGCTTCGGTTACCATCGATAATGCACAGACCAGAGTAAACTATGACAAAGAAGGAAACATGACATCCGACCCGTCTGCTGAGTTGAAGACCAAGGTTGAGCTGGGCGATGATTATGGCATGAAAGCCAGGTCAGGTATTGGTAAGGAATGGTTTGAGCAGATTGCCGAATTGGAAAAGTGGATGGTAGGAAAAACGGTAGATGAAATTAAAGGTATGAAAACAAAAGAAGTCGATGCCGGCCACCCTGCAGTCCCGGATGATCCTGAGCTGACTTCGCTTGTAACCATCAGCATTCAGGATTATATCGCTGTGGTAGTCGAAGCCTGGGAGAAGGCTGTGGATGTGGCAAGTGCTGAAAAGGTAGGTCTGGGCATCAATGTTTCCATTGCAAAGTCAAAAGGTGCAGATGGCGAAAATGGTCCTGTTGCTCAGGTTGATACGGTTATGGCTGCAACTGCAATCACCTCTGACAATAAAACAGCAGGGACCTTGATAGACAATGCACAGATCAAAGTTACCTTTGACAAGGCCGGCCAATTAACATCCGACCCTGCCGCTGAGTTGAAAACCAAAGTGGAGCTGGGGGATGCATATGGCATGAAAGGCAATTCCGGGATCAATAAGGAATGGTTTGAGCAGATTGCCGAGCTGGGAAGCTGGATGAAAGGCAAAACCATTGATGAAATAAAAAATATGAAGACCAAGGAAGTCGATGCAGCTCATCCTGCAGTCCCGGATGACCCCGATCTGACTTCTCTCGTAACCATCAGCGTGCAAGATTATATTGCAGCGGTTTCAGAATCATTTGATCGCGCCAAATAGGCATTCCACTTCATAGTGGATAAAAAACTCCTTCACACAATGGGGGAGTTTTTTTAACGAAATGGTTGCATTTTACAAAGGGAAGAAAACCTGCTATTCTGTTTAAGGGTGATTGCATGTGGAAAAAAACAACCCTGTTTCTGGTAGTAACCGTGCTTTTAATGAGTGTTGCAGGATGCAGCCGGGCAGGATATGAAAAATTCAGCGGTAGCTTTTTCGATAGCTTTGACACCTATACCACAATTGTAGGATATTTTCAAAGCGAAGAGGAGTTTGACAGATATTTCAATCAAATGGAATCCAGACTGAAGGAGCTCCATAAATTATTTGATAAATTCAACAGCTACGACGGAATCAACAACATCAAAACGATTAATGACAATGCCGGTGTAAAGCCAATTCAGGTAGAGCAGGAGCTTATAGACCTGATCTTGTTTTCAAAGGAATGGTATCAAAAGGCAGGAGCGAAAACCAATATCGCGCTGGGCCCGGTCCTGGAAGTCTGGCAGGATTATTTCAATGATGCTTCCTATGACCCAAATCATGCTGCCATTCCTTCCATTGAAGAGCTTCAAGCTGTATCAATGCTTACCAACTTGGACAAGGTAATTGTGGACGAAACCAATGGCACCGTTTTCCTGATGGAAAAAGGGATGAGCTTGGATGTAGGAGCTGTAGCCAAGGGGTTTGCAACAGAGATCGTTGCCAAAGAGGCGATGGAAGCGGGTTTTGTGTCCGGTATTTTAAGTATCGGCGGCAATATATGTACCATTGGTCAGCCCTTGGATGGAGTACGCCAAAAATGGGGAATTGGCATCCAGGACCCTGATAAACCGGTGGTTAATGATGTTCAGAATACTCTGGACACCTTATATGTAAATGATGCTTCTGTTGTTAGCAGTGGAGATTATCAGCGGTATTACATTTATGAGGGAAAGAGGATCCATCATATTATCGATCCCGAAACCTTTATGCCGGGTGAAAATTTTAGAGCGGTTACAGTCGTTTCAAAAGATGCAGGCATAGCGGATTTCTTTTCCACCACTTTATTCCTGCTCACTTATGAGGAAGGATTAAGTTTGGTGAATCGTTTTGATGGTATTGAAGCAGTCTGGGTTATGCCTGATAAAACCGTGCGATTCTCGGATGGCATGAATCAGATATTGAAAAGCCAGGGTGCATCCGGATTTGCAGAATAGAAGGTTTGAATGGGACAAAAAAATGGTATATATATCCCGATGCTCAGATTACCAGGAATCATAACAGGTTAAAATAAAGGGGAGGTCTACAAGGTATGAATAATTTTACATTTCAAAGTGCCACAAAAATTATTTTTGGCAGGGACACGGAGCAGCAGGTTGGAGCAGAAGTGAAAAAGCATGCCAACAGAATATTGCTCCATTATGGAGGCGGCAGCATAAAGAAGAGCGGTTTATATGACCGTGTCACAGTCTCCCTGAAGGAAAATGGAGTTGAATTTATTGAACTGGCAGGAGTACAACCAAATCCCAGGGTTTCCCTTGTCCGTAAAGGAATTCAACTCTGCAGGGATAATAACATACCTTTCATCCTTGCTGTAGGCGGAGGCAGTGTAATAGACTCAGCCAAAGCTATCGCAGCAGGGGTTCCCTATGACGGAGATGTTTGGGATTTTTACAGCGGCAAATCCCAGGTTGTAAACACCCCGCTGCCGGTCGGCGTGGTGCTCACACTGCCTGCAGCAGGAAGCGAAGCCAGTTCCAGTTCGGTATTGACCAATGAAGACGGATGGTACAAAAAAGGAATGGGAAGCGAACTGATTCGTCCCGAGTTTGCCATCATGAACCCGGAGCTCACCTATACCCTTCCTGCTTATCAAACTGCTTGTGGAGCTGCTGACATCATGGCACATATCATGGAGCGGTACTTTACCAACACACAGGATGTCGATTTTACGGACAGGCTTTGCGAAGCTACTCTGAAGACAATTATAGAGAACATTCCCATAGCTATTCAAAACCCTGAGGATTATGCCGCACGTGCGCAGGTAATGTGGGCGGGAACCATCGCTCACAACGATCTTCTTGGAACCGGCAGGGAAGAGGATTGGGCTTCTCATGGAATCGAACATGAATTGAGCGCTATTTATGATGTTGCTCATGGAGCAGGCCTTGCTGTAATCTTTCCGGCTTGGATGAAGTATGTTTACCGAAACAATATTCCGCGTTTTGCCCAATTTGCTGTACGGGTATGGAATATCGAGTATGACTTTGAAAACCCGGAGAGGACAGCTCTGCAGGGAATTGAAAAACTCAAGGGGTTCTTCGCATCCATCGGTCTTCCAGTTACCATACAGCAATTAGGAGTAGAAGATGACCGTCTGGAGGAGATGGCTGATAAATGTACGGATGGCGATAAAAAAACACTGGGTAGTTTCGTAAAGCTTGGGAAAAAGGATATTTTTGAGATTTATAAGCTTGCATGCGAATAATATGGTGTATCAATAAGTGCTTCCATGAAGAAGCACTTATTTTTTTAAAAAATTTGGAATGTGAAATTTGGAATTTGGAATTGACAATTTTAACAAACTGTCTTATCATATAAAACATATAGGAATACTGGGAATTAAGGCGGCGAATCATAGTGAAAATTTCAACCAAAGGCAGGTATGGACTGCGGGCAATGGTGGATTTAGCGGTCAGCTCTGCCAATGAACACATCCCTCTCGGCAGCATAGCGGAAAGCCAGGAGATCTCAGTCAGTTACCTGGAACAGGTGTTTTCTGCACTTCGCAAAACGGGGTTGGTCAAAAGCATGAAAGGAGCCCAAGGAGGATATGTTCTGGGCAGCAAACCTCAAAACATTACTGTGGGTATGATTCTTCGAACCCTGGAAGGGGATCTATCCGTAATAGAAGAACAGGGAGAAGATCTTGATAATGTACAGTATTGTATTAAAAAGAATGTCTGGGACAAAATGAATTCCTGTATCGAAAAAGTTGTAGATTCCATCACCCTGGAGGATTTGGCGAAGGAATTTCGAAAATTGAACGGCTCCGATCATTATATGTATTATATTTGACATACTTGTTTTCCAGCCAGACCCTGGAAAAATAGCAACATAGAATCGTTTAAACTTGGAAGAGAGGGAAAGAGATGAGTGAGAAAAATGACTGGAAATTTGATACCCTGCAGGTACATGCAGGTCAAAGCGTTGATCCGATAACAGGTTCCCGGGCAGTACCCATTTATCAAACCACGTCCTATGTTTTTGACGGCATCGACCATGCTGCCGACCTCTTCGCTTTGCGACAATCGGGAAACATATATACCCGTATTATGAATCCCACAACCGATGTGTTTGAAAAGCGGATGGCTGCACTGGAAGGCGGAGTAGGAGCTGTTGCAGTTGCTTCCGGCTCATCGGCAATTACCTATGCAATTTTGAATATAGCAGGTGCAGGAGACGAAATTGTGTCTGCTGCCACTTTGTATGGAGGCACTTATAATTTGTTTTCGGCAACCCTGCCCAGGCTTGGTATTAAAACGATATTTGTTGATCCGGATCGGCCTGAAAATTTTCATCAAGCCATTACAGACAAAACCAAAGCCCTGTATGTGGAAAGCATCGGCAACCCAGGTATGAACATACCGGATCTGGAAGCCATTGCATCGATTGCACATAAAAATGGAATACCTCTCATAGTCGACAATACTTTTGCTACCCCATACCTGCTGAGGCCCTTTGAGTTTGGTGCAGATATTATTGTTCATTCAGCCACCAAATTCATAGGAGGTCACGGTACATCCATCGGAGGAATTTTGATCGATTCCGGTCATTTCGATTGGACAGCCAACGATAAGTTTCCTGGTTTAACGCAGCCTGATCCCAGTTATCATGATATACGCTATGTTGAAGCCGCTGGGCCGGCGGCTTATATTACCAAAGCCAGGGTACAGCTCTTACGGGATACTGGTGCATGTCTGAGTCCGTTCCATTCCTTCCTTTTTTTACAAGGCCTGGAAACCTTGTCTCTTAGAGTAGATCGGCATGTATCCAATGCAAAAAAAATAGCAGCCTATCTCCAATCCCACAAATGCGTTTCCTGGGTGAACTATCCCAGCCTGAAGGACAATAAATACTATCCCATGGCGGAGAAATACCTCCCAAAGGGTGCAGGATCGATTTTTACCTTTGGAATAAACGGCGGCTTAGAGGCAGGAAAACGATTTGTAGAGAACCTAAAGCTGTTTTCTTTGCTGGCAAATGTGGCAGATGCGAAATCTCTGGTCATTCATCCGGCAAGCACCACCCATTCTCAGCTTTCTGAAGCAGAGCAGAAGGTCGCAGGTGTCACTCCCGATATGATACGTTTGTCCATCGGCATAGAAGATGCAGAGGATTTAATTGATGATCTCGATTATGCATTGAATGCAGCAATGAGGTAATGAGTTAAACACTTGGGAATAGTCGAAAATAGAGTCTGAAATATGGAGGAAACAATATGTCCAGAATTGCTAAAAACCTAATTGAGTTAATCGGTAATACTCCTTTACTGGAAGTATCCAATTACAGCAGAGCAGAAGGGATTGAAGCACGCCTGCTGGTAAAGCTGGAATATTTCAACCCTGCAGGTAGCGTCAAGGATCGAATCGGTTATGCGATGATCAAGGATGCTGAAGACAAGGGGATTCTTAAAAAGAGTTCCGTTGTGATCGAGCCTACCAGCGGAAACACAGGTATCGCCCTTGCTTTCGTCTGTGCTGTGAAAGGATATCGATTGATCTTGACTATGCCGGAAACCATGAGCATAGAGCGACGGAATCTGTTCAAGGCACTGGGAGCAGAGTTGGTACTGACAGCAGGCTCGGAAGGAATGAAGGGTGCCATACGAACTGCTGAGGAAATTGCTGCAAAAACACCTGACTCCTTTATCCCACAGCAGTTTC
>DURK01000004.1 GCA_012837325.1 Clostridiales bacterium
CATCCACACCAGAGCAAGAACAAAGCGAATTTTAAAAGCCAATGGAGTGGAAAAGGTTTACGGGCTGGATGATATCCTGTCTTCACCGGTCAACAACAGCGGATTCAATGAGGAATACGGTCTTTTGGGGTCAAATAAGGCAACGGAGGAAACCGTCAAGCTGTTCCCTCGTAATTGCCAGTCCCTGGTTGAGCGGATACAGGCCATTATGAAGGAGAAAACCGGGAAAACCGTGGAGGTCATGGTTTACGGGGACGGGGCCTTCAAGGACCCGGTGGGGAAAATCTGGGAGCTGGCTGACCCGGTTGTGTCCCCTGCTTATACAAAAGGCCTGGAGGGAACACCCAATGAGATCAAGCTGAAGTACCTGGCCGACAATCAATTCAGTCATTTGAAGGGAGAAGAGCAGAGAAAAGCAATTGCCGATTATATCCAAAACAAGGAACCCGACTTGGTGGGCAGCATGCTTTCACAAGGCACAACCCCTCGCCGCTTAACCGACCTGATCGGCTCCCTGTGCGATTTAACTTCGGGCAGCGGCGACAAAGGGACACCTGTTGTATACATTCAGGGTTACTTTGATAACTTCACCAAGTAGTCGGAAGTCCTCCTTCTATTCTGCCAGCATTTTCTGCAATAGTTCTTTTGCGATCTGAGGATTGACTTTGCCGCAGCCGGCCTTCATGATTTGTCCCATGAGGTAACCGGCTGCTTTTATCTTACCCTTCCTGTAGTCTTCAACCACACCTTGATGTTCATCCAGAACATCCTGAATGAGGCTTTCGATTTCTGCCCGGTCACTGACCTGGTTAAGGCCCCTTTCCTCCACAATAAGCTGCGGCCTTTTGTTTGTAATGACCAGTTCATCGAGTATTTCCTTGCCGATGCTGCGACTGATTGTCCCTTCTTCCACCAGCTTTATCAGCTCCGCCAGCCGGCTGCTGTCTACCGGTGCAATGGGCTGATTCGTATGCTTCCACAGCCTCAGCAGTTCTGCCAGGATCCAATTGGACGCCTCCTTGGGTTGGATGCCATAGTCAACCACTTCTTCATAATACTCTGCAAGGAACTTGCTTTCGGTTAAAACATTTGCTTCATATATGCTTAACCCATATCGGGAGCTGAAACGCGCTCTTTTCTGCCTGGGCAGCTCAGGCAGTGATTCTTCAAGAAAAGGCTGGAGTTCCTCGTCACGTAAATCAAGGGGAGGAAGATCCGGATCCGGGCAGATGGAGTACTGCTGGCTTCCATTTTTCATACGCATGGGAAAGCTCATCCCCTTTTTATCATCCCATCTTCTTGTTTCGGATCGAATCAGGTCCGGCCTATTCGACTTAAGCAGCCCCTGTTGGCGCTGCTGCTCCCATTCCAGAGCCCTTTGGATTTCCTTGAAGGAATTCAGGTTTTTAATCTCTACCTTTGTGCCAAGCTGCTTCTCCCCGCTTCTTCTCACTGACAGATTGACATCACAGCGAAGAGAACCCTGTTCCATTCTGCAGTCCGACACCTCAGTGTATTCCAGTATTCTTTTCAGCTCCTTTAAAAATGCAACCGCCTGCCTGGGAGAGATCGCTTCCGGGTGAGTAACGATTTCAATCAGCGGGACTCCTGCCCGGTTATAATCCACCAAGGTAACAGGCCGATTCTCTGGATGGATCAGCTTGCCCGCATCCTCCTCCAGATGAATTCGTTCAATTCCAATACGCAGATGCTTTTCCTGATTATCAATATCGAGGTGTCCATTTTCGCAAAGGGGAAGATCGAATTGGGTTATTTGGCAGCCCTTGGGCAAATCAGGATAGGTGTAGTTTTTCCTATCAAACCTGCTTACCCTGTTTACCTCACAGTTCAATGCCCTGCCGGCCCTCAGCGCAAGCCGGACAGCCTCGCGATTTAGCACCGGCCAGGTCCCCGGCATCCCCATGCAGATTGGACAGGTATTTTCATTAGGGCGTGCACCGAATTGAGTGGAACAAGCACAAAACATCTTGGACAAGGTCTTGAGCTCTACATGAATTTCCATCCCAATAACGGTTTCAAGGTTCTGGCTGCCTTCACAAAAGCTGCCTGGCTGCAAATCCCGGATTTCTGTTTTTCCCGTTTCTGCCAAACCCATCACCCGGGGCACCACTACATGTCCATCCTCCATGCGGTTGGCATGGCAGAAAAGCCTTTCCTGATCTGTAAATGCTTTTACTTCATCCTTGCGCAAGCTGAGCTTCATTGCCGTCCTACCTCCACTCCAGCCCTACATCCAGCAGGGGATAGCTGTTTGCATCCACATCGTCAAAATGCCACCATTCCGTCCGGATGCCTTTGAACCCGCAGCTGACCATCACCCGGGTCATGTAGTCCATGTTTTTCTTCGCTTCCGGGGAATGGTTGGGATAATCCCGGGCGGCCTTCTCGGTAAAATCATCAAACCCCGTAGGCATTTCCAGCTCATTGCCCTCCTTGTCCACCAGGGTGATGTCTACTGCCGCCCCCCGGTTGTGCTTGGACCCGGTATCCGGATGGGCAACATAACCGGGCAGAGGTGAATGCTCCCACATGATTCTTTGAACGGACAAGGGCCGGTAAGCATCCCAGATCTTAATGGTGTATCCATCCTCTTTGAAGATTTCATTTGCCCGGATCAGCTTGACGGCGGTCTCCCTTCTGAGAAACGCTTTGCTGTTGTCCGGATATACCTGGCGATTCATGAAGTTATCCTCATCCGCATAGCGCAAATCAATGATTATATCAGAATCCAATGCCTGAACGTCGGCCAGGCCATTGATGACCTCTGCTCGATAAGCTGCTTCTTTCTCCTGACCGCGCTGCTTCAAAGCCAGGTTCTCATATGTAAGCTCGGTGTTCTGTTCCTTCAGCTTCCGATTCTCATCCGTCAAAAGGCTGCTTTTTTCAAGCAGCTCTTTGTTATCTGCTTCATATATCTCAAGTTCAGCCTTCAGATCTCTGACAACCTCTTCCAAAGCGCTGTTTTTTCCTGCGGAATGGTTCCATTTTGTCTGAAGACTGCCTGTTTTGATCAGGAAAATAAAAAGCAACGCAAGTAAAGCAAGCGTTAGAATAACGACTGCTGCAGTTAACAGCCTCAATCTGGTTTGCGCGGTCTTCCTTCTCCTGTGATTCACCTGGCTTCCTCCTTATCGATTCAACAGGATTGATTTTTGTCCATTCCGATTGACTCATTTTATGGTAAAATAATACCATAGAAATGGCTTCCTGGCTTCTGAAGCTTATCTTCTCTGATTGAAAGCATCAAGCCCGGTTTATATAAATTTTGGCTTGTGCCTGTTCCATCATATCATGAACAACAGGCTTACATAAAATTTAAAACCCCGTGCAATGATAGGTTGAGAGAATGATTCAGACCTTGTTGCACTTGGAGAGGAGTTCCCTATGGACAGAGTATTTGATTACGAAGACGTTCAACTGATTCCCAATAAGTGTATTGTCAGCAGCAGAAGCGAATGTGATACATCGGTGGTGTTTGGCGGGCGAAAATTCCGCCTGCCCGTTGTGCCTGCCAATATGCAGACGATTATCGATGAAAAAATTGCCCTTTTCATGGCTGAAAACGGTTACTTCTATATTATGCATCGCTTTAACCCCGAAAAGCGAATGGGCTTTATCCGGGATATGCAGTCCAAAGGCCTGTTTGCATCCATCAGCGTAGGTGTAAAGCAAGAGGAGCACAGCTTTATCGACGAGCTGGTGAGTAACCGGTTGATTCCAGAGTATATTACCATCGATGTAGCCCACGGGCATTCGGATTCAGTGATCCGCATGATTCAACATATCAAGAATCGCCTGCCGGACAGCTTTGTCATCGCAGGAAATGTGGGCACGCCGGAGGCTGTCCGGGAGCTGGAAAATGCAGGTGCAGACGCCACCAAGGTAGGAATCGGGCCGGGTAAGGTATGCATAACCAAAATCAAAACCGGATTCGGAACCGGCGGATGGCAGCTGGCTGCTCTCCGTTGGTGTGCCAAGGCTGCCAGCAAGCCTATTATAGCAGACGGAGGTATCCGAACCCATGGCGATATTGCCAAGTCTGTCCGCTTCGGTGCAACCATGGTGATGATCGGCTCACTTTTTGCAGGCCACGAGGAATCCCCTGGTATGACATTCGAAAAGGATGGGAAGGTATATAAAGAATACTTTGGCTCAGCTTCAGAGTTTCAAAAGGGTGAAAAAAGAAATATTGAAGGGAAAAGAATGTTTGTCGAGCATAAGGGCTCGCTGAAGGATACCCTGATCGAAATGGAGCAGGACCTCCAGTCCTCCATTTCCTACGCAGGAGGCCGCAAGCTGGAAGCGATCCGCAACGTGGACTATGTCATTGTTAAGAATTCCATTTTTAACGGCGACAATATATACTAAAACACCAATCAAATAAAGGTCAGTATAATAAGAAGCCTGCCCTGAGATACTGCCGGTCTTGATAACCGCTTCACCCCAGGGCAGGCTTCAACGCATCGTGTTTCCTATTTTCGTATGCCTAAGGCAGAAGCCTCTTGGGAACCATTCGCAGGTAGTTCCGGCACAAACGGAATCCTTCTGCATAAGCCACACCGCACTGGTAGCCTCTAACCTTGGAACAGGTTCTTACAAAGTCAAGGAAATCAATGCCGTCATGCTCCAGCATCCACTCAATCTGTGATTTGTGACAGGCAAGCGCTTCCAGCTTGGTTTCAATCACATCGGAGATATCTACATATTCTGTAGGGAGAAATCCTACCCCGGCAAGGGTATCCATATGGTAGATCGGTGTAAGCGGCGCGGAGGCGGGAACTGCACCGATTTCATAATGACCGCAGCTGGCTGCAAAGGTAGCGCGGAAAGTAGCATAATAGGTTTGTATGTGGTCATTCATATAGTCGCTTTCAAAATGGGTTATCACCACATCCGGTTGAACATCGCGCACCACTCTTGCCAGCTTCCTGACAAGATCATCGTTTTCAGCTGTAACATACAGATCTCCGATATCTATGGAATAATGAGCGGCCCCGATCACCTTCGCAGCCTCTTTTGCTTCCTTTTCGCGAATAATCCGCAGCTCATCAGGCATGATCTCGACATGCCCAAGGTTACCGTTTGCAATGTTGCATACAGCTACATCATGTCCTTGTTTGATATACTTGGTTAAGGTTCCATAGCAGCCTATTTCCAAGTCATCCGGATGACAGCCTACAGCCAAAATTTTCATAATTATCGTCTCCTTTGTTATATTTCATCTTGGTTGGTGCGAAGTTAATTATTCCTGATCAAGAAAATATTCAATTGTACCTTTATAGAAAGACCACGAGATCTGATCCGATTTTTAAATCGCTTATGAGGCTGCATATTTTGTGCTGCGAAATAGTAGGTTTCCATTCATTTGTTTGTTGGATTGATTAATAGTAGATTAACATATCAGCCAAAACATGTCAATCCATATCCTGATGAAGGGAGTTATAGAAAACTGGTTAACTGGTTTTCCATAAAGTATTCTGCCACGCCGATGCTGTCACCCTTCGATCCGGACATGGCATAACTGATTAAAACATCCTTCATGAGAAAGCTGTTTCCATTTTCCTTGCTCTGCTGCTGCAACTCGTTAAAAAACCCGGTGCCAAGACGTTCGATATCACCACCCAGCACAACCTGCTTGATTCCTGTGATACACACGGCACTATTAATACCTGCATACAGCATCTTGGCTGTATTCTTTAACAGATCACGAATGGCTTCCACTCCGTTGTCATAGGCTTCTGCTATGTTCTCCAGGGTTACGCTGTTTGCCCTGCCCTGCAGTGCTCCCGCCGCAGCGCTGCAATGTTGCTCTGCTAATATTTTTCGGGCAGCGGATTTAATCGCATCTGTATTAATATATTGTTCCAGGCATCCATGATTGCCGCATGGGCATGGCTTCCCATTATAATCAATGGAAACATGGCCGATTTCACCGGCAGAATGGTCACTTCCCATGATTACCTGGTTGTTATAGACAATACCTGCGCCTACCCCGTCCGTTACGTTAATATAGAGCAGGTCCCTGACTTCCCTGCCCATTCTGGACAAGGTATTTTTTTCTGCATAAGCCATGCACATGGATGAGTTTCCAAAAAAGACAGGCAGAGACAATTTGCTTTCCAGGAGCTTGATTGCATCGGACTTGATGCTGACATGCATGGCTGAATACGATAACATCTGCTCTGCTTCAAGGTAGATTCCGGGAAATGTGATGCAAACAGCAGCCACCTTCCTGCTGTCTATGTTCTTTGCCTTGTTCATAAAAATATCATATATCAGTTCACAATAGTCGTTACCGCTGTCCGGATCAGACTCACTGCTGCTGTGAAAACCACCATACTGATCTGACAGGTGTTCAACAAAACAGGTCTCAATTTCGTTCAGTTCCAAGTCATAAAGGGTGTAGTGTACGCCCCATCTGCTCAAAGAAAAAACAGGGATCTGTCTGCCATCTGCACACACCCTTAAGTTGATAGGTTTTCTGCCCGGCATATCAGAAGAACCCAATCCGGTTTCGATTAGTAAATTAGCCTGCAAAAGCTCATCCACAAGAATGGAAACCGTTGTCGGGCTGAGTTTGGTTTTTCTGACCAACCCGGCCCTTGAAATCTGCTCGTTGTTTTTTACCAGATTGAATAGTGATTTGATGTTTTCTTCTTTTATGGTTTGTTGACTGGTAACCTTGGTCTCCGATGGTTCAAGCAAAAACTTCATGATTCCTCGCTCATCCTCAATGCTAAAATAAAACCAGCAGCCCTCAAAGGGAAAACCCTTTAGAATGGAAGTGGGGGCGAATGCCCCCACCTGCTGGTTACTGCTTACAAAATAGATTGATCAATTTGTGTCTGCACAGAGCGGACCTGCCAATTCCTCCATGAAGAACAGCTTACCGGGCAGAGTTGGGATAAAGCTTGAGGTTACAGCTGTATCCGGCCCGTAACGCAGTGTCATCCAAAAGCTCATTCCCTGCCATTGCATTCCACGGCTGAGTACACCATCTGCTCCGCCGATAATATAATCGGAGTTGAATATGATGTTTGGCCCTACGGTGTTTGCATAGCATGGAATCAGTGTCAGGTTGCTGCGGAAGCTGGTGATGGCATTTTGTTCAATGGTAAACGGATGCAATCTGGCAGCGACCCGGTGGGTAGCAGCCATCCATTCTTCCTGGCTGGAATACTCCGCTGCAAAATGCGGTTCCCAAAAAGCAATATGGCATGCACGCCCGATACCAAAAATCAAAACCTGTTTTGCACCTTTTGCTTTCAAGGCAGCAATTTTTTCTGCATATTTAGGGAGATTGTCTTTTGTGGCAAAGTTTCTTTGACTCACTGGAATTGTAAGATCTCCAAGGGGACCGTATAAAGCATTTTCCATAGCATGCTGAAAGGATGTAGGACTGCTGGCAGGCACTGTGTTTCCTTCTGCGTCGCTCCACTCATCCATGTTGAAACCATGTACATGCTTGCAGTCTACATTCCATTGTTTCAGGAAATAGACCAGCCATTTGTACATACCCATGGGACCGACAGGAAGGATTAAGATCAGATCGCGCCCTTCTTCTGCTGTGGTCTTTATTTGCATTGCAATCTCATGGCCCATATAAACCCCGAATTCTTCAAGATTGCTGCAGGCTACAGGCTTGAAATCCTTGTTCCAGAAAGGCTGGGGATCGAATACGCTGGATGGATCATTGCTTACACACTTGCTGATCCTTTCAATATCCCACCCTTTAGGAAACACTTCGCTGTAATACGAACCCTTTAAAGTGCTCATCATGTCCATAAAAACGACCTCCTATTTTAATGTACTTTTCGTACATGTAGTGCAAGATTTATTTAGTTTGTCCTGTGGATGTATTAATAATTTACCACCTTTTTGTTCCCCTGTCAATGTCGTTTCATTTAGTGTATCCACAGAATTGTGTAAGAATACCCAAAAATACAAAGAATCCTCTGCATGTATGCTACAAATTTTCGCTGTCATGAGAATATTGGTAAATAGCACAAGAGGAGTCTTTTTTTCATCGAACTTTTACAGCCCTTTCACATTCAAGGCCCTTAAGGAGTTCAGCACGGCAATAACCGTTACCCCCACATCTGCGAAGATTGCTGCCCACAATGCCGTCATGCCAAATGCACTGAAGATCAAAACGGCTGCTTTAACAGCTATAGCCAGATAAACGTTTTGCCAGGCAATTCCCATTGTTTTCTTTGCGATGCGGATGGCGGTTGTAATTTTAGAAGGCTCGTCGGTCATAATTACCACATCCGAAGCCTCGATGGCCGCATCCGAGCCCAGACCGCCCATGGCAATCCCAACATCAGCCCGGGCCAATACCGGCGCATCGTTGATGCCGTCCCCTACAAAGGATAATTTGGATTTGGAAGCCCCCAGCTCAAGCAATTCCTCCAGCTTCTCCACCTTGCCTTCAGGCAGAAGCTCCGCATAAAACGCATCCAAATCCAGCTCATTCGCTATCCTGGAAGCGGTTGCCTCATTGTCACCGGTCAGCATAACAGTCTGCCGGATCCCGGTTTTTTTCAATTCCTGGATTGCCCTGCGGGAGTCTTCCTTTACCTCATCAGATATAAGAATACAGCCTGCATATTCACCATTTACTGCGATATGAACAACCGTACCATACAAATCCTTTCGGTTGTAAGAAATCATGTTTTGTGCCATCAGCTTGTGATTTCCTGCCAGAATCTCCTTGCCGTCCACCATGGCACGAACACCATGTCCGGATATCTCTTCCATATCGGTAATCCTGGAGGCATCGATTTCTTTCCCGTAAGCCTGCTTCAACGATAGAGAAATCGGATGATTGGAGAAATGCTCTGCCAGAGCAGCCAGCTCCAGCAGGTCCCGCTCCTTCTTTTCCCGAGATTCCTTTTCACCAAGACCATGAAGGCCATCCCGCTCAGACAGATCCTGATCATCCCGGCAATGAATCTCCTGAACCCGAAATACACCCCTGGTCAGTGTTCCGGTTTTGTCAAATACCATGCGGTCGGTTTGTGCCAGAGCCTCCAGATAGTTGCCGCCTTTCACCAGAATCCCTCTGGAGGAAGCGCCGCCAATACCGCCGAAAAAGCTCAGAGGAACGGACACCACAAGTGCACAGGGACAGGATACCACCAGAAAAGACAAGGAACGATAAATCCAATCTGAAAAAGCTGCCTCTCTGATCAGCAGGGGCGGCAGCACAGCAAGCAGGAATGCTACGATTACCACGATTGGCGTGTAGTAGCGGGCAAACCGTGTAATAAACCGCTCGGATTTGGATTTGTTGTTGGTGGCGTTTTCCACCAAATCCAATATTCTGCTCACAGCGGATTCTTCATATTCTCTGATCACCTTCACGGTTATCACACCGTTTAAGTTAATGCAGCCGCTTAAAATCTCGCTGCCTGCCTGAATCTCCCTGGGTACCGGTTCACCTGTCAGGGCTGAGGTATCAAGCAGGGAGCTTCCCTCCAATACCTCGCCGTCCAGGGGAACCCTTTCCCCTGCCTTGATGACAATGATGTCGCCGGGCCTTACCTCTTCCGGGTCCATTTGGATCAGTTCGTTGTTCTTTTTCACATTGGCATAATCCGGTCGGATGTCCATCAGATCGGCAATGGATTTTCTGGATTTGTCTACCGCATAATTCTGAAACAGTTCTCCAACCTGATAAAAGAGCATAACGGCTACCCCTTCGGGGTACTCCCCTATTAAAAATGCGCCGATGGTAGCAAGGCTCATCAGAAAGTTTTCATCAAACACATTCCCTCGCACGATATTTCTGGCTGCCTTGAAAACAATATCCCAGCCTGTAATCATATAACTGCTTAAAAACAGGACAAGCCTGAGCCATTGCAGGTTTATTCCAATCCATGCTGCGGCTGCCCAAATGACCGCAGCAAGAACGATTCTCCAGAGACGTTTTTTCATGATGCTTATCCCCTTCAAGCTTTCTTGATGATCACATCCGGTTCAATTTTCTTAATGATCTTCTCTGCCTCCCGGAGGATAGCAGGCATTTGATCCTCTTCGCCCTCAACAATCAATTTGGTGGTCATATAGTTAACCGTGGCCTGCTTGACTCCATCCAGTTTGCAGATGGCTGTTTCCATTTTCGCTGCACAGCTGGCACAGCCCAGGCCTTTTAAGGTAAATTTCTTTTTCATAACAGTTTCCCCCTGTAATCATTCTGATTCCCATTTTATGAATTTTCAAAATATATGAACAGTTGAACAATTGTTCATATGTTTAGTTAAAAAAATATACTCGTTGATATCCGGCTACTTTTCATTGATATGAGTCATGCCTTGATCAAGGATCTGCTGAACATGCTCATCATCTAAGGAATAATAGACCACCTTGCCATCCCTTCTGCTCTTCACCAAAGCAGCCCGTTTCAATACCCGCAGCTGATGTGAAATGGCCGATTGGGTCATGTTCAGCAGGTTGGCAATGTCACAGACACACATTTCTGATTCATCCAATGCCCACAGGATGCGTACCCTTGTTGGATCACCGAATACCTTGAACAGCTCTGCCAGATTGTACAAGGTCTCCTCTTGAGGCATTTTCCCCCGTACCTGGTCGACCACATCCTGATGGATGATATCACAATCGCATCGCTCAACAGGAGCATCGTTTTTGGTGTAGCTCCTGGCCATCCTATCACCCCGATTTCTTTCATCCAAACATATGAACAGTTATTCATGTGTTCCCAATATTATTATATGCAAGGGATACCAAATTGTCAATGCTTGCTTTGCGGGCTTTCAATCACCATGACCGCAACACCGTCCGGAATGGCTGTTATACTTGCTTCCCTGGAGCCTGCAATGGCTTCAGCCTTTTCCAAGGCTTCCTCCAGACTGTGGGCAGGTATCATATGCATGGCTTCGACCATTTCATCCGGTGCATCCGAAACATAAATCACCTTTGCCTTTTGCAGAATTCGAATAAAGATCTGGGTCTGCCATTGATCGGCCAGTGTCTCGTTTCTGCCTCTGCTTAAAAACATTTGCAGGGTTTTGTTTATATCCGGTTCATCCGCCAGTTGATGGTAAAAGTCCTGGCCGCCATGGCCATCATTGGATTTTGCCAGCATGATGATGACTCCGCCTTTTTTTACTGTGGCCTCCGCTGCGGTCATCCCTTTTACCGCCTGATAGATGTTCTGGTCCAAAGGATAGCCGCCATTCGTAGAAATAACGATGTCTGCAGGTCTGGCATCAGCCTTACACAGGGTGGAAAGAAAATCACATCCAGCTGTATGGGCCTCTTCGAAATCACCAGCTACGGCATGGATGACTTCTTTCTTTTCATTAATGATTACGTTGACGATAAATGCAAGCTTCGCTTTTCTGGCTCCCCAAACCATATCCCTGTGTATGAGGTTTCCCTTCAGTATACCCGTCCTCGAGGCCGGATGGGCAATGAACTCTGAACAATGGTTTGCAAGAACTGTGGTTCTGCCGGCAATTCCCGGCAGTACACTCTTTCTGCCGCCTGAGAAACCGGCAAAAAAGTGAGGTTCAATAAAGCCCTCCGCTGCCAGCAAATCGGCTTCCACAGCCATGCGGTTGATCATGCATTCACCACCGCTTGGCAATGTCCCGATTTTAGTCAGGGGGGAATGATCGCAATCGTGAACAACAATATTTTCGCTGCCTGCAATTTCCTCACCGAATTTCTCGACCATCTCTTTACGACTCATAGACCGGTGGCATCCCGTCGCTATCAGAATGGTAATATTGGCATTGGGACTGCCCTTTCTGATTTCCCGAAGCATGGGAGGAAGGATGATCTTGCTGGGAACAGGGCGTGTATGATCGCTGGCAATGATCACAACCCTTTTTTTACCCTGCGCCAGCACTCGCAGCGGCGGCGAGCCGATTGGTGCAGCCAGGGCCTCCTCCACCAGCTGTTCCTGTGTTTGATTCACTTTATAATGATGCAGCCTGGAAACAAGGACGCCGTTCAATCGATTGTCCGGCAAAGCGATTGAACGAGTCTCTGTTCCATAGGGAAATGTAAGCTTCATAATCTCCACCTCATAATGAATAAGGATGCATAACTAAATTCAGTATACCATACCGAAATATTGACTACAATTTATCAGAACGATTGATGATACCGATTACTGCAGCGAAAGGAAGAAGAAATTGCACTTTGGATTTGAATGGGACAGAAGAATCATCTATTCAGAATTCTATCGATCATGGCTCTGTGTTTTTTGACAGTGTAATAGACCGCCTCTTTCCCATTCCAGGAGACACCTGCCCTGACACTTCTTCCATCTTGCTTGATCAACCCCAAGTCTCTTAATTTGCCGATATCCGCCAAAATATCTTCCATGGTTGTCTCCAGCCCATCCGTTATGGCTTGTATACTGACACCATGCTCCTGCTGTCTTAAAAACATCAGAACAGCCCGTTGTTCTTTTCTCAAAATCTTTCTCCATAAATAGTTGTCAATGGCAGAATCCGATAATTGGTAGGTGTCCTTTATTCCTTGTTTTATGACATCCAGGTACTCTTGACTGGGCACCGTATCCTGCTCCCACCTTGGCTTATGGGTTAATGTATAAATGGGCAGCCCGTCTTCCCAGCCCAACAGAGCTTTTTTATTGTACCAGGTTCTTCCTTCATGACGCTGAATTTCCGCAAGCTGCTCTTTGGTAATAAGGTACATCTTCCCATAGCTGCTGCCCTTTTTGCTTAAATCAAGAAAGGCCACTCCTTGGTTTTGCCAGCTTCCGCTTTGCTTCGCAAAATAGATGGGGTGATTCAGCTTCCTTGGTCTGATCTGCAGAGGTGGTGAGTTGTCTTCACACATCTCAATATACTTCATGAATCTTTCATAGTTGATATTAGAACCATAGCAGGCATACCATACGTAATGATCAAAGATATCTGATATCCCAAGATACCAGGGCTGGAAGGAAAACGGAATCATTCTTTTCCCGTCCACAGGCTTCTTGTAGACGTAGGTATATGCCTCAATTGACTCACCAGACCTGGCGGACACCCTTACCTTTTCTCTTGCATACAGGTATCCTTCTGCTTCGTAGGCATCGATCTCACCAATCTTCTTTTGCGGAATACAGTACAGTTCACCCTTCACCGTTTCTTCCTTGTCTTCCACGATACCGGGGTATCGTCCCAAATCGTATAGTGCATAGCCGGACAAAGCAGCGGTTCCACGAAATTCGGATTCCTCCAGATATCCCTGGGGACCATTCATTTTCATCAAGGTCCCATACACGAACAGCCATATCTTTTTTTCACCATTCATTTTGTGAATCAACCTTTCTATCCTCATTCCGAACTCCTCATTGAAATCAAATTTCGTTTTCCCTTCTGCCAGCATCAGCTCCAATTCTTTCTTTTTCTCTAATAGGAACTGTGTGAAGCCTTGATGCTTGGCAGGGTATAACCCGATAAACTGCATTGCGCCGGCCTCGACCAGTAAATTTAAGGCATCCATCATGAATCGGAAGGAGCTGAAGCCATGTCCAGCAATCCCTCCCTTCTCAATTATGTCCAAAGCTCGAATCAGGGCAGCTTCCAAGCCTTGTATGTGCACGCACTGATCTGGATTACCCATATAGAAGTTGATCAGCAAGCCGGTGAATAGTATGGTTGGATATTTCCAGAAATGTACTTTCGCATCATATGGCATATCTTCACTAAAGATGACCCTCCAGTATCCATCTGCATCCTGGTTCTTGATGAGCTCGTTAATCATACCCGTTACTTCCTCGATATCGGCAGTACCTTTTACTTGACTTTGAAACAATTCCAACCAATCCTTCATCTGTTTCTCGAAGTCCTGAAATGCTTCCCTGCTTGGAGCTGCCTTGTTCATTAATAATTCCTTCATGATGATTTCCCCCTCCTATTTTAATTTTACGAAGCGCTTGGGAATTTTGACTTCGTATGCTGAAAGTATACCAGAGGGAAAGCTCCAAAAAAGGCAGCTCAGCTGCCCACTTTTCCGAAATTAACGATATTCGAATTCAATCTTATGTATTTCGTCCTGTGTTATCTCCCGTATGGGAGCTTTGCCAGGTGCGCTGTAAATCCGGACGATGTTCAAGCTCTCACCAGCCAGCCTCACATAACAGTTGTGAATAATCTCCCTGGCTGCATTGCTCAGATGTATCGTACACTTTTCTCCCGACTTAAAGAGGTACATTAAAGCGTCTTTTTTGCTTCCCTTGGCCATAACCTCCTCATCAATACTCTCATTGTATTTTTGAAACTCCTTCTCAGGCGGCAGATCCATATCATCTTCTCTTGCCCTTCTCTCAATCCTTTCTCTGGCATAATCGGAGAGCTGAGAATAGATTCGATTTGCCAGATGATCGTATCTTTCTGCTGCAATTGAATCCTCCCGGCCCTGAGCCAGAGACTTCAGCCCCGTAAACAAAAAATATACCTCTGTCAGATTAAGGGGCAGAAATATCGGATGAACAGTAGATTGATAGGTCAATTCTCCTTTCTGCCTTTGGTAATTGCGTATCTTTACATGCTGGCCTAAAATTTTCGTGCCCATGATCAGCTTGTCCAAGTCACCCTCGATAACTTTTCTGGTCACAACATAATGATCCAACAGCTGACCCTTGGTCATGCCTTTCTGCAGTGTTTTCAGCAAATCAACCTGTCTTTCAAGTGCACTCATGTTTTCTTTTGTCAATGATTCATCCAGTATCAGTTCAATTTTATGATGATCCAGCAAATACCGTACAAAACTCAATATTCTCTGCCGTGCTTTTTCCTTTGAACGGGTCACCTTCGTGTACAGGCTGAATAGTGCATCTGCCAGCTTCTGCCTGTATTCCTCTCTTAACTGAAGAGACCTTACCGGTATATCCATGGATACATCTGTTTCTGTCATTTGCGCAGGCAAGAGATTTAACAACAAGTTTGTTAGAGCGTTTCTTTCATTTTGGTTCGCTGTGCCGTTAATATAATTCTGTATTACAGCTTGCAGTTCCATCCGATCAATCATCCTTTCCCGTATTCAACCGTTGACATCAACTAAGCTTATATTTGAAATGTCCTTGCATAGTTTACAATCTGCGGAAAAAAGACTTTGAAATCCTGTTCCAGACTCCCGTAATTGTTTCTTAATTCATCAATCGGTTTGTTCATAGGGCGTCTTGAATTTGCAAACCGCCTGGCGATATTGTTCACTGCCAGCTCCATGCCGGATAGCTTCCGATATCCCGTAAGCCAGTTTTCATTGATGAGGTAAGGCATCAACCCTTGCAGTTTGTCCGGCAGAATTGCAGTGTTTCTCCTTAAGATATCATAAAAGTGCTCTGCATATTTCTCCAATGATACAGGTGAATAATCCTCCCAGTTCTTTGCCAGGTAATGATCATAGAACATATCAATCAACACACCTGCATAACGCCTGTTTGAGCTGGAAACCCTTCTCCTGCTGGTTAAGAAAACAGGATGGGAATCGGTGAAGCTGTCCAGCCTGCGGTGCATGTGAACTCCTTCCACTATGGCTTTCTCATAATTCTTTTCTGCTGCTTTTTTGATAAAATCACCCAGAAAATTTCCGAGCAGCACTTTTTCATCCAGATGATCTGCAAGATAGATATGAGCTAAGTAATTCATCCTGATCCTTTCAATGCTCAATTGCCTCTGACAGCCACCTTTTCAGAACCAATGCATGATTTATTTTTGGATCCCTGGCTGCGTACAGCAATGTTACATTACCTGTTTTTAGTTTTCTGGAAACCTCCCTGGCAAACTCCTCAGCCTTAGGATTGCGATCCAATTCAAGGAAATATGATTGGGCAAAGGATTCCATCTGCTCTGCCTGATGTCCGAACTCCTTCCGTATGGAAGTACTGGGAGCAATATCTTTTGCCCATTCATTGAGAGCGGCTCTTTCCTTGCTGATTCCTCTGGGCCATAGCCTGTCCACCAATATTCTATGACCGTCCTCTTCTGCGGGCATATCATAAATTCGCTTGATCTTAATTTTGTATTTCATTTAACTTCTTCCCCTTATGATACTTGTCCGACTTTCAGCTTATCCTTCAACGCAATCATCCCGCGAACAAAGTCACTCTTACCTCCTTGAGCCGGATGTCGAACTTTTTCGTGCGGAATGCCAAGCTTGTTGAGGCTCTCTGCTGCCTTGTTGCCCATGGCAACCACCTTACTTATATGGAATGACTCAAGTATTTGGAGGAGAGGCTTTTCACCTAAAAGTAATTCCTTCTTCAACGGCGTTCGGTTGCTCAATGCATTGTCCTTCTTATGTGGGTGAAAGGGAAAAGCATTCCAGGCCAGAACCATGATGTTGTGTTGAGTCAAGACCTCCCATATGATCGTAGCTGTAGCTTCCTTCATTAACTTCTCATTTTCAGCAGCCAGTCTGTAACCGTTTTGCTTACCAAACAGATTAAGCCCTTTCATATTGTTCATAAGCAAATGCTCACTGGTAAAAGGAACGCCGGTCAGGCGGCAGCCTCTGTAGCCGGGTGCCTCGCCCACCAATAGGATCTTAGGATTCACCTTTTGCATCTGCTGCAGATAGATATAGAGGTTGTTTCTTCTTATTGCATTTTCCGCGTGTTCATATGAATATTGGTTGTACACATTTGGTGTAACTTCCATTTCTGCCAACTCTTCTACAAATGCTTTTAGACTCTTCACCATTCACCATCCCTAACCCTTGTGTGGAATCGACCACCGTGCAGCCTGTATAGTTACAGATATTGTATCAGGAAAGCTGCAATTATCCTATCTTTATCTTTTCGTTATATCCCATGCTGCTGATATGTTGCTCAATGGTTGATATATGGATACCCGTATGCAGGATTTTGCCACTTGATTAATCTTATTCTATTTGTAACAACCGACCGGAATCGTCAGAAAAAAAGATTGGTAACCATTACTCAAGAAGTAAGGCACCAACCTTTATATTACTTGAAAAGCTCCCTGCTTTTTGTCCAAGAATTGTTTTTCATTCACCTATAATTTTAACCAAAACTCTTTTCGATCTTTTCCCGTCGAATTCGCCATAAAAGATTTGCTCCCACGGGCCGAAGTCCAGCCTCCCATTCGTAATCGCTACCACCACTTCCCTTCCCATGATGGTTCGCTTCAGGTGAGCGTCCGCATTGTCTTCGTATCCGTTATGTGCATACTGACTGTAAGGCTTCTCCGGTGCCAATTTTTCCAGGAAAACCTCAAAATCACTATGGAGACCCGACTCGTCGTCATTGATAAAGACACTGGCCGTTATATGCATGGCATTGCATAACAGCAACCCTTCCTTGATTCCACTCTCCCTCAAGCATTCTTCTACCTGCGGAGTAATGTTAAGAAAGGCTCTCCTCGTTCTGGTGGTAAAATACAGCTCTTTTCTGTAGGATTTCATAGAGATCATCTCCTTTGTAAAAATCATTTTTATTGCCGACTCTCCGGCATAAGCTCTCCAAAATCAACCATACCTTCGGTCCCGGGCTTTCTTTTTATCAGGATCATGAACCAGGACGTTAACACCACACCTTTGAGCATGCTGGATATGCTGATTGCCCACCAAACGCCATCCAGCCCCAGACGAGTTGAGGACAGGATCAAGGCTGTCGGTATTCGAAGCGCATTAAGAGTAATGCTGACGATGGAAGGTGGAACGGTTTTCCCCAATCCGTTAAAGGCACCTGCGCTGGTTAACTCCATGCACATAAAGAGCTGGGAAAAGCCTAATATTCTAAGATACACGATTCCCTGCCGGATGGTTTCTTCTTCCGGCACAAAGATGGAAAACAGCGGTCTCCCGGCAAAAATCAGCAGCGCTGTGGCAAATATCCCGATGATGGACATAATGGTCATTCCAACTTGATAACCTTTTATGATTCTGGACCGCTTCTGTGCGCCAAAATTCTGCCCGACAAAGGCAGCCATGGCTGTCTGGAATCCTGCTGCGGTCATCCAGGATATTGCTTCGATCTGGGAGCCCACCTTTTGTACCGCTATTGGAATCGGACCCCACTTTGCAATGATCCTCGCGATCACCATTGCAAAACCGGTAAACAGCCCGCTTTGAAGAGCCACCGGAAACCCCAGCTTTACAATTCGTTTGATATGTGTCAGGTCAGGAGCCTTGAACAGCTTCAGATTCGAGAACAGCTGAGTTTTCTTTACAGCAGCGGCAATGAAAATGGATGTAACAATGGCCTGCGCGATAACGGTTGCGATGGCAGCCCCTGCAACTTCCATTCTGGGAAAAGGTCCGACGCCCAGTATCAAAAGTGGATCCAGAATCATATTCGTTATCAGCCCGACTGAATTGATTAAGAAAGGCGTTCTGCTTTCCCCATATCCGTTAAATATCGCTGTGAAAACAGGGTTTATGAAATAAAACAACAACCCGCCGGCTATGATTACCAAATATGTGACGGCATCCTTGACGATGTCAGCTTCTCCAAGATGAAAGAAACCAATCAGGGATTTTCGAAATAAGATGAGTATGGATGCATAAAAAATAGAAAGGACAACAATCATTTGAATGCTGTGCTTCATATATACCTTTGCTTCCGTCATGTCTTTTCTGCCAACGGACTGTGCAACCCCTACTTCTGCACCTATTTTGGGAATCAGAACAAATGCCATCCCCAGCCATGTATAAAAACCGGCTGTCCCCACTGATGCAACCGCTCTTGAGCCGATTCTGCCTACCCATATCATATCTGTTAAATTATAAGCCATCTGGACAAAAGATGTTCCCATGATAGGAAGAGCAAGCCTGAACAGGGCCCTTGCTATGCTGCCTTCTGTTAAGTTGTTTGTCTTTGCCATTCCTTCATCTGCCCCTTATGCATCATTCATCCATTCATCAACAATTATATTCATTAATTCAGCATTGAGCAAGAGGATGGCAATTGAATAGAATAATCTGCTACTTGTGATACGGTTCCCCCCTGGCTATCTTGAATGCCCGATAGATCTGCTCCAAAAGGATCAGCCTCATCAGCTGATGGGGAAAGGTGAAGCTGGAAAAGGACAAAACCAGATCGGCCCGCCTGATGATCGCTTCATCCAAGCCTACGGAGCCGCCTATGATAAAGTCAACCCTGCTTTGTCCTGATAATCCATATTGCTGCAGCCTGTCGGAAAACCCCTCCGAAGAAAGGGATTGTCCTTCGATTGCCAATGCAATTTTCATCGCATCCTCCCGAATATACCTTCCCAGCCGTAGTCCTTCCTTTTCCTTGACCATTTGGACTTGAGCAGGAGACAAGGACTCCGGCGCTTTTTCATCCTCCACCTGGATCATTTCAATCTTTGCATACCGGCTGAGACGTTTTGTATACTCCGAAATACCCTGCATCAGATACTTTTCTTTAATTTTTCCTACACAAACCAGCCTGATATTCATTCCTCATCTTCCCATTCCTGATATATGCTTATCCATCCCAAGCTCCATTCCCCGCTCCTCATGAGGTTGAAAGGTGTCTTACAGTACCGGAACAGGATTCACCATCTCCATCACTTCAAATACGAGAAGGAAAACAATAATAGCTATGGCAAGAATCAGCGGCAAAACAACCGCCGTCATCTTTCCTTTATGCACATTGGCGACGGAAGGCAGACCCTCCTGCTTGCCCCTGGTTACCATATGAAACCCCGCAAAGCATCCGCCAAATAAAATCAAGGAAATGAAGCCGATAGCAGACCATACAATGATCAGCATTCGAAGCTGATCAGGCGGGATATTGGCCAGCGGATTCGACATACCCTCAATACCCTCAATATCCACCATATCCGAAGGCAGGAGGTTGATCAGCAAGTTGGAAATATAAGCAAAGGTAACAGCGATTGCATTGTTGACAAAATGATAAATGATACTGGGCCAGATGGAGTTTGACCGATAAGCAATATAGCACAGCAAAATACCCATGACGATAATAGCCGGGATGGATACAATGCTCAGGTGCAGAAAAGCAAACAAAATACCTGTGAAAAGAATGGAAGCCAGTCTGCCGACCCGTTCATAACCCCTTTGAATCACGCCCCGGAACATGAACTCCTCCAAAATGGCCGGTGTTGCTGCAATAACAAGGATTGCCATAAGATAATGCCTGCCCGTTTCAATGGGGGGGATGGTTGCAGTCTGGGGGGTGCCGAATTGACTGAGGAAAAAGATCCAAAGCAGGTTAATGATCCCAATGACACCATATCCGAAAACCGCCAGACCAATGGACAAGAGAATTTCAGCCGCACTGATTTTACTTAGCCGAAGAGTATACTTGATATCCCTTTTCTGCCAAATCAAATATAAAACGGTTGGCAGACCGATGGTCACCAGCTGCAGCAGGAACATGTATAAATAGTATCGGTCACCTTCCGTGTTAAGACGGGTTGTAAGCACGGAAGAAAGCAGCATCAGCAGAAGAACAGCCAAATACAGTATACCGCTTGCAATAGGAGTGGAAGACCTATTGCTTTCCTTTATCTGATCCTCATACATCGGGTTCATGTTATCAAACATCGAAATTCCTCCCTTCTTATCTATCTTATCGTATTTGCGATATCCAGTAAATAGAAACAAAGAATTGCAAAAGAAGGTCAAGAATTATGCGAAAACAAAGCTGTGACAGATAAAAAGCCCCGATATGGGGCGTAATAACCAATAGCTGCATCGCCAATTGCATACATTCCAATTGTTCTACCTCATATGGCCATTGTTCTGCCTTGTGTTTAATACAGTGCTCTCCTCCAATGTCATGGTGAATTCCATTTCCCTTCCGTCCCGCATGACAACAACATCAACGGTATCACCAACATGGTGGGAATAAACGGCTATACGGAGTTCAAGCATTTTGGTGACCAGCTTGTCACCCAACCGGGTTATGATATCATCTACCCGAATACCGCTTTTATATGCCGGACCCCGCGGATCGATATTTACTACATATACACCATCAACCAGGCCGTCAGTTTGTTTGTAGTAATGAGCAATGGCCTTATCGTATCCGACTACGCCGATGTAGGGAGTCGTAAATTCACCATCCTCCAGAAAATGCTGAATGATGGGCTTGGCAGCATTGATGGGTATGGCAAATCCGATTCCCTCTGCGCTGACCACCTTAACGGTATTGATTCCGATGATCTGTCCGTTGACATCTATCAGGGGGCCTCCGCTGTTGCCGGGATTAATGGAAGCATCCGTCTGAATCAGATCCTCCATGAAATTCTGGCCCCTTTCCGTACCCACCTCCACCGTACGGTCCAGAGCGCTGATGATCCCTGCTGTAGTGGTATGCTGAAACTGAAGACCAAGTGGAGTTCCGATTGCAATAGCCGGGTCACCGACAATTAGTTGAGAACTGTCCCCAAGCTCGGCTGCAGGAAGATCCGAAGCATGAACTTTGATAACAGCTAGATCCAGTGTGGGATCTGTCCACAGCACCCTGCCTTCCAGCTCATCTCCGTTATGCATGATTACCTTTATCTCAGCTTCTGTTGAAACTGCTACATGGTCGTTGGTTATCACATAGCCGTCCCGACTGACGATAAAGCCCGAACCAACTCCTTCTATCACAGTACCCGGCTCAAGCCCATACCCTTCACCCTGAACATGGGTGGTTGAAATGCCCACTACCGAAGGACTTATTTTTTGTACCGCCCGGGCGATGGCACCTGTTTGAGCCGGATCTCTCACAGGCATTGACTGCTGAATATGCTGTGGAAATGGAGTTTCCCCATACGGATACGGGTCCCCGCTTTCCGAGGGCGGAAAGGTGTTGCAGGAAGACAAAAAAATCATTGCGGTCATGACAATGATAGGTATCACAGTAAACTGCCTTGCTTTTCCCAAATTCAAGCATGCCGGACGCAAGCCATTCCCTCCCGTTTTTCGTTATGGCCTGCTCCGGTTATCCGATATGATAAAAGTTGCTGGCGCGATCCCGGTAGGTTAAATCCACCTGTATATCCCGGCCTGCCTGGACACCATTGCTCTCCAGAATATCCACAACAGTCTGATAGGCCAGTTGGGGATAGTTGTTATCCTTGCTCAAGTGAGCCAGCAGAACATGGGTAACCTTCCCCTTTACCATTTCCAGCAAGGCCTGTCCCGAATCTTCATTGGACAGATGCCCTTTTCTGCCAAGAATCCGTTTCTTCAAGTAGCCGGGATAAGGTCCGGCCATCAGCATATTTGCATCGTGGTTGGCCTCCAGGATAACCAGATCCGAGTCCATAACGCTTTTTATGATTTTGCTGTTAGTGTGCCCCAAATCAGTGACGATACTTATTTTTTTATTTTTATAGGAAAAGCTGAAACCAACCGGATCTGCCGCATCATGGGGAATCTGAAAGGGCTGGATGTTGATGTCCTGAATATAAAAATCCATATCATTATAAAAAACCCGACGGTTCCCGGCGTCGATTCTTCCCAATTTGGATTCCATGGCCTGCCAGGTTTCCTCATTGGCGTATACGGGAACATGAAATCTCCTGGAAATCGCACCTACAGCACTAATATGATCGGAATGCTCATGGGTAACCAGAATGCCCTGTAAATCACGGCCGTCTATACCAATCTGCCCCAGTCCGGCAACAACATTCTTCATAGATGCCCCGGCATCCACCAGGACATGGGTTTTCTCTGTTCCTATATAGGTTGAATTCCCGCTGCTTCCGCTAAAGAGCGAGCACACCTTGAAATTCATTGGTTTTCCTCCTGATTCTACCAAACCCGATAAAAGTATGCATGTCCACATACAGGTATGACGGGATTATGTATCGTTTCATATTAATACATATTCATCATTATATTACAAAACTCACGTCCTTTCTATCTTAATTCTTTTTCTTGTCCGGCAGCGCTTGCATATACATCCGTTTTTTAACAGCTTATCTTTCTTATCAATTGTCAGCTGGATGAAACCAAAAAGAAACGAATTTGGCGGCGGATAAACAACCGCAAATTCGTTCCTTCAACCTATTATAGATACCTGTTACCGGTTACATATATACCTGTTGGTAAGCCTCTTAGGCAGATGCGGATTTCTCCTGCTTGGACTCACTGGTTTTCAAAGTCAGTTCATGAGAATCATCCACATAGAAAGCGAACATTCCGACAAGAGAACCGATGGCGGAAAGAGTAATCGCTTTGTACATTACATTTTTACAGAAGATAGCCAATGATTGACCAAAGTCACCGCCAGCTATAAATGCAATTAAGAGCAACACAAAAACCAAAGCACCAACCAGGACTGCAATCGTCATGCTGATTCCAAAAACATGCTGGCAAAAACCTACTACCTTTTTCTTCATTGCTATCCCCCCTTAACCTTTAATAAATATCGGCAGTATGCCCATAAACAGCAGTATTGTTGCAATGATGTTACCTAAAACCCATATATACTGCTTTTTTGCTGTCGGCCAGAATTCTGATTTTGCAATACCCATGCCGGTAAACATAGCCAGGGCCAGCGGCGGTGTCATGCCTTCCATGACCCCGGTTATGGCAGGCATAACAGCAGCTACTAGAAATGGATCGATACCTACTGCTGCACCTGTCGATATAATTGCGCCGCCTAAAAGAGCTACCTGAGACGAACCCGGCAGCACCATGCCCAATATACCTGTAAAAAGAACCACTACAATTGTCCAGCCCAGTTTGCTGAGTCCAAGACCGGTAACCCAGGTTTGCATGGCATCTGCCATGGCAACCTCCTTAAAAACATTGGACATGGCATAAGCGAAATAAATTGTCGCACCGACAGGGACCACGGTTCTGAGGCTGTTTTTGAACATATTGTAAACAACCTTGACATTGAATGCCCCTTCTGACTCTGCAATTTTTTTCCTGCCGGTTATCAATGCATACACTGTGCATACGCCAACTGTGAACATCAGTACAATTGAACTGAATGCTGCTTCGCCGTCAACGCCGAGTCTGGCCTGTATAAAGCCTGATGCCTGAGAAGAAAATATAATCGGGAACAGAATAATAAGGGGAAGAAGCAGGGAATCCCAACCGTTTTTCAAAGCCTCCCTGAACCTGGGCCTTTCTTCTCTGGGTATCGGCTTAACGCCTTCTCTTTTGCATAGAATGATAAGAGTGATCAATCTTTGAACGACCAGCCATCCTCCCACAATCCAAAGAGCAATCCAGAAGGTGGCCAAATTATAGTTTGCTGCAGGATAAAGTCCCGCCAGAATACCAAAGCCGACAAGATTCAAACCAGGACCCATTTGGTTTCCCAGCATACTGCAGGAGGCTTCTGTTGTGGCAGCCAATTCTCTTGAAAAGCCGCTCTTAATCATCGCCGGAATGGTAAAAACTCCTGTGGCTGCAACATTTCCAGGACCTGTACCTGTCATGGTGGCAAGGGCAGCGCTTCCAAACAGTGCGACATACCCTGCTCCTCCCGGTAAACCTCCGAAAATAGCCAATATGATTCTTATTAGTTTTTCAACAACCTTTGTTTTCTCTAAGATATACGCCAAAGCCAGAAAACTGACAATGATATAAAAGAGGTTGCTTTGTGTTGCCGGAAAGACCAAGTGCTTAAAAAACAAGTTATATTTGCCGGTCATAACAACAGAAAAGCAAAAAGCCAGGAACATGGTTTCATAGATGGGCCTTTTGAATAGAATAAATAGCAGCATTACGAAAGCAAGCACCAAAATGAGATAAAAAACTTCTATCGGCAAGGGCCCTATCATTGTCATGTTTAGCAAAGGTGCTAACATTGCCATAACGAAATACCCCCTTAAGCGAATTCAAAAAATCTTACGAATTTAATTTCTCGGTTCGGACAAGATTGACAAATTCCACGAAAAAGTCCTTCCAAATTTCTTCTGTAAGCATTTCCGGGTGGAATTGCAGACCCATTCTAAAAGGTCCGGAAATGGATTCGATTGCTTCGATGTGATGATCTTCTGATCTTGCAGCAACCCGATAGCCATCCGGCATTTTGTCTACCGCCTGACGATGAAAGCTGTTTACTACAGGAGAATGAACCTTCAGCATATCAAACAACTTGCTTTCCGGTGTAATATGTATCCGGTGTGATCCAACATCGGGCGGGTATACTCCACCTTGCTGATGTAACACATGGTTTCCAATATTAATGTCGTTATCTCCGACGGAGCCACCTTCAACAACCGTAAGCACTTGAAAGCCCCTGCATATCCCCAGTAACGGCTTTTTATGCCTTATTGCAGCTTGAATGGCTGCCATTTCGCTTTTATAACGGAGCGGATTGCTGTTTTCCAGAACATTGGTGCCGATTGCTTTTACAACGTTACGTTTAACACTTAATATCTCACCTGCTATAATAATGGCATCGATAAAGTCCATATATGAAGTGATGTGCTGGGTATTATCAAAAATGGGTATGATGATTGGAATTGCGCCTGCTTCTTCAAGACTGTCTGTCAACCCCTTATTTACATAAACCATAGGCCAGCCTTCAACAACCGTTCCAGGCTCCCATCCACTGGTGACCCCTATCCTTACGATCAACGCTATCACCTCCTTTTCAGTAAAAGTTTGTGATTGAGCCGGTACACCATTTGGGTTGTAGAATAGATAGACTTTGTTTTGAAATGTATATTGCTGCATTTGTATAACTGGTTATAACCTGTTATACTATATGCTATCAGCAATTCCATTATACGTCAACAATTAAATGGAAAATTTCGAATATTTTTTAGCTTGATAACTGCTTTCAATGCATGGCTCATAGTTGAAGCGTTTCTAAAAAGGTAACAAGGGAAATGAATTGAGATAAGCTGCGGCTGTCATAGCCTTACATATTGCGCTTTAAATGAAATTTATATTTATCGGCCTTATACATGGCCGTTTTGAATTCTACAGGCTTTGAATCTCTGGTATAGACAACAGATGTAACAACCAGCATGGCGGTACCTTCCCGAACCTTCATAATTTTAGCCACTTCCTGTGTACAGTTAACCGCCTCAAAGGTCTGATCCACCGCATCTGCTGCGATATCCAACTCACCATATAAATCATAGGTAGAAAAGGGCCTGTTCAGTTTCAAGTACTTTTGTGCGGCTTCATTCATCGAATAGCCGACAGCAAGCGGAAAAAAGGAATTGTAGTATACAATTGGTTCATCATTTCCATATCCAAGCAGTTGAAGATTATAAACCTGATCCTCCAGGCCGCAATTCAATATACTGGAAAGCTGCAAATTGACTGGAACCACCTGTGACTCCAGAATCGTTGTTGATCCGCTCAGCCCGCTGATTTGAAGAGTTTTCCCGAAGCTGGTGATCCGGGTCAGCCCCTGCCCGATTTTCGGTGCCTTCACGAAGGTGCCTTTTCCTTGTATTTTATATAGGAGTCCGGCGTTTTCAGCGTCAGCTATCGCTTGTCTGACCGTTATTCTGCTTACATTAAACCGTTTACACAGCTCTCTTTCTGAAGGAATTTGTTCGTTTGGCTTCCATTCACCACTGGCAATCGCTTTTCTAATACTGTCTTTTATCTGTATATATAAGGGTGTAGGTCCGTCAAAGTTCAACATATTATTACCAATCCTTTTTTATAATCCAATGGTATTATACTATTTCAATTCCCTGCATGCAAGAGCTTGGTCTTTACTGGAGTCTGCTTGATGTTGACTGCTTGATCAGAGTACGAGCATAATAAAGAAACATGCAGGTAATAAACTCTAAATATTCCAATTGGTTATTGACATATAAGTGAAAGAAGTATATGATTTACATAACTGGTTATAACATGTCATGTCACATTTTATTGAGGCAATCACTCAATATCTCAGGAAAATATTCAGGGAGGTTATTTAATGGGAAAAGAATCATTGCGTATCCATTGTTCCAATGGCCATTTAGGATTTGCGCCAACCAAAGAAGAAAGCTTTTGGATTGGTGCAAAAACCATGCCTGACTATTATTGCTGTGACTCAGGCAGCGACGACATCGGTCCGGTACCGTTGGGGGCTGATAAATGCGCAAGCCATCCGGCACATCAAATGCATGACCTGGAGTTAATGCTTCTTGCCTCACGAGAACAGGGCGTTCCCATGATAATCGGCTCTGCCGGTGATACAGGAACCAACAGCCGGGTGGATATGTTTGTTGGGTTCATACGGGAAATCGCAAAGAAACATAAGATGAAAAAGTTCAAGCTGGTCTATTTTTATTCCGAAGTAGACAAAGAGTATCTTCGGAAAAAGATGGAATCCGGTGAAGTGATCGAGGGCTTGGACAGCAGATCTGATTTAACAATTGAGGAACTTGAAAAGACAGACCGTATCGTTGCGGTTGCCGGTGTTCATCCCTATATCAAAGCGCTTGAAATGGGCGCAGATGTAATTATCGGCGGGCGTTCCAGCGATGCCTGTATATTTGCTGCTGCTGCCAAACATGAGGGCTTCCCGGATGATGTTGCCTACTACGCCGGTAAGGTTCTGGAGTGTGCTTCCTTTTGCGCAGAGCCTTATGCTGCAAAGGAAACAGTGATCGGCACAATCACGAAGGATGATGTAAAAGTAACAGCTATGAGCCCTTATCAAAGGTGTACACCTGCTTCTGTTGCAGGGCATGCAATGTATGAGAGGTCCAATCCTTACTATGAGTATGTTGCCGGTGGAATGATGGATATGAGGGATTGTGTATACGAGCAGTATGATGAGAAGACCTGCCGAATTACCGGAGCCAGATTTATCCCTATTGAGGGCAAAATAAAGGTAAAACTGGAGGGTTCCGGAAAGGTTGGAGAACGGTATCTCGGCATGGCAGGAGTTCGCGATCCTTATACCATCAAGCATATTGATGAAGTGATTCAATGGGCAAAGGATCAGGTTAAAGAACGTTTCGAAGGTCAGGAATACCAGCTGAGCTATCGTATTTTCGGCAAAAACGGAGTGATGGGCGACTTGGAGCCTGTAAAGGAGATCAGGTCTCATGAGCTGCTCATTGTCGTGGAAGGTGTTGCTCCAACAAAGGAAGTGGCAGAAGAGGTTACCCTGATTGGTACCCGCCAGATTTTCTATGCAAGACTGCCGGAGGTGAAAGGCACTGCCGGAACAGCTGCATTTATTCTTGATGAAGTTGTTGAGGTTTCTCCTGCATACCAATGGACCATGAACCATGTAGTGGCTGTCGATGATCCATTAGAGCTGTTCCCAATTCATGAAATCGAAATAGGAGAATAGGAGGAAGTATCATGAAAACGGTAAAATTGGTTGATTTGGCGAAAACCATCAGAAGTAAAAACGCTGGTACTGACAGAATCACCTTTGACATCATTTTTCGGGAACAGGGCAACTATGAGCTGGTGAAAAAAAGTAAATGCCTGACCAGGGATACAGTAGCGAAAATTTTTGATATCCCTGCGTCCAGAATTGTAGACTTTGTGGAGTTTGATCCTGCCAATGCCATAAAATTCACGATTAACCGCCTGGTCCCCAGCGGCTCATTTGGCGAAGGTGATGTATTTGGGTGCCAGCAATACCCGCCGCTCCTTGACATAGAAATTCCACTGGACGACGAATCGTAAATGTATTTCAAATGAACACTTCTGCTATGTTTGACCGAAAAACATATGCGAAAGGAAATCGGCTATGTCACTGCAAAGTATAATCCTGCTATCTTATTTGGCAGTCACGATTTTTATCGGTGTCATTGCGCAAAGGAAAACCAGAACCGCAAACTCCTTTCATGGTGCCGGCCTTGGCGTTCTGATGTGTGTTGCAGCCGGAACCGGTGAATGGCTGGGGGGAACGTCAACCACAGGAATTTCGGAATATGGATATGTTTTCGGTATATCAGGTTCATGGTATTCCATTGCCAATGGCATAGGCATCATTATCATGGCTCTGCTTTTTGCAAAGCTGTACCGCAGCCTTGATACAGTAACTGTACCGGGCATCATTGAAAAGTATATCGGTCTGAATGCCAGAATCGTATCCAGTATCCTGCTTACATTTGTGATGATTGCCGTTGGTACCTCTCAGATCGTGGCAGCCGGTACACTTGGAGTCTCGGTTTTTGGAATGGATTATGTGACGGCTGTTCTGATTCTCGGTACCGGTTTTATCGTTTACACGCTGGCTGGAGGCATGACAGCAGTTGGATACACCAACATGATGCACCTTGTGTTTATGTATGGCGGAATGATCCTGGCCATTCTTTTAACCTCCAGAGATGTTGGCGGCTTGTCAGGGATGCAGGCCGCCCTTCCCAAAAGTTATTTCAGCTTTTTTTCCGTTGGTATGCCCAAGGTATCTTCCTGGCTTATTGCATCCATTCTTGGTGCTTGCACAGCACAAGCAGGAATACAGCCAATCTTAGCCGCCAGGGATGTACATGTGGCAAGAAAGGCTGCGGTTATCACAGCTTTTACAGTTGCTCCCTTCGGAATTTTAACTGCATTGCTGGGAATGGCTGCAAAGGTGAAGCTGCCTGGGCTGGCTAACGCAAAGCAAGCGCTCCCTTCTCTAATAATGGAAATGAACCCTGTTGCCGGCGGCATCATATTTGCTTCCATATTGGCGGCAGTTCTTTCAACTGTGTCTCCTATCATATTGGCAGCCGGTACAATGATAACAAAAGATATTTATCATCGATTGCTGCAGCCAGATGCATCTGACAAAAAGGTGCTCTTTGTTTCCCGTATTACTACCGCACTGTCTGGTGTACTGTGTATGGTTATCGCAATTGCTTTATATGACAGCGCCAGAATTTTGGACATCGTATATTTTGCATATACACTCCGGGGTTCACTTTTTGTTATTTTGCTCCTTGGAATCTACTGGAAGAAAACTTCTCAAAGAGGAGCCATCTCAGGTATGGTCGTGACATCAATGATTGGACTTATCTGGGTTTCCTTCAAGGCTCTTAACGGTTCATATCCCATCCATCCTGAATTCAATGAAACATATGCCTCAGTCATAGCAGCTCTCTTTTCAACCGTGCTCTTCTCTTTTCTCCTGAAAAACCCCGCCATAAAAAGTAAAATGAAATCTTCCGCCCTTTAACGCAGTCCTGCCTTTCTTGTAAAAATATACAGCAAGTGATAGAATACAGGTATATTTCATCAGTTCCCATAAATGGCTGAGCAAAAGTTCAGGAGGAAGAATGAGAGAAATTGATACCGCTGTCATTGTTGAAACCATCGAAAAGCTGTGTATGCAGGCCTGTTATCAATTAGGCGATGATGTAAAACAGCTGCTGAAACAAGCTCGGGAAAGGGAGGAATCCCCTTTCGGAAGCTGGATTTTGCAACAGATTCTGGATAACATCGACGTTTCCCGAGAACAGCAGCTTCCTCTTTGCCAGGATACGGGCATGGCTGTCGTGTTTATTGAACTGGGTCAGGATGTTCACATTACCGGAGGCAGCCTGACGGAAGCCGTCAATGAAGGGGTGCGCCGGGGCTATCAGAAGGGCTACCTAAGAAATTCTGTTCTGACCCCGCTGGAAAGAAAAAACACAGGCGACAACACCCCAGCTGTACTGCACCTGGAGCTGACAGACGGAGACAGAATGAAAATCACCGTCGCACCCAAGGGCTTTGGCAGCGAAAACATGAGCCGCCTGATCATGCTCAGGCCCTCCGATGGGATAGAGGGAGTCAAAAAATTTGTACTGGATACCGTTCTTCAGGCAGGCGCCAATCCCTGTCCCCCTGTCATACTGGGTATAGGAATAGGCGGCACGATGGAAAAAGCAGCTTATCTGGCCAAGAAGGCATTGCTGAGAGAAGCAGGCAGGCCCAACCCTGACCCGCAGCTGGCTGAATTGGAACAGGAACTGCTGCAAAAAATCAATGCTGCCGGCATCGGCCCGCAGGGGCTGGGTGGAGGAACGACCGCCCTGGCAGTTCATATAGACACCTTCCCTACCCATCTGGCAGGTTTGCCGGTGGCTGTCAATGTGCAATGCCATGTTGCAAGACATGCGCAGGCTGTTCTTTAGCCCGGACAGGCTGTTATTTTTATGTCCTCGAGCCATCTGCGGATAGAAAGCTTGCTCACTGCTGATTATTACTATTTATACGGAGTGCTGACATGATTAAAAGGATTACAACCCCGGCATCGGACGAACAAATCAGTCAACTTCAGGCAGGGGATATGGTTGAATTAACAGGCGTTCTGTTCACCGGCAGAGATGCCGCTCATAAACGCATGCTGGAATACATAAATAATGCTCTAGATAAGGGGCAGGAGCCCAGAGATTCCCTACCCATCGATCTGAAGAACCAAGGTATCTACTATACTGGTCCCTGTCCTGCTCCGCCAGGTAAAATAATCGGTTCCTGCGGACCTACCACCAGCTATCGAATGGACAGCTATACCCCGCAGCTGCTGGATCTCGGCCTGAAGATCATGATAGGCAAAGGGCAGCGCAGCCCGGAAGTTATTGAAGCCATGATCCGCAATCGGGCTGTTTATCTGGTTGCAGTAGGCGGAGCGGCTGCGCTTATTGCGCGCTGCGTAAAAAAGGCAGAAGTACTGGCCTTTGAAGACCTGGGTGCAGAAGCAGTGTATCGGCTGGAGGTGGAAAATCTGCCTTTAATCGTTGTCATCGATTCCCAAGGCAGCAATTTGTATCAAACTCAGCCAAGCCAGTAGGCTGCATTGTCTCTTCGAAGAATCTGGTTTCGGCAGATAAGACGTTTCGGGAAGAATAGGTTGCTTCAATATGGATAAAAAACAAACCAATGCACAAAATCCGCTTGGCACGGAACCTGTAGGCGGCTTGCTAAGAAAATTTGCCATACCAAGCATTGTGGCCATGTTGGTTGGTGCGCTATACAATATCGTGGACCAATTTTTCATTGGCCAAAAAATTGGGGAATTGGGAAATGCTGCAACGAATGTGGCCTTCCCGCTAAGTACCATCAGCACAGCAATCGCGCTGCTGTTTGGGATAGGCGGTGCCGCTGCATTCAACCTGACCATGGGGGAGGGAGACAGCAAAAAAGCTGCCTATTATGCAGGCAATTCCATTACTTTGCTGTTAACTTTGGGAGCATTGCTTGCCTTGCTTACTCAATTATTTCTCACGCCTCTGCTTCGGTTTTTTGGTTCACCTGAACCTGTCTTAAGCTACGCAAAGACCTATACCCGGATTACCTCAACCGGGTTTCCATTTTTGGTTTTTTCGATCGGCGGCGGACACCTCATCCGTGCGGATGGAAATCCAAGATATGCCATGCTGTGCAATCTTTCCGGTGCTCTGATCAATACCATACTGGATCCAATCTTTATATTCGGCTTCAATATGGATATGGCGG
>DURK01000203.1 GCA_012837325.1 Clostridiales bacterium
AGATCCTGTTACAGAGAAACCGCTGATGGCAGCTCCGGCTGCATAGGCATCAACATCTTCTTTGGATTCAGCTATGATAAATACATTGCGGCCTGCTGTAAGCTTTGCACCATCTCCGACAGAAGCCAGAGCTTCAGCTTTCAATGTCAGGGTGGCAGCTGCTCCGCCCAATCCTGCGCCGCCGCCGCTGATGCTTCCTACATAAAACTCAAAGTGATTGCTTGAGCCTGCTTTAACATTTATATCCATGCCGGAGATCAATACTGCATTTGCACCAATATTTGCAGAGGTATGATCCGATATGGTCACAACAGCTACAGAACCGGAAATGCCAACAATGGCACCGCCCAATGCAGCAACAGTATTCATTATGTCATTAACAGTCAGTGCGACTAGTTCAATATTGCCCCTGGCATTTACCCTGGCATTTGATGCTATCTCGGCAACAGTCTGTTTCTCCATCGAAATTACAACAACTGCAGCTCCGATGCCTGAATAATACGATCCGGCAGCTCCACCTGCAACCGCTTCAGTGCCTGTTTCACTTACTGTGACAACACGAACTGTCTGCTGTTGATGATGCTCTCTGCTGCCCTGATTTATCCGGGCATTGCTCATGATGCCTGCACGGGCTTCATTCTTGGCAACTATTGTTGCCACTGCTCCGGAGCCTGCAACTGCTCCGCTTCCCGATGCGCAGAATACCTTCTGATATATATTGGATACATTGTATGCGCCTATCAAAAGCCCGCGGTAAAGTTCCTTTTTCTTGCCGTTCTCGCCTGTGTAGAACAAAACATCATAATATCCATAGGCGTTCAGGTCGGCATATTTGCCAGCCTGGGCTTTTACCTTACCTTCCAATGTTATTACACTGGTTCCGGCAGCTACGGATACCGTTCCTGAACCATTTGCTGAGCCTGCTATTACATCAATATTCTGGTTATCCTCTGCCAGAATAACGATACTTCCATTGGCATCTGCAACTGCATGCTTGTCACTGGTTCCCTTGTCCGTACCAATCTGCGCCAGAACTTCGTTATCAAATACGATTACGGAAGCAGAACCGTCTACAGATACAGTACCTGAACCGCCCACTCCTGCAACTATTGTCTGGATAGCTTCGTTGCTATTGGCATGTACTATAATATTTTCTGATGCAGTAATTACTGCTCCATCAAGAACAAGCGCTTTTACCTTCTTGCTGAATACAAGTGTATCTGATGATACGCCTACTGCTACGGTACCTGCAGCTCCTGCTGTACCTACGCGGTTTTCAATATCTGTATTATCAAGGGCAACTATCCTTATGCCTTTGTCAGCATTTAATACTGCTCCTTCATCAATATAGCTCTGAGTAGTCTGATCCATTACTACAACATTGACAGAGCCGGTAACTGTTACAGTACCGCTTGCTCCACCGCTTATTACCCAGTTTTCAATCTTCTGGGTATTGTATGCACCGATTAAAATACCGTTGTAGCTGCTCTTTGCCCCGTTTGCTGCACCGGTGTAGAACTGTATGCTGTCTCCATTGCCAAGGGCAGTTACTTTTGCATTCTTTCCTATATAAGACTGTGTTGTGCCTTCAAAGGTGGCAACAGCAGATGCAATTCCTATTGCTGCTGTACCGGAGCCTACTGCACTGCCTGCTGCATTCAATATATTGCTGCTGCTTTCAGAGAGCAGAACAATGCTTCCGCCTGTATAGATCTGAGCCTGGGTATTTGTGTTCCCTGCTATATATGAAGATACATTGTCCTTTACTACCAATACTATAATGGAACCCTGGATGGCTGCATCACCTGAACCGCCAAGGCCGGCCACCACTAAAAGCATATCAACAGAGTCTTTGGCATTTATCTTTATTGAATGGCTGCTGTTATTTGCAACTGATGTATCCTTGCCTATATATGCAGATACATTCTTATCAAAGGTTGTGGTAACATTTGACGCACCGACAGCAACACTTCCGGATATTCCGATATTGCCGGAAACCAGAAGCAGTCTGGTATCGTCATTGGCTTCAATAGTAATTCCGCCATAAGATATTACATTGGAATTGTTTCCTATGTATGCGGATGTTTCCTGCCTGAAAACCAGTACGTTTACAGCACCATTGACAGCAACATTGCTGGATGCCCCGCCACTGGCTACTATCACCAGGATATTCTGTGTGCTGCTGCTCTTAATGGTAATAGCAGATACATTTATATTTGCACCATTGCCGATATAGGCAAGAGCCTTGCCGTCAAAGGTTATTACACCGGCTGATACACCAACAGCAGCATTTCCTGTGGAACCGGACAATCCTCCTGCTATAACAAGTATATCGGTATCCTGTTCTGCCTTAACTGAAATGTCTCCTGCCCTTTGTGTTCCCTTGTTTATCTCAACATTATTTCCTATAAATGAACGTACATCATTGCTTATAATGTTTACAGCAGCTGATCCTTCCACTGTTACTTCAGTGCTTATTGCTATGCCGACTACATATGATGAAATCTTATCTCTTGAAACAGCATATATGCTTATATTGCCGCTGCAGCTTACCACTGCTCCGTCATCAATATACGCATGAACTACTTTTTCATATTTGTTTGTATCTGCTACCGCTCCAACTCCGGCATTGCCAAAGGATGCACTGACAGATCCAGCGATCCCCAGAATATCAGTATTGCTTTCCGCAATAATGCTGATTCCGCCTGCAGTTACCCGTGCCTGACTTCCTATATACGCCTTAACTGTGGAGTCAACCAGTTTAATAACAGGGCCGACGCTTACGGATACATCTTTGGAAGCCGCTCCGTTTGCAGATATTAATATGATGGACTCTGCAGCCGATGCTTTTACAGCAACGCTGCCGTTACCGATATTAAGCACTACCCCGCTGCCTATATAGGCTTCAGTGTTGTTAGACAATGTCAGGAATGCGCATGTAATACCTACGCCTGCTTTCTTGCCGTAAGTGATGCCGCCCAGTATTCCCAGTATATCTGTGTTGTTGACAGCATTTATCTTCAGGCTGCCGCTTCCCTCAATCTTTGCACTTCCGTTGCTGCTGTCAATGTATGCCTTTACACTGTTGCTTGAAATGATGACATTTACTATTCCAGCGACTCCGACATTATCAGCAGCTGATGCACCTATTGCTATAGTTATATAGTCCTGCTTAGCAGAAGCATTTATATCTATATCCTTATCAAATCCCGAAATCCCGACATTCTTGCCAATACATGCTTTTACTTCATCATCATTGTATATTACTACTGCAGTCAAGCCCACAGAGGTGTCTCCGCCTGTAGCAAGAGAACCTCCAATTGCCTTAGCATTTACATCCGATTCAGCTTTTACATTTACGGCTGCTGCAGAATTTGTTCCGGGAAGTATGGTTATTGTTGTGCCGTCACCAATATATGCATCAATTATATTCTTGAAGTAGATGATGGCAAAGGAACCTGCTCCTGAGAATTTTGCATCCGCTGAACTGGATATTAAGGAACCGCCTGCTGCCTCAACATAATAATTGTTTCTGGCAACAAGATTCAGGTACTCATCTGCTTCCAGACTCAAATCCAGGTCCTTTAACCCATTGGTTATCTTCTTAATTGCTTCAGCATCTTTATTTACTGTAATGCTGGTTGATCCATCATCCTTTTTCTTTGTGAATATATCCTTCAATTCATCAACGGATGGGATCATATCCTTAATATTGTCCCATGGATACTCCCAGCTGTTTAAATCAACCTTTTCCTTTACTGAAGATACATATACATACTTAGCTGTAACAGAGGAACCGCTGCCAATATAAGCAGTAACCTGATTATTTGCATACAGTACGGCAAAGGCTGCACCAACACCGGCAACCACTGATGAGCCGGAACCGGTATTTCCGGGGTTCTGAGCTCCTCCGCTGCCCTGATCTGCTTTTTGCTGATCAATCTGATTCTTTATATCTGAGGTGTTAGAGATCTGGCTGGCACCCCATGCACGAATTGCCAGCTTGCTCTTCTCAGTGGCTTCTATATAGAGATTTTCTGCTGTTTTTACTGTGGAATTGTTAAGGATATATGCCTTAGTCTGTGCATTGGAAACCAGAACAGCAACAGCCCCGGCTGCTCCGAATTTGCCGTCTGTTCCTGCTTTTGAACCGGCTATTGCCTGTGCAGCCAGCTTGTCACGATATCCTTCGCTTATATTATGGAGTGTATTAGCTTTGACAATAATGCTTCCTTTAATATTATCTGCACTGCCAAGCACAGCTTTATTCTTGGAGTTGTTTACGGCAACTGCAACGGCAACAGAAATTGCATTTCCGTTGTTTATGGCAGTACCTGTGGCATATGTGATGAAATTATTCTCGTTCTGGGCAAAAACATTGATAAGCTGTGCATTTACTATCTTGCCTGATACAGATGCGGTCACATTATGTTCAATAATGTTGACAGCCACTGCTGCAGCTACACTTACCTTAGTGCCTTGTGATGTATTGCCGGTTTGCTGATCAACATTCTTGGTCTCGGCAAGCTCATCTATCTTATTATCTCCCAGCGGACTCTTTTCATCATTATGAACTGAATCATCGCCATTAAGCACCTTCTGGGATGCGGGCAGCTTGCTTTCATCATCTGCCCCTTTGCCATTGAGAATATCATCTATGGATTTTCCGAATTTATTCTCTTGTCTTTTCAGCTGTACACCCTTTGAAGTTGCATAGGCGTCGCTTTCGTCTACTGTATATGCTTTTGCGGTAATTTCCGCTTTGCCGGATACATTGGCATAACCGCCCATGTCGGCTAATACAATGCCATCAATTATGTTCAGAGACAGAGTAGCTCCGGCAGCAGCATTTGTTGCTTCCGCCTTAGATTTTGAAGTGGTTTTTATTATGCTATTTAGCGCTGCTTCTAAATTTAAGTCTCCGCCGGCGGTTATATTGGAGACCTCAGGATTTGCAGGCGCACCAATAACAGCCTCTACAGTTATATCCATTATGGATATAGCTACAGCGGCATCAAGAGCAATTTTGTTATATTTGCTGTTAAGATTGGAATGATCCTGATTTAACTTGTCCGGGTCTCCGCCATCATCGTCGATAACGTCATTCCCGGATTCAGCTGTTGTGGTAACACGGTTTGTAAAGTTGGATTTTGCCTTAATCTCCCGGGCTGACTTTAATATGGTTCCGCGGGCAGTATTAACCGATACTCTGGTATTTAAATTTGCCAGAGCAAAAGATGCACCTATACCTACACCGCCGCTGCTCTGTCCTGCTGATGTCTTGTTGTTTTTATTGCTGCGTTTCTTTGCACTCTTTCCTGCTATTGTTTTTACAGGCATTGCTGTTGCAGTTGTCTCCACAAACTGAACAGCAGCTGATTCCATGTCAATCTTTTGTGCAT
>DURK01000059.1 GCA_012837325.1 Clostridiales bacterium
CAAATCAAAAAATCAGCCGTAATGTAACACGGCTGACATAAAGGGGGTCTCAATGTATCTTGTGAGGTTGAGTTTATTATGTCCATAAAAAGTGAGTTTATACAAAATCGAGTAGAGGAAATTCCGAATCATAGTAAAAACCAAAACCTAGATATTTGCCTACAGCTTCCTTCAGATCCACCTCACGATGGACACCTTTGCTGTTCAGCTATGTGCTTCCTCATTACCTGGGCGCACTCGGGACTTTCACCCTTTAGAGCCCGCCCATGGCGGGTGAACAAAAAGAAGATGCCTTCAATAATGATGACATCTTCTTCAATAATTGTTTATTTACTCTCCGTTTTCGGGTTCACCTCAACAATTAAGCAAGAGCCTCTTTTTTATTCATCTTCGTTTTGATCTGGGAAAAATTCACCCAGTGAAACAGTCATTTCTTCATTCGTAAAAGAGCTTTCTTGTTGTTGAGGTTTCGGCTTCTTCTCTTGTTTTTCAACCGCTTCCCTTATACTTAGACTAATTCTTTTAGCATCTGGCTTGACATCCAACACTTTAACGGAAACCATTTCCCCGGTTTGAAGGACATCTTCTACCTTTTCAACCCGCTTATCGGAAATTTGTGAGATATGAACCAATCCATCTACACCTGGCTCTAATTCAACAAATGCACCAAAGTTTGTGATGCGTACCACTTTACCTTGGAAGACCTGCCCTATTGGATACTTCTCTTCGATGTTATCCCACGGCTGAGGCAATGTTTGCTTATAGCCCAGAGATATTCTATTTTTCTCTTTATCGGCAGAAAGAACCAGAACTTCTACCTGTTGACCTTCAGAAACAACCTGTTTGGGACTCTTGATATGACCCCATGAAAGATCCGAAATATGAATCAGACCATCAACACCGCCGATATCAACAAAGGCACCAAAATTGGTCAGCCGCTTTACTTCACCACTGATAAGCTGTCCTTCTTCAATGTTGTCCCAAACCTTTTGCCTTTTCTCAGCCTCTTCTGCTTCTAGAATGGCCCTTTGTGATGCTACCACCCGATTGCGTCTCTTATCAACTTCCAGTATCTGCAGGCGCAGTTCTTGACCGACGAAAACGTCGAGATTTGCTACATACCGCAAGGATAGTTGTGAAGCAGGCACAAATGCCGAAAAGCCTTTTATATTTGCCAATACTCCTCCTTTGACAACTTCCTTACCGATACCGGTGATTTCCTGTCCACTCTTGAAGGCTTCCTCAATAACCTTCCAGGCTTGATTTCTAACAATATTCTTTTGTGAGAGTACGACATTCCCATCACCATCATTTACCTTACGTACCTCGACTTCAATATCGTCACCTTCCTGAAATACTTCAGTAAGAGGCTTTTCCTCTTCCAACATGATATCATCCTTGGCAACAACACCATCGGATTTGTATCCTACATTTACAATTAACTCATCATCGGAAACATGCAGAATCTTACCTTTAACAATTTGTCCTGGACGGAGAGAAACAATTTCAAAATTCTCCATGGTTTCTTCTTTTGACTGCCCCTTTGCTTCTTCTTCCAATCCTTCCTTTTCACTAATTGCTTCGGCCTGATCTTCAGCTTCTACCGTTTCTGTTTTTTCAGCCATTTCTGATGCCTCTTCAGGAAGCTTTTCTTCCTGAACAGCAGTTTGCATTTCAATATCCTGAATCACAGCTTCCTGTTCTGCTGTAACTACAGTTTGACCTTCTTCTGCTGTAACCGGGGAGCTTTCTTCCTCAACTGCAGCAGAGCTTTGCTCAGTCATTTCTTCTTCACTCTGTTGTGTTTCAACAGCAGCCTCAGCTGTAACCTTCTCTTTCAATTCTTCTTTCACATCACTCATTGAATAGTACCTCCTTAAAATCCATACAATCGTGTTTTGCACACCAAGTAAGTGTGCATTTTCTCGATTGTATATTCCTCTTTTGATGTGTTCTGATGTGTTCGAATTTCCTGCAGGGTAGAATCGTTGCTATAAAATTATGAAGTTTGATCAAGATCGTTTTTTATTGGCCCTTCGCTTTAGCCCCCCTACACAATTCAAAAGGTTATGATTGCTTTACCATATTAAGGATTATCCGAACACTGCAAGTAGGAATCACATCTAAAAATTAATATTATACTTTTTCGATATTATATGACTAAATCCTTCTTTTAAATGAAATTTAAACTAAATTTTAATTAATCGGCTATTAGCAAGGTATTCTCATTGTTAAGGAGCAAGTAATCTTACCGCTTCCGACATCTCTTCTGACATTTGATCCAATAGTTCTGAATTTGCTTTTTTATTATAATATTGCTCCAAATTTAATGGTTTTCCAATGGTTACCTGAATTGGCCGAAATATCTTATATTCACCTGTTATGCTTACAGGAATAGCTACGGCCTTGGATTTTTGAGCAATGGCAGCTACACCATGTGTGAAGGTCTGCAAGTTCCCGCTTTTACTCCTGGTACCTTCTGGGAAAATACCGAACACTTTTCCCTCCTTTAAGGTGCGAAGGGCTGTTTTTATGGCTGTCATATCAGCTGAACCTCTTTTTACTGGAAAAGCTCCGACCCTTCTTAAAATAGCCCCTGCAGGTGGAAACCGAAACAATTCTTTCTTTGCCATAAAGTGTATCTTCCTTGGTAAAAGGCATGCCAATATAACGGGATCAAATAAAGAAGTATGGTTGGAGTAAATAATGGTACTGCCTTGAGCAGGTAAATTCTCCTTTCCTCTTACCTTTGGCCAAAATAGCAAATATATGATAGGTATCAAAATTGTGCGTATAATATAGTAAAGCAACTTGTTTCCTCCGTCAGTTTTGTAGCAGATTTTCTAGTTTCTGGATGACCTGTTCAATGCTTTTGTCTGTGGTATCAATCAATACAGCATCTTCAGCTTTTCGGAGTGGAGCAAAACTTCTATTACTGTCATTGGCATCCCTCTGGATTATCTCTTGTAGTATGGTATCATAATCTGATTCCATTCCCTTCTGCTTTAACTCCTTCCACCTGCGACGCGCCCTTTCTTCGGGTGATGCGGTGAGAAAGACTTTTAATGCAGCATTGGGCATTACATAGGTGCCAATATCCCGACCGTCCATGACCAGGGATGCCGTTTTTGCAATCTGACGCTGCAGTTCTACCAGCTTACGGCGCACCTCTGGTATGATACCTATTTTTGAAGCTGCGTCAGAAATTTCTCCGGTTCGAATTTCATTTGTTACTTCCCTGCCATCTAGGAATACCTTTTGTCCTTCGCCCCCAAGCTGAACAGAAATATCCGTATCGGGCAGCAGGTCAATAACTTCCTTAGAGTTGCCGGGATCTTTTCCTTTTTCCAATACTTTCAGGCCCATTGCGCGATACATCGCTCCAGTATCCAGATAGAGAATTCCCATCCGATTAGCTAACAGCCGTGCAATGGTACTTTTTCCTGCTCCGGCGGGTCCATCGATAGCTATCGTCAGCTTTGCCAGATCGGGACGTAGCATGACCGCCTTCTCCAGATAGACAGGCTGCAATGCTCTGCTCTGTTCTAATTGAACGTGTATCAAAACACGAATACATAAGGGCAGACTGCCTTTCACATGCATTTCCTGGCAGCAAGTCAGCGGTATGGACTTCATTCCCAGTTCTCTGGCTGCAACTGCAGGGTAAACAGCGTCGATATCTTTGGTAGTTGTAAATATGATACTGACAATGTCTTGAAAGCTCAATTTATTGGTTTCAATTAATTGAGTCAGTAAGATTTTGGTTTTTTCTAAAATTTCTTCTTTTTCATTTTTAGAGACGGTAGTTGCGCCTCTTACAGCAAAAAAATTCATATATGCGACTCCTATACAACGCGATGTCCCAATCCAACGGCGACTTCATTCATATGTAATAAACCAATTCCGAAAAACAAAGCAACACAAATATGATCATGATATCGGGCGATTCCGATTTTACCCCCTACATTCAAGCCCAAAGCTTTGGGCATAATCTGGGATACACCCTCCCGGGCCGCTCCTGCAACTGCCCCTTCTTCGACATGGGATTCTCCAATCAGCCCTTCTCTTTTAGCAGCTACGACAGCTCTCTCGATAATCTTGGTAACGGAGGGAATAAATTCGCCTCCATAATCCACTGCTGCAACACGGATTCCTTGCTTTAACATTTCTTCCTTTAACCTTTTCTCCTCATCCCGATTTTGGGTCAAAGCCATGTTCAGTGCTATCCTGGATGCTTCTCTGCTTCCTGGTAACTCCAAAAGCCATCCCTCCAATTAAGTTTGATTGCTTGTATTGAAATAGCTCCCTTTAGACAGGTGGCTGGTATCATTTAAACAAATTAAGCGGCTTTTGCCGGATTCAAAGTGAATAATAGTGATACCCGTGTTGTCCAATTGAAAATCCCATAGGTGGCGGCAGGCAAATCTCATCAGTTCAATTATCAACATTCTGATTGGATATGCATGAGCTGTTACCAATAATTTATCATCCTTATCAGTATGCTTCCTTTGAATGAATTCTATAAAATG